>JAHEJX010000024.1 GCA_024638645.1 Actinomycetes bacterium
AAGCGGGCTCGGACCCGATAGGTATGTGCCGTCGAGGGTGTATTCGGATCCGTGACACGGGTCCACAAACCGCGTCTCTTCATGATTGATCGGGAGGCCTTCTCGCCGCTGGCCCGGCTCACCGGCATCGGCGATTCGGCATCCCTTGAAGGGGTCCTTTTCCCACAGCGCGATGAGGCCCTCGCCGGGAATGTTGACGATGTAGATTCCCCGGCCGACTGCATGGACGACGTCGCCTTCAGCAAGCTCTGCCTCCTCGGCGATCGGGGCCAGAGTGTCGACCGGCGTGATGGGTAGTGTCGGGCTGGCCGGGCCACAACCCACCATCAGCAGGCTTGCCGTAAGGGCTGCGATGCTACCCAGCCGGGACATACGGGATTCCCCCGAGACGGACGAGAGCGTCCACCACGGCTTCCCGGGCGGCCACGAAATCGCCCCGCACTTCATTGCGCGCCTCGCCCGACTCCTGGACGTAGACCCGGTAGGAGCCGCCGTCATCGAGGATGTAGAGGCCGTCGCGGGGACCGACGATGTTGCGACCGAGTTTCAACATCTCCGCGGTGTTGGGGATCGCTGCAATCAGATCAATGCGCTCCACGTTGAAGGCCTCTTCGAAGTCCGCCGCGTTGGTTGCCCGTCGTCCCAGAATCTGCGACGCCATCCGATGGCCTCGAAGTTTGAGAATGGCGATGGCCTGATCGTGCCGCGTCGGGCGATCCATGATCAGCGAACGGTGGGCTTGAACGCAGGGCGGTTCGACTCGTACTCGTCGATCATGGCACTGTTCTGCAAGGTCAGGCCGACATTATCGAGGCCGTTGGCGAGGCGATGTTTGGCGTGGCCGTCGATTTCAAAGCTCGCCTGGAAGGCGCCACAGGTAAGTGTCTGCTTGTCGAGATCGATCACTACATGGTTCCCCGGCTCGTGAGCAAGCTCGATGAGTTCTGTGACCTCTGCTTCGGCAAGGACTACAGGAAGCAGGCCGATGTTGATGCAGTTGTTGTAGAAGATGTCGGCGAACGATGGAGCCACAATTGCTTCGAAACCCCAATCCTCGAGTCCCCAGGGCGCGTGTTCGCGAGATGAACCTGAGCCGAAGTTGTGCCCTGTGACCAGCACCTTCGACTCCTGGTATTCCGGATGGTTGAGGATGAAATCGGAGTGTGGTTCGCCTTCGTTGTCGTAGCGCCAGTCATAGAACACGTATGGGCCGAAGCCGGAGCGCTCGACTCGCTTGAGGTGTTGTTTTGGCATGATCTGGTCCGTGTCGACGTTGTTGCGCGGTAGCGGTGCGGCTCGCCCGGCAATGGTTGAGATCTTCTTCATGACCATGTCCTCACGTCAACGAAATGCCCCGCGACCGCAGCTGCCGCGGCCATGGCAGGGCTGACAAGATGGGTGCGACCGCCCCGGCCCTGGCGGCCCTCGAAGTTGCGGTTCGAGGTCGATGCGCAACGTTCGCCCGGCAGCAGGATGTCCGGATTCATACCGAGACACATCGAACAACCGGCGTCGCGCCACTCAAAACCCGCCGCCGTGAAGATCTCATGGAGGCCCTCGGACTCAGCTTGGAGTTTTACGAGGCCCGAGCCCGGAACGACCATGGCGTGCACCCCGTCCTTGACTCGTTTGCCTGCGATGACCGCAGCGGCTGCTCGCAGGTCTTCAATCCGGCCGTTGGTGCAAGAGCCGAGGAATACGCGATCGATCTCGATATCTGTGATTGGGGTTCCGGCTGCAAGGTCCATATAGAGCAGCGCTCGGGCGGTCGAGTCCTGGTCGAGCGGATCTTCGAAGTCCTCCGGGCTCGGCACGATGCCTGAAACAGGCAAGGTCTGCGCCGGATTGGTGCCCCAAGACACGTGCGGCTCGAGACTGGAAGCGTCGACATCGACAACCGCGTCGAACTCCGCTCCATCGTCTGAGTGCAGCGTCCTCCAGTACTCGACGGCGGCATCCCATTGGGCACCTTGCGGCGCCTTTGGCCTGCCTTTGAGGTAGGCGAACGTTGTCTCGTCCGGAGCAATGAATCCGGCGCGAGCTCCTGCCTCGATCGACATGTTGCAGATGGTCATCCGGCCTTCCATCGAAAGGGCCTCGATGGCTCCACCGCGATACTCGATGACGTAGCCGGTTCCACCCCCGACGCCGATCTTGGCGATGATCCCGAGAATGATGTCCTTGGCAGTGACACCGGTCGGAAGTTGCCCGTTGACGTTGATCGCCATGGCCTTGGGTTTGAGTTGGGGGAGCGTCTGGGTCGCCAGTACATGCTCGACCTCGCTCGTGCCGATGCCGAAAGCAAGAGCGCCGAAAGCGCCGTGGGTGGCAGTGTGGGAGTCGCCGCAAACGATGGTCATCCCGGGCTGGGTGATGCCTTGCTCGGGCCCAATCACGTGGACTATGCCCTGGCGCGGGTCGTCGAGCCCGAAGAGGGTGATGTTGTTCGTCTCACAGTTCGCAACGAGGGTGTCGATCTGGACCTTCGAAAGCGGATCCCTGATGCCGAGCTCCCGCCCTTCGGTGGGCACGCCGTGGTCGATGGTTGCGAGGGTGAGGTCGGGGCGGCGGATCGGTCTTCCCTGGAGCTGCAACGACTCAAAAGCTTGCGGCGACGTGACCTCGTGAACGAGATGAAGATCGATGTAAAGCAGGTCGGGTTCGCCGTCTTGGCGGCGGACAACATGGTCTTCCCAGACCTTGTCGAGCAGTGTTCTAGGCGGCATTTTGGTCTCTCCGTGGTGCCAGGAGCGAGTGGGCATAGTAGGCGCAGGGGGAGCGGGTAACGTTCGGCAATGCCCTGGGCCATTGCACTCCTGTTGTCCGTCTCGCTGAGCACACCATTCGGCGAAGCCTCAGCGCGTTTGATTGGATTCACTCCAGAAGAGGTGACCATCGAGGTCTCGGTTGAGCTCGTGGAGCCCGCGGCTCTCGTGTTGCTGCGCGGCGAGGACGTAGCCGGCACAGAGTTGGACCCGGTGGCGCTCCTGGCGCGCGAAGACGGGACATGGGGAGCGGTGGTCGCGCTGCCCGCCAGGCGAGACATCTTGCTTGCCTTCGAACTCATACCGCCGATCGGCGCGAGCACCTTGTCAGAGGCGTCGACCATGGTGGAGCTAGGGATTTCCGCGGAAGTCCTGACCTTCGTCGAACCGCCGTCCGAGCAGATCGACGACTCGTCAGGACCTGTTGTGGGCCTTGCCTGGATCATCCTGGCAGTGCTGGCCGGGCTCACTGCCATTGGAATGCTGGCCGTTTGGACGCGCAGTGGCTCGTCGGAACGCAATGACTCGCAGGACGATGCAGAAGACGACCCAGCAGACGACGAGCATGCCGGCTTCGACGGGGTCGCCGTCGACGGCGGCTGAGCGCCGCCAACCGAGCTTCGGTTGGCGCAGTCTGATGGCTTCGTTGTCGGGCTTTGATTGCTGGGTTGGGGAGTTAGTTGGTGTTGCGGATTGTTGGGCGGCAGTTTGGTGTAGCCAATACTGCGATCTGATGGCTTCGCCATCAGGCCTTGACTAATTGTCGGGAAATCCCGACAATTTGGCCATGAAGGGTTTCGAACCTCGCCTCGCTCCAGACGCAAGCGCAGCCAACTCCGGCCATGTGGTGGATTACGACATGGACGAATATGTGCGGGCCGACTCTCCTGAACAGCTGCGGGCTCTGGGCAACGTCACCAGAGAGGAGATCCTGTCCCTTCTCAGCGAGCGCGCTGCCACGACGTCACAGCTCGCCGTGGCTCTGGGCAAGCCGAAGGGATCTGTCGGTTATCACGTCAAGGTTCTGGAGCAGGCCGGCTTCGTTCACGTTGTTCGCACGAACAAGGTGCGAGCCATGACCGAGAAGTATTACGGGCGGACGGCTCGCACCATCATCTTCGGCAAGGCCGGCGGCAACGACCCGTTCTTCATGCTCGACGACGTGCGCCGTGAGGGTGTCGCCGTCGAAGGCGAGCCACTTCCCATGTTCACGATGCGCCGGGCTCGGATCTCGGAGGAACGTGCAGTCGAGTTCACCGAGCGTCTGTTGGAGCTCGCGGGGGAGTTCATCGACCTGCCCAGGGAAGGGGACAGGATGTTTGGCCTTGTTGCCGGGGTCTACCCGACCAACCTGCCTTCACTTGGAGACGATGAGTGAGCGAACAGGCAGCGCTCAAACAGAAGATCAGCCTCGGCTCGCGCTACTGGCGACTGTGGACTGCGTCCGTCATCTCCAACCTCGGCGACGGCGTGGCGACGATCGCGTACCCGTGGCTGGCCTCGGCAGTCACCCGTAACGGGTTCTTGATTGGCCTCATCCCTGTTGCTCAGCGACTGCCCTGGCTCATATTCACCCTTCCCGCCGGAGTGATCACGGACAGGGTGGATCGCCGCAAGATCATGGTCTCGATGGACATCTTCCGGACTCTGATCACCACCGTGGTGGCGTTCGCCGTGCTCGCAAGGCAGGGAGCGCTACCTGCACCAAACGAGATTGCGGGCGGGCTAGAGCTCACGACGGACGGCGCGCTGTACACAATCGTCCTGCTGGCTTCGCTGCTTTTCGGCTTTGCAGAGGTACTTCGGGACAACGCTGCCCAGACCATCCTCCCTGCGATCGTCGAGCCGGCGAATCTGGAAAAGGCGAATGGGCAGATGTGGGGCATAGAGATGGTTGCCAACAGCTTCGTGGGACCGCCGCTGGGTTCGCTTCTCATCGGGATCGCATTCGCCTTGCCGTTCTTCTTCGACGCCGGGACGTTCGCCGTTGCGGCGGCCATGGTCTGGCTGATCTCTGGCGTCTTCAAATCTGACGGCGCCGCCGAGGCTGCCGGCAAGAAGATCGACTGGAAGGGTGAGATCGCGGAAGGTTTCGGCTGGCTGTGGCGCCATCCTCTGCTGCGGCCGATGGCGATCATCCTCGGCTTCATGAACGGGCTCGGCATGGTGACCTTCGCGACGTTCGTGTTGTTCGCCCAGGAAGTCCTGGGCACATCCGCATTCGAGTTCTCGATCCTCGGCACCGGCGCTGCCATCGGGGGCCTGGCCGGCACTTTCCTGGCTTCGAAGGTCTCGGCCAAGCTGGGCAGCGGCACGTCGCTGTTCCTCACGCTGTCCGCCAGCGTTTTCATCACGGCCATCATCGGCGTGAACTCGAGCTGGATCATCGTGTGGGCGGCGTTCGGCGCATTCACCTTCACGGCGATTCTGTGGAACGTCATCACGGTGTCGCTGCGCCAGACCATTATCCCGGACCGGCTGCTCGGCAGAGTCAACAGCGTCTACCGCTTCTTCGCCTGGGGAATGATGCCGATCGGCTCGGCCATCGGGGGAGCTCTGGTCGTCGGGTCCGAGGTTTTCTTCGGCCGCGAGCTCGCACTCCGGATGCCATGGTTCGTGGCGGCCGGCGCTTATGCGCTCTTGCTTCTGTACGCGGCGCCGAAACTCACTACGGAAAAGATCGAGTCAGCCCGGGCCGAGGGGATCGCCGCCAAGGAAGCCGCCGGTGAGTCGGGCAAGAGGGGTGGCGTTGCCGATGATGCCCTAGCCGAAGGAGGAGTGCCCGGAGCGCCGCCGCCGATCGACGACTAGAGCACGACGTCGAACGCTGCTGCTGCGACCACGCTGCCGGCGATCTGCAGCTCCACGCGGTGTTTGCCCGGGTAATAGGTTCGGGTGGTCGCCATCTGAATGAGACGGCGCTTCGATAGGTCCGCTCTTTCCCCCGGTCCGAGGTCGATCGTCTTCCACTTGAAGACCTTCGGGCTGGTCGCTCCCGACCTGTTGATGTGGTGGATGACGAAGTCCACAACGAGGCGCTGCGAGTCCTCTGCTGTTGATTCGATGCTCGCTTCGAGGGTGATGTGGTCGCCCATGCGTGCTTCGCTCGGGGACACGTCGAACCGATCGACGGACACGGCTGCCGTCGTCGCATATCCGAGCGCAGCCAGCGCTCCGGGATGACCCCGTTTCACAAGTGTGCGGAGAGCGTGGCTGAGCATCTGCATGTCAATGCTCGGCTCGTTCTTCCAGCGTTCGATGACTGCGACGACGGCATCCGGGGAGCTCCTGGAGATGTCGTTGAGGTGGTTGGCAACCGATCGACGAACAGTCTCGTCGACGTCGTGGCGCAGTCGCTCGAGGAGGGCAAGGCCCGGAGCGGGGTCATCGCTCAGTCGCTGCACATTGACGCCCCATGGCAACCGGGGGCGCGTTCCTTCCGAAGGGAGCCGGCGCACCGCGGCCGACTCGTGACTCGTGAAGGCTTCGAGGGTTGCATATGCCTTGTCCCAGTGATCCCGGAGGTAGGGCCGGATCGCGAACTCGCAGCTGGCGCGCTGCGTGAGGTGTTCCATTGCGGCGAGTGATTGGTCCGGATGGTCGAGACCGAAGATCTCAACGAAGGTGCACAGCGGCCAGGCGGCGAATCCTTCGATGGGCGGGTCCTGGCGAGCGACGGCGACGACTGTGGCGAGCGCTTCGACGTAGCCGTCACTGAGTCCGCCACGCAGCCGACGGGCAATGGCTTCGATGCGAGACTTGAGCTCGAGGGCTGGCAGCTCTTTGAGTAGATCTTTCACGAAGCCGGTACGGCCGAACTCGGAGTCGACTAATGCGACGCGGTGGGCGATGTCGCGCACGACCGCCTCTCCGACCATGTTCTTGAGCGGCTCGGCCATGGGCCGAAACTAGCCAGCTCTAAACCCGCGCTGCCCGCCGCTTGAGAAGGGCCATGCCGATAGCGCCGAGCAGTGCTGCCACAACCGTGGCCCCGCTGATGATTGGAACCGGCTGGCGGAGCCGAGTACCGAGACTGACTTGGCGGGTGAAGAGGACGATGGGCCAATCCCTCTCTTCCGCAACCTTGCGCAGTTCCTTTTCGGGGTTGACTGCCACGGGGTGACCCACCACCTCCATCATCGGTGTGTCCGTGATCGAGTCGCTGTACGCGTACGACTCGGAGAGGTCGATACCTTCCCGCTCGGCGAGGTCCTTGATGGCCGCCGCCTTGCCGGGGCCCATTGCGTACACATCGAGTTCCGGAAGGAAGAACCCGGCGGCATCTGTCTTGACCTTGGTAGCAATGATGTTGGTGACGCCGATGTGGCGCCCGATGGGCCGCACGATCTCGATCGGGCTCGCCGAGACGAGGTAGACCTCGCGGCCCTCCCGCTTGTGCTCGTCGATGAGGGTGAGCGCCTCGGCATACACGAGGGGATCGGCCACCTCTTCGAGCGTCTCCTCGACGAGTTGCTCGATCTCGGCACGATGCCAGCCGGACGTCAGGGTCAGCATCTGATCCCTGGCCCGCTCCAGCTGATCCTCATCTGCGCCAAAGAGCACGTAGAAGAGCTGTGCGAAGCCGAATTTCATCAGCGTCCGCTTGCCGACGAACCCGGCACGATAGAACGGCCGTCCGAACGCCAGCGTCGAGGACTTGGCGATGACGGTCTTGTCGAGATCGAAGAAAGCAGCTGTTTTCATAGGTGAGGTCGTACAACGTACAAGGTACAACGTACAACGCAGAATCTCGGCGCCCAGAGTCCTTTGGCTGAGGGATTTGGCCGGGACGAACCTCTTGAATCTGTCACACCCGCCACATAGGTTGGCGATGCTTCCCCATCGAGCCGACCCAATGAACCGATGCCTGCACTTGCTACCTGGGCACCGGAGGACGGAGTGCTTGGGGCCGTCGCCCCGTTAGCGCTCGCCATCGCACAACCGACTTGCCTCGTCGCCGATCTCGATCCGGCCGGTGTGGCATACCCTTCCGAACGCTCCTTGCGAGATCTCGTCGCCGGCGGGCCGCGTGCCAGTGAGCTGCGCCCAGCCAGACGTGGGCTGGCCGTCCTGCGCAACGGTGGAGTGTCGCTCGCGGAATCGCGCAGTGTCGTGGAACTGTTGATCCAGAACTGGCCCGCCGTTGTCTTGCGCCTCGGCGGGCCATCAGGTGACGTCCCCGCCCCGTTCGTCCCCGTCCGCCTGCTGGTACCCGGCAGGCTGTTCCCCCCACAGGGGCGGGGCGTCTATCAACGTGTGTCCGCCACTCGATTGCGTCTGCCGGAGGGCGGCATCGGGTTGCCACCTGCACCCCGCCGAGCGGTCGCCGCGCTTCTGGCGCTCAAACAGCCGGGGCCCAGTCGCTGGCTGCGAGCGTGGCGGCGTGTCTGGACTTCGTCGTGGTGAACGGCACGGAAAGCCAGGATGCGGTGGCTCGGATCGGAGCCCGGCTCCTCGCATCTGGCGTCCCATTGGACCGGCGTCCACTGTTGATAGCAGCCAAAGCGATTGCAGCTGTGGAGGATCCACTCGACGCGGCATCAAGTGCGGCTGCCGCCGTCGATGAGCTGGTAGGTATGGGGCCGCTCGAGTCGCTGCTGGCTGACGATTCGATCTCGGACATTCTCATCAACGGGATCGACGAGATTTGGGTAGAACGAGCTGGCCGCCTGCAACGCACCGACGTCAGCTTCCGGACTGCGGAGTCGCTTGCCGCCACCGTTGAGCGGGCCATTGCTCCCTTGGGGCTGCGGCTCGATCACGCCAGTCCGGTAGTCGATGCTCGGCTTCCCGACGGCTCGCGGCTCCACGCAGTGCTTCCTCCCATTGCTCCGGGCGGCCCGGTCGTTGCCATACGCCGCTTCACCCGCTCGGTCCGCTCGCTCGGCGAGATGGTGGGCGCCGGATCGCTCACGCAGGAAGTTGCGGGCCAGTTGCGGGCGGCGGTTGTCGATCGGCGCAATCTCCTCGTCTGTGGCGGCACCGGAGCCGGGAAGACGACGCTTCTCAACGTCCTGTCCGCCGAGATCCCGGCCGGCGATCGGGTCGTGACCATCGAAGACGCCGCCGAACTCGCACTCACCGGCCATGTGGTGAGGCTCGAAGCCCGCCCGGCGAACTCGGAAGGTGTCGGCCAAGTCACGCTCGGCGACCTCGTGCGCCATGCCCTCAGGTTGCGGCCGGACCGCATCGTGGTCGGCGAAGTCCGCGGAGGTGAGGCAGCCGACATGATCCAGGCCATGGCCACTGGTCACGCCGGCTCCATGTCGACGGTCCACGCCAGCGATCCCGAGGACGCCCTCCGGCGGCTCGAGCTCATGGCGCTCGGGGCCCGGCCCGGCTTGACTCCAATAGCCCTTCGCGGGCTGCTCCACTCTGTCATCGATCTGATTGTTGTCATGGAGCGGGTTGGAGGAAGCCGGTCCGTGAGCGGTCTGTACCCCGTTGCTGCGGACGGGGTCGTCGACCGATGACCTTGAGCCTGGTGCTGGCCGTCGCTGTCTTGGCGTTCTCTCCCAACGGTCGACGCCCGCGCCTTGCCACCACCGACACGGCGGCCGAGTTCGAGGCCATCGCCGCGGAGCTACGTCGAGGTGCGAGCCTGCGCCATGCGATTGCCGCGGCCTATCCCGAGTCGCAATTGGCCCGACTTGCGCACACCGGACAGCCGATGGGATGGGTCGCCGCCGAGTTGGCGCGCCGATCTGTCCGCGCCGACACGCTGATCTCTGCCGGCCTGCAGCTCGCTGCGGTCGGCGGTGCTTCGGCCGCTCCGCTCTTCATCGCCCTCGCCCAAAGGGTTCGCACCCAGCGCGACCTCGCCGCCAAGCGTCGTGTGCTCGTGGCCCAAGCCAAGGCATCGGCTCTTGTGATTGCCTCTCTTCCGTTGCTGGTTGGGCTCCCGCTCGTTCTGACCCGCTCGCTCGGGGTGCTTTCCACGTCGGCTGCCGCTCGCACTGCGGTGCTGGTGGGGATCTCGCTCGAGATTGTGGGCGCCGGCCTGGTTGTCCTGATGGTGAAGCGAGCCGGTCGATGACGGCTGCTGTGATCGTCGCGTTGGTGCTTCACTCGACCGTCCGTTTGAAGCGGTGGACCGCCGAGCGCCCAGCAGCCAGCGCCGTCGCCGACCTGTGTGCCCTGCTCGAGTTGGCGGTTGACAGCGGCATGGGTTTGCACGAGGCGTTGCGCTGGTCGGCGGCCTTTGCGGATCACACACTCAGACCGGGCATATACCTGGTGCTGCGCACCGCGCCTCATCTCGGCCTTGCCCGCGCCCTCAGGGATGCCCGCGGACCGGCCGCGTCCCTGCTGAGAGCTTTGGCCCGCCCCTTCGACACCGGCGCCGCAGTTGGGCCGGTGCTGGCTGGTCTGAGGGAACGACTCGAAGCGGAACATCTCGCCGCCGTCGAGACCCGGCTCCAGCGATTGCCCGTCAAGCTCTTGCTGCCTTTGGCGCTTCTGATGCTTCCCGGCCTGCTCCTCATGATCGTGGCGCCTGCACTGTTTGACGCTCTCAGCCGATTCGGCTGACCGTCCCCGACGAAAGGAACCCCATGAAGGAACTCGGCACAGAAATCGGAGCGGTAACGGCCGAATATGCCCTCGTGATGGTGGCCGCCGCCACGGTCGCCCTCGCTTTGATCGTGTGGGCTACTAACTCGCCCGTACTGCCCGACCTTTTCGACGCAGTAATCGCGAGAGTGAAGTCTTTCAGTGGCTGACACGGAGACCGGGTCGGCGACGGTCGAGCTTGCCCTCCTACTCCCACTCATCGTGCTGCTCCTCGTTGCAATGGCCGAGATCGCAGTAGTCGGTCGCAGCCAACTCGAGCTCATCAACGCAGCCCGCGAGGGAGCGCGGGTTGCCGCGGTCAATCCGGAGCCGGCCGACGCCGTCGAGGCGGTGCAGCGTGTGCTCGGCGCTGCCGGCGATCACGCCCGCGTCGCCGTGATTCGACCCCAGGTCGTCGGTGAGCCGGCTGTGGTGGAGGTGACGTTGCGCCACAGGCTGGTGCCGTATGCCTGGGGTGGGGGCTTCATCGACCTCACAGCATCTGCTTCGATGCGGGTCGAGAGGTGAATCGACTCCGCGAGCGGGGGAGCGTCGTCCTTCTGGTGCTCGCTCTGGCCGCGGTATTCGTTGGAGCTGCGCTGCTCACGGTCGACGTGACGCTATTCCTGGCCGGCAGGGCACAAGCACAGGTGGCTGCCGACGCCGCCGCGCTGGCAGCCGCTCCATTGACGTTCTCCAGCGACGACGCCCTCGAAGCAGCGGCATCGATCGCTGCGGCAAACGGGGCCAGGCTCACCAGGTGTGACTGCGATCGGAACGCGACGTGGGCTCGGCGAACGGTCGTCACTACCGTCGAGATTCCGTTACGGCTGACAGTTCTCCCCGACATATCGGCGTCGGCGACTGCGCGAGCTACTTTTGATCCGACACGCCTTCATCGCTGAGTCGAGGCTGGAAGAATGCGTCGATGGCGAACAACCTCGCGGTCGTGGTCGACGCAGCCGTCGGTATCTACAGCACCAATCCGACCGCGTACCTCTCCGCACTGGCGCGGGTGCCCAAATTCACCCGGCAACACCTCGACGCCGCAATCGCGCAACGCCGCCTCATCCGCGCCCGAACAATGCGCTACAGCGTGTACACGTCGTCGCCCGAGCTGCTCCGGCTCAGTGTCGCCGCGACCAGAAGTCTGGCCATGAAGGTCAACCCGTGGCGCAAACGACTCGAGGGCCGATACGACGCGCTGGCTTCCGCCGTCGACGAGGTGCTCGAAGCAGGGCCGCTAGCCGGCGCCGAGATCCGCAAGATCGTCGATCCCGATCGAGAACTGGGCGATCTGTTCTCCGTGCTCCTTGGTCTGCTTGGCGCTGATTGTCGCATCGTGCGCGCTACGAACGAGGGTGGCTGGCGCTCCAATCGGCTCACTTATGCCCGCTGGTCCCAATGGGTGGGAGACGAGCCATTGCCTGCTGAGGCAGAAGCCCAGCTCGACCTGGCCCGGCGCTATGTCGCTGCTTATGGACCGGTGACGGAATCCGATCTGCGCTGGTGGACGGGCTGGACCGCGAAACAATCAAAGGCTGCGGCTGCGCAAGTCGATCTCAGCCGGTCGGGGAATGCCATCGAGCTGCTGGACGGTCTGCGTCTCTTACCCGTGTGGGACGTGCTCATGGTCGCGTATCAGGATCGCTCCCGGATCTTTAACTCCGAACTCGCTCCATTCATCTATGACCGCTTTGGCAATGCGACCTCTGTCGTCTACGACCGGGGCTCCATTGTGGGCGTCTGGGATCTCGGCAAGTCAGACGATCCGCTGCACCTCCACGTGGTTCCGCTTGTCAAGTGGCCAAAACGTCGCTGGCTGGCGCTCGAGGAGCAGGCCCAACGTATCGCCCGCCTAATCGGCACCGAGGCGGTCCGGATCAGCGAGGTCGACCAACCGGTTGATCTGACTCAGGCCAAGCGCAACAGGTTCCTGGCGCCGCTGACCGGCACCACTTGATGCCAAATAGGTCATGCTTGGTTCTCGGCGCGGAGCGAGACCACCTCACTCCTCGTCAATCACTCCGTCTGCCAGGTCGGCGTAGATGTCGGGCGAGCGGCGCGCCAGGAACACAACGCTCTGGCTGCCCGCTTTCCCAACCGAGCCCGGCATGACCATGTTGACCATGTCGTCCGGCGCCAGGAGGAACACAGACGCCGCATACTGAAGTAGTTCCTCCGTGGTGAGATCCGTCCACACGTTGTCAAGAAGCATGTCGAGCATCTCGGGCAGCTTGTCGATTCCCTGGGCCTGGATCATCAACATGGCCGCCTTCATGATGAGGCCGTGGTTGGCCGACCTGGCGAAATCGCCGCCGGGCAAAGTCTTGCGGATCCGCGCCAACCGCAACGCTGCGGTCGGTCCGAGTTTCTGGGAGCCACGGGGGTAGTCCTGCCAGCCCTTGATTCCGCTGGCGATGGAGCGGGGCAGATCGATCAGCAGGCCCCCGAGCCCCTTGATCAGACCTTCGAACCCGACGAAGCCGGTGACCACATAACCATCCAGCTCGAGCTCCGTCAGCTCGGTCATCGTCTCGAGCATCACTGCGGGGCCACGATTGGACATCACGTTCGTGAACTTGCTCCCGCCCGCCGGTCCCTGCACCCACGAATCGCGAGGAAAGCCGACAATCGAGCCCGTCGACCGCGCCGGATCTACACCGACAATGTGGATTGAGTCGGCTCGCAGCTTCTGCTGATTCTCTCCCGGCCTCGCGTCCGACCCGAGCACGAGCAGGAGCTTGGGCCCTGTGCCAAGCCAAGGGAGGAGCCCGGGCAGGATTGCCCCGGCCAGCCGCCACGCTTTGTCGTCCTTGACGAGGAACAGCGTGTCATCTCCGACGTGAGCCACTGCCACGCTGTCGCCGGAGCCGAGCTTGCGCACGACTCCTTTGACGATTGCGGCCCGGGGCACTTCATGGCCGGCTCCCATGAAGTTCTCGAGCATCGCCCTCGGCACTTTTGGCTCCGGATTGCGGTCGTCGGCAAGCCAGTTGTAGAAATCGCGCAGCGCATCCAGTGCCTTGGGGGGTAGTTCGCCGGCCAAAGCGACTGATCGCGGCGCTGCAGTCGTTGTTGAGGAGGAGGTAGTCGGCGGCGGCGTTGTTGTTGGGGCGGCTGTTGTCGGGGAGGTGGTGGTCGTGGAAGATGTGGTTTCCGGCACCGCAGCTGCGCTGCACGCAGTTGCGAACAGGGACAGCGCGATGAGAGCCGGCAGGCGGCGACGGATTCCCACGGCCCGAGATGGTAGACCTTGCCGGTATCTTCGCCTCGAGGCGGCCGGAATGAGCGTGGACCCCTCCAGTGCGAGCTAGCCTTTTCGGGTACTTCCCAGAGCAGGTAGATGAGAATCGTCATAGTGGGCGCCGGGGCAGTGGGGTCCTACCTCGCAGAGCGCCTTTCAGCTGAAGGTCAGGACATTGTCCTAATCGAGTCGGACGCCAGCAGAGCTGCTGAGCTGCAGGGCGAGCTCGACGTCCTCGTGGTTGTCGGGAACGGTGCCAGCCCTGCCTCCCTCGAAGAGGCAGAAATCGGCCGTGCCGACATGCTGATCGCCGTCACCAGTTCGGACGCCGCCAACATTTTGGCGGCCCACGCAGCCACTCGGATCGGCGTGCCGCACCGGATTGCCAGGGTGGAAGATTCTTCGCTGCGTGAGGAAGCGGCGGAGCTCGGAGTGGACCTGCTGATCGACCCAGGCGAGGCCGCCGCCCATGAACTCGTCAGCACAATCAAGTCAGGCGGCATCAGCGAAGCCATCGATTTCGCCGACGGTCGTCTTCAGTTGCTCGGTGGATTCATCTCGCCGGGCGCGCCGGCTTCCCACCTGACATTGGCGCGTCTGCGCTCGATGGTCCGCGGGTGGACATGGGTGGTGGTGGCGGTGGTTCGCGGCAGCGACACGCTGATTGCCCGGGGTAGTACGGAACTGCTCCCCGGCGACCACGTCATCATCATGGCCGAGGCCGGCAGGACGGAGGAGGCCTTCGAGATCTTCGGCTGGAGTGAGGAACCCTTCAACAAGGTCATCATCCTCGGCACGACACGATTGGCTCGTCGTACGGCGATGCTGCTTTGCGAAGAGGGCGTAGGCACCACCCTCATTGATCAGGACGCCGATCGGGTGCGCCAAGTGGCGACCAGCAACTCCAAAGTCGTTGCCGTCCACGGTGACCCCACGGACCCGAAGGTTCTCAAGTCGGAAGGTGTCGAAAACAGTGACGCGGTGCTGGCGTTGACTGGCTGGGACGAGATCAACATTCTTGGTTGCCTCGTAGCCAAGGCCATGGGTGCTCGCAAAACCGTCGCCCGATTCCACCGGCTCGATCTCGTCAAGATCCTGCCGGGCGTCGGCATCGACTCGGGAGTCAGCTCGCGCCTCGCTGCCGCCAACGAGATTCTGCGATTCGTGCGGCGCGGCTCCATCTACGCGGTCGTCACCTTCCGGGACAGCGCTGCGGAGGCGATTGAAATCGAAGTGCAGCCGACGAGTCCGGCCGTGGGCCACTCGCTTTCCGAGATCCACCTGCCCCACGAAATGATCGTCGGCGGCATCGTGCGCGGCAAAGAGGCCTTCGTTCCACTCGGTGAGTCCGTGATCGAAGCAGGCGACCATCTGATCGTCATTGCGTTGCCCGAGGCATTTCCAGAGCTCGAGAAACTGTCCGGCTGATGCATCCGCGGCGGCTGCTGCACATTATCGGCGCGGTCGTTGCCGCAATCGGCGCCTCGATGTCAGTCCCTGCGGCCACCTCGTTCATCTATCGGGAGTGGAGCGATGGCTGGCTGATCCTGCTGGCTGCCGCCATCACGATGGTGGTTGGTTGGTACACCCGGAATCGGTTCGAGCGTCCGAGCGATCTCTCCATGAAGGAGGGTTTTGCGGTCGTCGGCCTTACCTGGATCGCAATGGCGATCTTCGGCACGCTGCCGTTCCTGCTGACCGGATCGATCAGCGACTTCACAAATGCGATCTTCGAGACTTCCGCGGGTTTCTCCACCACCGGCGCTTCGATCGTGACCGATCTCGATGCAATGCCGCGCGGCATCCTCATGTGGCGCTCCATGATGCAGTGGCTCGGCGGCATGGGCGTGATCGTGCTCTCCATTGCCGTGCTTCCGTTTCTCGGCACGGGTGGAGTGGCCCTGGCTCAGGCGGAGTCACCCGGCCCGACGCCCGACCGTTTGACCCCTCGCTTCCGCGAGACCGCCAAGCGGCTTTGGTATCTCTACCTCGGTATCACGATTCTCGAGGCCATCTTCCTGCTGTTCGGCGACATGACGCTCTTCGAGGCAATCAACCACTCGTTCACTACGCTTTCGACCGGCGGGTTCGGCACGGACGGCGGATCGCTCGACAACTTCTCGGCATACACCCAGTGGGTCGTGATTGTCTTCATGATCCTGGCTGGTACCTCTTTTGCCCTCCACTACCGAGGTTTGAAGGATCCCAAGGAGTACCTGAAGAGCCACGAGTTCAAGCTGTACATGGGGATCATGGCGGCTGCCGCGCTTGCCTTTGCCATCGGCACCCGAAACGGTGGCGCCATAGTCGATGTCATTCGCGACGCGGTGTTCACCTCAGTCACGCTGGTCACCACGACGGGGTATGCCACGGCCGACTTTGGACTGTGGGCGCCTGCCCTGCAGGTGATTGTCTTCGGCCTGATGTTCGTCGGCGGCATGGCGGGCTCCACGGCCGGCTCCGTTACGCCGTACCGGCTCGGGGTGCTGACGGGGGCGGCGCGCTCGGACCTACGTCGGGTGATCCATCCTCGCGGTGTCTTCGTGACCAGGCTCGGCGGCGACACGATCGACGACGAAGTCGTGGAGACGGTGCAGTCCTTCTTCCTTCTCTACATGTTCATCTTCATGACCGGCACGCTGCTGTTTGCCGTCATCGCCGAGTTCAACGGGGGAAGCTTCGACATCGTGTCCTCTGGCTCGGCTGTGGCGTCGTCGCTGGGCAACGTCGGGCCGGCGCTTTCGCAGCTGGGTCCGAGCAACACCTTCATCGAAGTGGCACCTCTCAACAAGTACTTGCTGTCGTTCTTGATGTTGGTCGGCCGCATCGAGATCTATCCGATCCTGCTTCTGTTCACCAGGGAGTTGTGGAGGAAGTAGGGCTACGCCGGTATCCAGTCAGGTATTAGGTATCCAGTGGCCCGACTGCCCTGAAGCTTGCTGAGGGTTGTTCGAACAACATTGGCGCTGAGCTGCCGGGCTCAGAGCCACGTCCTGGGTCAGGGCAGTACCGGCTACCGGCTACTGGATACCGGATACTCGGCATTGGTGGCGACCCGAATGGGGAGCGCAATCAATGGCCTTTATACTCCCGCCGGTTCTTTTACGACTTCGGGAGATTCTGTGGATCCGGTTATTTGGCTTTACCTCGCCATCGTCTTGGCAATCGGCGCATTGGTGCTTGCGGTCTATTTCGCCAGGCAGGTGAATGCAGCAGACCCTGGCAACGAAACGATGATCGAACTGATGGGCGCAATTCGAGAGGGCGCCATGACGTTCATCCGCCGCGAGTACACCGCGGTGGCCGGTTTCGTGGTCGTGTTGGCGATTCTCATCGGCGTGTTGCTGGATTGGGGGTGGCCCTGGGGCTGGATCGCATACATCTTCGGAGCGGTCCTCTCGGCGCTGGCCGGGTTCATCGGCATGCGAATTGCTACCGCGGCGAACGCCAGAACAGCAGAAGCAGCTCGTAGCGGAGGCATCAACGCAGCTCTCCCGCTGGCGTTTCGCGGTGGCGCGGTCATGGGGTTCACCGTTGCGGGCCTGGGTCTGCTTGGTCTCTCCCTCGGGTATCTCTTCTTCAAGGAGATCCTCAACGACATCGATGCCTTCGAAATCATCACGGCGATCGGCCTTGGCGGTTCATCGATCGCGCTGTTTTCCCGTGTCGGAGGCGGGATCTACACCAAGGCTGCAGATGTCGGCGCCGACCTGGTTGGCAAGGTTGAGGCCGGCATCCCTGAGGACGACCCGCGCAACCCGGCGGTAATCGCCGACAACGTTGGGGACAATGTGGGCGACGTCGCCGGCATGGGCGCCGACCTCTTTGAGTCTTACGTCGGCTCGCTCATCGCGCCGATCGCTTTCGCCGCTTTCGCTTTTGCCGGCGAGGCGTTCCAGGAGCAGGCGTTCTTCTACCCACTGATGATCGCAACGCTTGGCATGGGCGCCTCGATCATCGGTTCGTTCTTCGTCAAACCGGGTGGCGGGAGCCTCGCCGCTGCGTTGCACAAGGGCACATGGGTGGCCATGGGACTCACGATTCTCGGAACAGTGATTCTCACCCCCTTGATGTTCAGCGACGTGGCGGGCGTCGAGTCATCTGCGTGGGGCCTCGTTCTGTCGGTTGTCGCCGGGCTCACAGTCGGTTACCTCATCGGCCAGATCTCGGAGTGGTTCACATCCGACCATCACAAGGTCGTCAAGGAAGTTGCCAGGCAGGCCCAAACGGGCCCGGCGACCGTTGCCCTTGCGGGCATTGCAGAGGGAATGCGCTCTGCAGCCTTCTCTGTGATCCTGGTTGCGTTCGGGATGCTCGCCGCATTCGCCGGCGGCACCATGGCATTCGACCTCCCGGACGCGGTTGCCGGCATCTATGGCATCGCGATCGCGGCCATCGGCGTGCTGGCCACGCTCGGCATCACGGTGTCTGTGGACGCTTACGGACCGATCGCCGACAACGCAGGCGGTATCGCCGAGATGGCGCATCTGCCGCCCGAGGTGCGCGAGGCGACCGACGCTCTCGACTCGCTCGGTAACACGACGGCGGCAGTCGCCAAGGGTTTCGCCATCGGTTCGGCGGCCGTCACGGCGCTCGCCCTGTTCTTCACCTTCCAGCAGGCGGTCAACGAGGCAGCAGGGGAAACAGTCCTCGGAACCATCGACATCCTCGAGATCCCGGTCATGGTCGGGCTATTCCTTGGTGGGATGTTCCCGTTCTTGTTCGCTTCGATGACGATCCAAGCCGTGGGTCGTGCCGCCAACCAGATGATCGAAGAGGTCAGGCGTCAATTCCGCGAGATTCCGGGCCTGCTCGAAGGCAAGGAAGGCGTCAAACCCGATTCGGCACGGACGGTCGACATCTCTACGACGGCTGCGCTGCGCGAAATGATCATCCCCGGGGCACTGGCGGTGGCACTGCCGCTCGTGGTCGGTTTCATCTCGGTGCGCGCTCTCGGCGGGCTCCTGGCAGGCGCTCTCGTGTCGGGTTTCCTGCTCGCCATCTTCATGGCCAACGCCGGAGGCGCCTGGGACAACGCCAAGAAGTTTATCGAGGCCGGCGCTTACGGAGGCAAAGGGTCGGAAGCCCACCACGCTGCGGTGGTCGGTGACACCATCGGTGACCCCTTCAAGGACACTTCCGGCCCTGCAATGAACATCGTCATCAAGGTGATGACGATCGTCAGCCTGATCTTCGCCTCAGCGTTCGTATGAGGAGTACTACGTACAACGTACCTAATACCTGATACCTAATACCTAATACCTAATACCTAATACCTAATACCCAATACTCAAGGAGGAGTGAGCTCGCTCACTCCTCCTTCTTCATGTCCGGATCGTTCTCCCGCAGCTCCTTTTCCCAATTGAGCCTGCGGATGTAGTCCTCGCGAAATCGCTGCCGCGTGCGATTGATGAGTATGTATCCACCGAGAATGACGAGAGCCACGATGATCCAAATGACAATGCCCACGGCGTTGTCCGGCAGGGTGAATCCGCCATCTTCGGCGGCTGTGGCCAATACCGTCAGCATCGAGGCCTACCCTACCGGGGCCGGTGGTTTCGAGATCTGAGGCAGCTCCATGACCGACATCTATATCGTCCGCCACGGTGAGACCGAGTCGAACAGGGCAGGTCTGTGGCAGGGCGCTACCGACTCGCCCCTCACCGAAACGGGTCATGAGCAAGTGAGGCGCCTGGCAGAACGCCTCCGCAACCGCCGGTTCGATGCAGTTGTGTCCTCCGACCTGGGCAGGGCACAGGCAACCGCAGAGTCCCTGGGCAAGCGATTCAATTCGGACGCGGCATGGCGTGAGCCCGATCTCGGTGCCTGGGAAGGGTGTACATATGACCAGGTCAGGGCGATGGCGCCGGACGATCTCGACGCGTTCATGCGGGGCGAGGACGTCCGGCTGGGCGGCGCCGACCGACTCTCGGACACTGCCGACCGCCTGGTCAGTGCCTATCGAGCGCTGATCTCACACGTCGGTGACGGCAGCGCACTGGTCGTGACCCACGGCCTGGCGATTGCTGTGCTCACCGGTGTTCTCCTAGGGACGCGGCGGCCCAACCCGCTCGTGCTCCCCGGCAACACAGCAATGGTTCACCTCAGCTTCCGAGACGGAGTCGATCGGTTGCACATCCACAACGACCACACCCACCTCGCGGACGCTCCTATCTCACATCGCGGTGGCACGGAAGTCGTCTTCATCCGACACGGCGAAACGATCGGCAATGTGGCATCGCGATGGCAGGGTCAGATGGACGGCGAACTCAACGCAAACGGACGCGCCCAGGCGAAGGGTGCCGTCGCCGGCCTTCCCGAGTTGGACGTGCTGTATAGCTCGCGTTTGGGTCGTGCTCGGCAGACGGCCGAGATCATTGGCGACGGCCTCAACATGAATCCTGAGGTGCTCGACGGCGTCGAGGAATTCGGTTTTGGCGCCTGGGAAGGTCTGACCCGCGACGAGATTCGCCAGGCGTATCCCGAAGACGCGGTGCGCGTGTTCGACCGGGGTGAAGACATTCGTCGCGGTGGCAACGGTGAAACGTGGGCGGAACTGGTCGGCCGGGTTGCTGGCGCGGTAGCAAAGGTGGCGGCCAAACACGAAGGGCAGCGAGTTGGCATCGTTTCCCACGGTGGCTCGACCAGGGCGTACATCGACAGTGTTCTCCAGGTACCGGTCGGGCAGCGGCGTATCGTCGCTCCGCTGCGCAACACGGCAATAGCCTCATTTGGAATCTCACCACGGGGGACTCGAGTCCTCGACTGGAACATCGCCCCTCATCTCGAGCTCTGACGATGCGGCTGCTCGTAGTCAGCAACGACTATCCGCCCAAGCCGGGCGGGATTCAGCAGTGGCTCGGCAACGTCGTCGACCACTTCGACGGTGAGGTGAGAGTCCTCGCCCCGGCGGATGGCGCTGCCACCAATTCCAGGGGCGAAGAAATCGTGCGGCGCGGGAATCGTGCTTTCATGTGGCCAACCTCTTCGGTAGCCGGATGGGTTGTCGATGAGATTCACGAGTTCCGGCCGGATGCCGTGCTGTTTGGTGCTCCCCACCCGCTTCCCGCGATGATTCCCAAGGTGCGCGCTGCGTTCACCGGTCCCATTGCGGTGATGACCCATGGCGCCGAGGTCACACTGCCTGCCGCATTTCCAGTGGCGCGACAGTGGCTGGCTCGGGTGCTGCGCCGCGCCGATGTGCTGCTGGCCGTGTCTCGCTACACGGCCGGGAAGGTCGGGCGGCTCACCGGCCGCGAGGTCATTGCGGTGGGCGCAGGGGTCGACATCGCCACCTTCACCCCGGGCCCACGACCGTCGGCTCCCGTGATCGGTTGCGTCAGCCGCTTCGTTCCCCGCAAGGGCCAGGACCGCCTCATCGAGGTAGCGGCGCAATTGTGTCAGGCCGGAATACCACTCGAGTTGATACTCGTTGGCAGGGGCCGGTGGGAGGCGCGGCTCCGCAGCCTCGCCGCAGCTCGCCAAGTACCGACCCGGTTCGAGGTGGACGTGCCGTGGGAGCGGCTGCCTGCGCTCTACAAAGAAATGTCGCTCTTCGCGATGCCGGCGAAATCACGCTGGGCGGGCCTCGAAGTCGAGGGGCTCGGCATTGTCTACCTCGAAGCCGCCGCGGCTGGCCTTCCGGTTGTCGCCGGCGATAGCGGGGGAGCGCCGGAAGCAGTGATCCCCGGCATGACCGGCTATGTCACCCACGACGACGTCACCCTCGAATCGGCGCTCCGTACCCTCGTCGAGGACCCCGAGAGGGCGGCGAAGATGGGCACTGCGGGGCGCCAATGGGTCGAAGAGAATCACACCTGGCCCAAGGTCGCAAAGCGTGTCGAAAACGCAATCAGGTCAGCACGTAGCACGTGATACGTACCGACCCGATACCGCCCGAAGAGCTTCAGTTTCCGAATATGTCGCCCGAACACGTAGGTTGACAAGGCTCTCCAGTCCATATAGAAATGCTCTCCGCTCGAGCCGTTAGGCCGAGCAAGTCTCTGATTCAGGACCATATGTCCAAGAAACTTGTGATCGTCGAGTCGCCCGCCAAGGCCAAGACCATTGGTGGCTATCTCGGATCCGACTACATCGTGGAGTCCTCGATTGGGCACATTCGTGACATTCCCAGTCGAGCGAAGGACGCGCCCGAAAAGCTTCAAGACGAGTGGCGGCGCACCAAATACGGCGTCGATGTCGAGAACGGCTTCAAACCTCTCTACGTGGTTTCGGCGACCAAGAAGAAGCAGGTGACCAAGCTCAAGAATCTGCTCAAAGAGGCAGACGAGCTCTACCTCGCAACCGACGAGGATCGCGAAGGTGAGGCAATCGCCTGGCACCTTCACGAGGTGCTCAAGCCCAAGGTCCCGGTTCATCGCATGGTCTTCCATGAGATAACCAAACCGGCGATCGAGGCGGCGGTAGCCAATCCGCGTGAGATCGACCAGCGGCTGGTTGATGCCCAGGAGGCGCGTCGTGTCCTCGATCGCCTCTATGGCTATGAAATCAGCCCAGTCCTCTGGCGCAAGGTTCGGCCCAAACTCTCCGCGGGCCGAGTCCAATCTCCGGCGACGCGGATACTCGTTGAGCGGGAGCGGGAGCGAATGGCTTTTGTCAGCGCTTCGTACTGGGATCTCGAGGGCGAGTTCACCGTACCGTCCGATCCAGACAGGATTCAGTTCGCAGCCACCCTCGTGAGTGTCGATGGATCGCGAGTCGCAAGCGGCCGCGATTTCGCATCAAGCGGGAAGCTCGAAAGTGACGCCAAACTCCTCGACCAGGAAGCCGCCGTCGCATTGGCCGAAGGCCTGTCGGGCGCGGATTACACGGTCGAGTCCGTAGAGGCCAAGCCGTATACCCGCAAGCCGTATCCGCCTTTCCGCACCTCCACGCTCCAGCAGGAGGCCGGACGCAAACTCCGTTTTGGGACCGGTCGCACCATGTCGGCCGCCCAGCGGCTCTACGAGAGCGGCCTCATCACCTACATGCGCACCGACTCCACGACGTTGTCGGCAGCTGCTGTGGGGGCTGCACGCAAGCTGGTCACGGAGCGCTACGGAGCCGAGTACCTCCCGGCAAAGCCACGAACTTATGCGGGCAAGGTCAAGAACGCCCAGGAGGCCCACGAGGCGATTCGACCGTCCGGCGACGACTTCGTACTGCCCCAGACGGTCGCTTCGACCTTTGGGCCCACGTCGGACGAGGCCAAGTTGTACGAATTGATCTGGAAGCGGACCGTTGCCAGTCAGATGAAGGACGCCAAAGGCGAGTCGATCGCGGTTCGACTTTCGGCCACCGCGGCGACGGGTGAATACGTGCTCTTTGGCGCATCTGGCAAGACAATTCTGTTCCCCGGATTCCTGCGGGCTTATGTCGAAGGATCGGACGATCCAGATGCGGCGCTCGACGACCAGGAGAAGCACCTCCCGGCGATGGCCGAGGGCGAGGCCGTCGATGTCGTCGACTTGGAGGCCAAAGGCCACGAGACCAAACCGCCTGCCCGATACACCGAGGCTTCTCTTGTGAAGCGTCTCGAAGAGCTCGGCATCGGTCGCCCATCGACCTACGCCTCGATCATCTCCCGCATCCAAGAGCGCGGCTACGCCCGCAAGAAGGGCAGCGCTCTCGTCCCAACGTTGGTGGCATTTGCGGCGATCGCTCTGATGGAACAGCACTTCACCGATTTCGTCGATTACGCCTTCACTGCCCGCATGGAGGATGACCTCGACCAGATCGCGGCAGGCGATCAGGATGCCGAGCCGTGGCTGCACGCGTTCTTCTTCGGCAATGGCCATCCCGGTCTCGAAGACATGGTTGCCGAGAACCTCGACGTCATCGACGCCCGCGAGATCAACTCGATTCCTCTCGGCGATGCCCCAGACGGTCAGCCGGTCGTGGCTCGAGCGGGACGCTACGGCCCGTACGTACAACACGGCGAAGACACGGCAAGTGTCCCCGAGGAGACCGCGCCGGACGAGCTCACCGTAGAGCTCGCTCTCGAGCTGTTGGCGGCGCCGAGCGGGGACAAGATCCTCGGTACCGACCCCGCAAGCTCGCAAACCGTATTGGCCAAGAGCGGCCGCTACGGGCCTTATGTGCAGCTCGGTGAACCTGAGCCAGGTTCGAAAGAGAAGCCAAAGACTGCTTCGCTCTTCAAGACGATGACGCTCGATGATGTGACGCTCGACCAAGCTCTGCAGCTGCTGAGCCAGCCGATCAACCTGGGGAAGCATCCTGAGCTCGACGAGGACATCCTCGTGCAGAACGGCCGTTACGGCCCTTACGTCAAGGCAGGCAAAGAAACTCGCAGTCTCGAAGCCGAAGAAGACATCTTCAACATCGACCTCGACGGGGCGCTGAAGCTACTCGCCGAGCCGAAAAAGCGACGGGGTCGTCAGGCGGCGCCGCCACTCAAAGAACTCGGCGACGACCCTGCCTCCAACAAGCCGATCGTCGTCAAGGACGGCCGGTGGGGCCTGTACGTCACCGACGGCGAGACCAACGCCAGCTTCCGGGTCGGCGACACCCTCGAGGGGATCACTCCCGAGCGAGCGGCAGAACTGCTCGAACTCCGACGCCAGAAACAACGAGGGAACTAGAGCGAATCTCGCATCTCGGTTCGCGTATCTCGTACGGTGCAGATAGGAGACACCGGCCGCGAGTTGCCGGAGCCGCGCGCTGAACCCCACCAGTCCCTCTACGCTTAGTCAACTCATGGACAACTCTATGCAGCCGACTTCGGCTGTTTCCATGATCCGCAGGGGTCCTTTCGCTCGCTTTTGGTGGGCGGCGGCTATTGGAAGCACCGGTGACTGGATCACGATCTTCGCCACGATTGGTGTCGCCGACGAGATCGGCGGCGGCGGTGGCATCCTGGTCGCGCTCTTGTCCCGGGTTCTTCCCGGGCTGCTCTTCGGGCCGGTAGTTGGGGCGTTCTCTGACCGGTTCGACAGAAGGCGCTTGATAGTCATTGCGGATCTCGGTCGAGCCCTGATCGTGCCGTTCCTGATCTTCGCTTCGAACCTGCCGATGCTCGTCGTCATCACCGTCGCCCTCGAGATTCTGAGCCTGCTCGGCCAGGCACCGCGGGCAGCAGTGGTGCCTTCGATGGTTCGCGACGAGAACATTGTGTCTGCCAACTCGCTGATGCTCGGCGCGGCCTACGGGACGATTCCCGTCGGCGCAGCCTTCAACTTCATCCTCGCCCTTTTCCCGGCTCTCAGTCTCGGCGCATTGATACCGGAGGCGACACAGCCATTCGCCCTTGCATTCGTCGTCGATGCTGCGACCTTTCTCTTCTCAGGCTTGATCGTCGCGACACTGCCTGCGTTGAAGACCGCCCTCGCCGAAAAGGCAGAAGCGGTTGGCCAGACGCTCGATGCGAGACAGACCATGCAGTCGATCGCCGAGGGCGTCAGATATCTGTGGCGTGACAAGTCGGTACGCCGAGTGATCTTTGGCATGACGACCGCCTTGTTCGGTGGCGGCACCGTGATCATCATCGGGAAGCCGTTTGTCGAGGACGTACTGCTGGCAGACGAGACCGGGTTCTTCGGCATAGTGACTGCGCTTGGTGTCGGCGCCGCCATGGGCATCGCCGGAGTCTCTGCGTATTCATCGAAGCTGATGAGGCGTGACTTGGTGTTCGCATCTTCGGTGACTCTGACCGGGTTGAGCCTCAGCCTGGCGGCCACCGTCGGCACCGTTGCGGGCGCCGCGGCGTGGATCTTCCTGATGGGGCTCGGTGCCGGAGCCGCTTACGTGATGGGATTGACACATCTCCACGAGCACGTCGAAGACGAAATGCGCGGTCGAGTCTTCGCCACTCTGTTCGGGATGATGCGAATCGGTCTTTTTGTGTCTATGGCGATGGCAGTCCCCATCGCCGGTGCAATCAACGTTTCGGGAATCGGCCGGCTGAATGATCCGAACCGGCTTGTTCTCTTCCTCGGCGGTGGCATCATGCTGCTATCGGGTCTCGGCTTGCTGTGGTCGCTGCGAACGCTCTTCACGCGGCCGAAGCTCGAGCCGGCGACACATGACATCATTGCGCACGCCGACAAGGCGCGTCGCTCCACCACGCAGCGACGGCCGACGAGTGAGAAGAAGCAGGACGGAGAGTCTGAGTAGTGACCCGCGGTTTGTACATTGCTCTCGAAGGTGTCGAAGGAGTAGGCAAGTCGACGGTTGCCGCCGCCTTGCAAGACCTGATTGAGGAAGCCGGTCACGACGTGCTGATCGTCCGTGAGCCGGGCGGAACTCCGAGCGGCGAGCGGATCCGACACGTGCTTCTCGACACCGACGACGAGGTTGCTCCGTGGACTGAAGCACTGTTGTTCTCGGCCGCAAGGGCGCAGCTGGCGCGAGATGTCGTAGAGCCGGCGCTCGAGGCCGGCACCTGGGTCGTCAGTGATCGCTCGGTCTATTCGTCGCTGGCATACCAGGGGGGCGGGCGCCGCCTCGGCGTCGCCGAGGTGAGAGCCGTCAATGAGCCCGGGCTTGGCAAGACATGGCCGGACTTAGTCGCGCTACTCCGCCTCGATGTCGGCGAGGGCTTGGCGCGCCAAGAGGACCCGGACCGGATCGGGGCGGCCGGCCGTGAATTCCTCGACCTGGTGGCTGCCACGTTTGAAGGTCTGGCGGCGGCGGACCCCGAGCGAGTCGTCGTGATCGACGCAGCTATGCCGGTCGCCGACGTTGCTGCCGCCATCTGGAAGATCGCGGCCGATCGTCATGGGTGAGACCTCCGTGTTCGCTGACGTGATCGGCCACAGCGGCGTAGTAGCGCTGCTGGAGGCAGAGCTGGCCCAGCCCGCCCACGCCTATCTATTCGTGGGTCCCGCCAGCACGGGCAAAGCCACAGTCGCCAGGCGCTTTGCAGCGGCACTGATCGCCGATGACGCTGCCGCCCGGCACAGGGTGCTCGCCGGCAACCATCCTGACGTGAACATCATCGAGCCCGACGGTCGCGCCTCGATCACTGTCGACCAGGCGCGCCACGCGGCATCTCAAGCCAGCCTCTCGCCGCTCGAAGCCGACCGCAAGATATTCCTGTTCGAAGAGGCTGGGATCATGAACGACGAAGCAGCCAACGCGCTGCTCAAGACGCTCGAGGAGCCTTCCAGGTCGACGATCTTCATCCTCGTAGCCGAGTCAGAGGACGACCTACCGGATACGGTTGCAAGTCGGTCGCGGACCATTGTGCTCGGCAGGGTCGTTGATGAAGAAATCGAAGCCGGCCTACGGGCGTTGGGCGTGGACCCCGAACGTGCCGGCAGTGTCACGGGCATTGCAGGCGGCCGGCCGGGACTGGCGATCTCGCTGGCCACTCAGCCCGCAGTAGCCGAGTTTCGCCGAATGTGGCTTTCGATACCGCCGCGGCTCTCCGAACACCCCGGGGAGGCCTACATGCTTGCCGACGAGGTGCAGGCAGCCGCCGAGCCACTCCTGGCAACGCTGAAAGAGCGACAGCAGTCTGAAGCAAGGCAGTTCGAGAGCGAAGGGCGTGGCGGCAAGATGCTCAAGGACCGTCACGAAAGGGAATTGAAACGGGCCACTTCGGCCATCTACGAGACCGGCCTCGAGATCCTCGCCGGCTTCTATCGGGACTCCGCGGCGGCGCAGCTCGGCGCCAACGTTCGCAATACGGACATCCCCGCAACGGAGCTGGCGAAGGTGTTGCCTTCGCACGCAATTGCCGCGGCCGGACGCGTCTTGGACACGGTCGAGTCCCTGCAGGCCCACCAGCGACCGCAGTTGGCCTTCGCCGCCCTCTTTAGCGAGCTCGGTGCGTCTACTTAGGCGTGATCCCGGGCGCTTCGTCGACATTTCGTACAGACTTGTACGGCCGATCGTCGCCGGCTTCAACAAGCTCTATTTCGACTACGAAGCGCGCTACGAGACTGATCTCCCGCGCCGCGGCGCCTTCATCCTGGCCCCAAATCATCATTCGCTCGTCGATCCGGTATTCACATCTCTGGTTGCTCACGAAAACGTCCGCTACCTGGCCGTCGATGAGCTTTTCGGCCGGAGCCGGTTCTTCGACTCGCTCACGGGGTTTTGGGGCGCCATCCCAATGCCGCGGGACGGAATTCCCGTCGGCGCACTCAAATCCGCAATTCGAACCATCAACGCGGATAGACCTGTCGGGGTCTACCCGGAAGCGCGCCGGACGGACTTCTGGGGCGAAACGCCCCCGAGTCGAGGCGCAGCGTGGCTGGCGCTTGTGACCGGTGCCCCCATCTATCCGGTTGCACTCGAGGGAACCGAGGGCGTGCTTTCATATCGGGCACCAAGGTTCCGACGGGCATCGATTCGAGCCACAGTGTGTGAGCCGCTCGATCCCCTCGATTACATGGATCGGGAGGATCCTTTGCAAGCGACCATCGATGCTTGGGAAGAGAGCATGATCCAGGTACTTGGTCCGCTACGAACTTCACGATGAGGCACTAGGAAAGGCTCTACAGATGCGGATTGTCATAGGAGGCGCCAGCGGATTCCTCGGCACGGCGCTTGTTGCGCGGCTGGAGGCTCGCGGCGATGAGGTTGTGCGCCTCGTGAGAAGAGAAGCATCAGGGCCCCAGGAGTCGCAGTGGGACCCAGCGGCTGGAACGGTCGACTCTTCCGCTCTCGAAGGTGCCGATGCCATCGTGAATCTCGGGGGAGTCGGTATCGGCGACAAACGCTGGGATGACGACCACAAGAAGGCCGTGCTCGAGTCACGTCTCGCCGCGACTGGCACGCTGGCTAAAGCTGTGGCCGACCTGGAGCGCAAACCCGGGGTCTTCGTTTCGGCTTCTGCCATCGGTTTTTACGGAAACCGTGGCGACGAAACGCTGACAGAAGAAAGCGTTGCAGGGCCGGAGGACGACTTTCTCGTCAAGGTTGTCACGGCATGGGAGGAGGCAGCGCTCGCTCTGGTGCAAGTGGGGGTGCCGCTGGCCTTTCTGCGGACTGGACTCGTCCTTGGAGACGGGGGAGTGCTCGGCCGAATGCTCCTCCCATTCAAGCTTGGCCTGGGCGGCAAGATGGGAGACGGTCAACAGTGGTGGAGCTGGATCTCGCTCGAAGACCAGATTCGCGCCGTCATCCACATAATCGACAACAAACTCTCCGGCGCGTTCAACCTGACTGCTCCCAACCCGGCGCGCCAGGTCGACTTCGCCAAGAGCTTGGCGAGCGCGCTCGGCCGACCGGCTTTCCTGCCCACTCCTGCCTTCGCTCTGAAGGCGGTTTTGGGATCGGAACGCGCCCAAGCCCTCGTCTTCACTTCGGCCCGAGTCCTCCCCCAAGCGCTACGGGCCAGTGGTTTTGAGTTCGTACACCCAAAGCTGAGTGAAGCATGGCCGAGCGTTCTCGATGGTTGAGCTGAGGCAACCGGGACGCCAGCTAATATTGCTCGGCCCTTGCCGGGGTAGCTCAGTCGGTAGAGCGACGCACTCGTAATGCGTAGGTCACGGGTTCGATTCCCGTCTCCGGCTCTGTCAATCCTCGGTACTCGGTACTTAGAACTTGGTACTCAGCACGAATCTTCAACCGTTAGGCGGTGTTTGCTCTAAATGGCGGATCAAGCCAATTTCGAGGCAGACGCAATGCAGTTTGCTCCGCAGCTCTACTCGGCTGCGCTGAGGATGACGCGCAACCCTGCCGACGCGGAGGACGTCGTCCAGGAAACGTTCCTCAAGGCCTACCGCGCCTACGACTCCTTCCAGGAGGGAACCAACCTGAAGGCATGGCTGTACCGAATCCTGACCAATACCTACATAAACCGTTATCGCAAGGCGCAGCGCAGACCCTCCGAGGTCGAGCTGGGCGAACTCCAGGATCTCTACCTCTTCAAGCGCCTTGGCGAGCAATCCGGAGCCTCTGAGAGCGCCGAGGCGGAAGTCCTCGAGCAGTTTGTCGACGCCGACGTCGTTCAGGCGCTCGAATCGCTGCCGGACAACTTCCGAATGCCGGTTCTCCTTGCCGATGTCGAAGGCTTTGCGTACAAGGAGATCGCAGCGATGCTCGACATCCCGATCGGGACGGTCATGTCGCGCCTGCACCGGGGAAGAAAAGCGCTCCAAAAGAAGTTGTGGCACTTGGCGGAAGAACGCGGCATCACAGGAAGAGCCACATGAGCCACCCATGCGACCGAGCCGTCGAGGAGATGTACTTCTACCTCGACGGAGAGATGAGCTTCTACCGCCGAGTCCGGATCAGGTGGCACCTACGCAAGTGCGACAGCTGCTGCGGGGCTTTCGATTTCGAGGACGGCGTCAAGAGGCTTGTTCGCGAAAAAAGTCACACAGAACCTTCACCGGAACTAATTCAGCGGCTCCGTACGTTGATAAGGGAAGAAGCGGGGGATGACGCCGAGCGTTAGAAACGCTGCGGGTCGGCTATCCCCCTTGAAGAAACGAGTCAACCGTAATGGCTGAAAACGTCCTAAAAGGCAAGCGGATCATGGGTTCAAGCCGTGCTCCCAAGCAGGTTTCTGACCTGCGTCACTGTGCAAAAAAGGACTGCGAAACCACACTTTCTCGGTACAACAAGCGTGAGTTTTGTTACGCCCACGCACCTACAAAGTTCCCCCGTCTTCGCGGCAGGATTGTCGCAGAGGGGTAATACTCGCAGACCGCCTACGGGCGGTCTCCTCGGGCATCTGGTACCTGGTCTCGGGTACCCGGTCGTCTACCGCGGCATTCTGTCCAGCAAGCCGCGACCGATAGCGGCACTTTGCCGCGCAAGCTGCAGCGAGCCTCGGCCCGCCTCGCCATAGGCCATTGTTCGTTCTAGGCTCCCCGCCGATGAAAGTTGTGCTCCTTTCCGCCGTCCTCCTCCTATTGACGGCCCCTGCTGTGGCTGCCAAGTCGCAGAGTGTCGATGCTCCGTTGTTCCTCGCAACCGAAGCCGAGACGGAGGGCGAGGTCGACGAGGCGCCTCCAACAACGGCTGTGTCTGAGGGCGGGATCGCCCCCGCCGAGATGGCTCCTCCGCCGGACGCTGCCGAGGACGAGGATCAGTGGACCGCCAAGTTTCTCGCTCCGACCGTGGCCATTCTGGGAGCCATTGGTGTGGTGGCCGCATTCATCCTCTATGGACTGCGCCTCCGCGGCCGCTACCGGGTCGTCGAGTAGCTCAACACTTCCCGGTTCCGGGCGATGCAGCCGCACGCCCGTCCGGCCCAAATGTGTAGCCGAACGAGAGATCGGTCAGATCTTCCAAGATCCCGTCACGCGAGGAGATGGCAGGGACTGGCCTTCCCTCTTGAATCCGGATGGGGTGCACCTCGAGCGAGTCTCCCTGTGCGGCGACGGTAATGACGAAGATTGCCGAGTAGGAAGATGAGTTGCGTGCGGAAGGGAACGCAAAGTTCCCCGTGGAGTGCACGACCCACTTGCCGTTGATCTTCTCCACGCCCTGGAGAATGTGCGGATGGCTCCCGATAACTGCATCGGCACCTGCGTCAATCCACTTCTTGGCCAAGTCGTGCTGATGTTGGGAGGGGCACTCCTGGCGTTGCACTCCCCAATGGACCATGACGACGGTGAAGTCGGCATCAGCCGAAGCGGCAACGGCCGCGCTGGTCAGCTCGTCGAATTGGGGGCAGGCCCACGCTACCTCCTCGATGTAGGTCTCTCCGGGCTCAGGCGAGTCGCAAGGGACGCGGGAGAACGAAAGGATCGCAAGGTCCCATCCTGCCACTTCGATTCTGATGCCGCGGTACGCCTCATCGCGAGTAGCCCCGGTCCCGGTCGTCGCCAGTCCCGCTTCCTCGAGAATCTCGATGGTCCGGATGACGGCAACCGGTCCGTAGTCGAGGGCGTGATTGTTGGCGAGAGCGGCAATGTCGACTCCTGCATCGGCCAACAGGTCCCCGGTGACGGGCGGCGACTTGAAAGTGAACCTCTTCTGGATGGCGCTGCCGACGTCTGGTTCGGCGACCGTGGTTTCCAGATTGACGACCATCACGTCCGGAGCCGACAACGCCTCGGCAATATCGCTGAGGGGGTCGCGGGAGTGGAGCCCGTGCGTAAACGAGGTATCCCCCGCAAACCCGATCGTGATCGGCGGCAGAGTCGTGGTGGTTGTCGTGGTAGTGGTTGCCGTGGTCGTGGTTGCGGTGGTCTCCGGCGCGGCTGTGCTGCTCGCGGCAACGACGGATGTAGTCGGGTCCGCAGCTTGATCCGGAGCGAACGACGTTGTCGGCGCCGCCTGCGCGGCAACGCCCACATCTCCAGCACAACCCGCCAGCAGAAGCGCCAAGAGCGCCGTACCCAAGGTCACTTTGATCACAGCGTCACGCTAACTGCGGCCACCGGCTACGAGATACCGGCTACGGGATACCCGCAACAGCCCACTAACTTCCCCCTATGGCAATCGACTGGGAACAAGCGGTGAGAGTGGCCTCCCGCATGACGGGCAGCTACCCCCTCGAGGGGACATATCACGAAGCACGCTTCGCGCTGCAGGCACCGCAGATGGTGATGCGGGCGACGGCGCTCGTGGAAGAAGAGACGGGTCTGCACGCTCCGGGGGTGGCAGAGGTAGCCGTCGTCTCCCGCAAGGAGTGGGTCGAGAACAACATCGGGTCATTCGCCGTCCTGGTCCGGCCGGCAGAAGAGAGACTGGCCGCACACAGCGGTATCGGCGCCAAGATTGCATCTCGCATCACTGCCGCAGAGCTCGGCGCCGTTCTCGGTCTGCTGTCACGACGGGTCCTCGGCCAGTACGAGCTAGTGCTCCCCAAAGCCGACGGTTCGGACGGAGACACCGTCATGTTTGTCGGCTCGAACATCCTTGCCATGGAGCGTCAGCACGAGTTCCGGCCCAACGAATTCCGTTTCTGGGTGGCTCTCCACGAGGCTACGCATCGTTTGCAGTTCCTTGGTGTGCCGTGGATGAAGGAATACTTCCTCAGTCTTGTTGATGAGCTGGTGAGGGCCTCCACTCCGCAGAAAGGAACGCTCTCGCGCATCGCCAATGACTTGGCTGCAGCGGCCCGTGCCGGGGAGCCTCTTGTCGATGAAGCCGGGCTCTTCGGAGTCTTTGCCACGCCATCGCAGCGGCAAGCGATCGACCGGGTGCAGGCGCTCATGTCGCTTCTCGAGGGGCATGGGCATGTCGTCATGGATCGAATCGGCGCTCGCGAGCTCGTAACCCAAGATCGGATGTCGCAGGTGCTCAAAGCCCGCCGCCAGGATCCGCGCACGGCCATGTTCATGCGATTGGTAGGCCTCGAAATGAAGATGCGCCAGTACGACGACGGCGCCAAGTTCATTGCCGGCGTCGAGCGACACGCCGGATGGTCGGCTCTTGACCAGGCATGGCTGAGTTCCGGCCATCTCCCGACTCTCGATGAGATCAAGAACCCGGTTCTGTGGTTGGAGCGCATGGGATGAACTCATCCGAGCTGCTCGCCGCGGTGGGGGATCCACCCGGCGGCGGGCTGCTGGTGGCGCTGAGCGGCGGGGCAGATTCCGCAGTGGCGGCGTGGGCTGCTTTTTCCTTAGCGCCGGGTGCAGTGCGGGCCCTCCACGTTCACCACGGAACCGATGCAGCCGATCGGTTGGCCGAGGCCGCTGCTGCGGTTGCCCACGAGCTGGGAATCGCGCTCGAGGCCGTTGCCGTCGATGTCCCCGATGGGTCTTCTTGGGAGGCAAGAGCTCGTGACGCCCGCTGGGCGGCGCTTGTTGCCAAGGCAGGGCCCACGGACATCGTCGTGACCGGCCATCATCGGGACGACCTGGCAGAGACCACGCTCGGCAACCTGCTGCGGGGGGCCGGAGCAACCGGGCTCGCCGCCATGGCCCGCACCCGATCCGACATCTGGCGCCCGCTTCTCGACGTCGCCGGGGCCGACGTGCGCGCGGTCGCCGCCGAGTTGGGGCTGCCCTTTGTCGACGACCCCACAAACGACGATCCACGCTTCACGCGCAACCGGATCCGCCACGAAGTCATGCCGCTGCTGGACCGCGTGGCTCCGCAAACCAGCGAGGCGCTCGCCAAGACCGCCCGGCTTCTCGCCGAAGACGATGCGCTGCTTGAAGCAGGTGCCGCCGCCACCATCATCGAGGATCCGTGGGGTGGCTACGGCGTTGGAGCTGCCCTTGTTCAAACCGCGCCGCCGGCGCTTGCCGGCCGCATCGTCCGCCGCCTGCTGCGGGCAGCCAACCCGCCATACGCCGGCTCATCTTCGGATGTGGCCACCGTGCTCGGCGTCGCAACGGGCGAGGCGTCTGCTGGGGAGGTCACCGGCGGGTTCAGGGTAGAGATCGAAGGGCCGCTGCTCGTCGTCCACAAGGGGGAGGCTGCTGCGGTAGCGCCTTTGCGCCTAACTCTCCCCGGCGCCGTCGGATTCGGTCGACTCACAGTCACCGCCCGGCCGGCTCCCGCCGTCTTGGTGCGGCGAACCTCACTGTTGAACCCCACTGCGCTGGGGGAGACCGTCGCGGTGCGCGCGAGCGATCCTGGAGATAGGATCGAGATTGCTGCGGGCACGAAGCTGATTCGAGACGTGCTCGCGGAGGCGGGAGTTCCGGCCCGCATCCGTCCCGCTTGGCCAGTCATCGACGAGAATGGGAGAATCGCCGCCGTTGCCGGTCTCCGTTCCGCCCCCTGGGCACGGGGGCGACTCGGCGACGAGGGCACAATCGAGCTGACGGTCAGGGAGATGCAGCTTTGAATCCAAAGGTCCTGATCTCCGCCGAGGAGATCGATGCCAAGCTCGCCGAGATGGGCAAGGCCATCACGGAGGAATACGACGGCAAGAATCTGCTTCTCGTCGGTATCCTGAAGGGCGCCTTCATCGTCATGGCGGACCTCGCTCGCCATATCCATACCTCAGTCGAATTCGACTTCATGGCGGTCTCTTCCTACGGGGGCCAAACCAAGACCTCGGGCGTAGTGCGGATCCTCAAGGACCTCGATACCCAGATCGAGGGCCGCCACGTGCTGATCGTCGAGGACATAATCGATTCCGGGCTGACCCTGCACTATCTGATGAAGAACCTGCGCGTTCGCAACCCGGCGTCACTCGAGTTGGCGGCGCTGCTCGTCAAAGAAGGCGTGGAGCGTCCCCCACTCGATATCAAGTTCGTCGGGTTCAACATCGATCCGGACTTCGTAATCGGATATGGGCTCGATTACGAGGAGTTGTACAGGAATCTCCCATTTGTGGGCGTTGTGGATGAGTCCGAGCTCTAGCCGGCCAATGCTGCTGTCAGCAGCGGAAGAACATCCACCACGTCTCCGACGATTCCGTAGTGGGCACGGGCAAAGATGGCGGCTTCCGGGTCCCGATTGATGGCCACGACGGTCTTGGCGGCCTGCATACCCACGGTGTGTTGCAGCGCACCGGATATGCCGCAGGCGATGTACAGGCTGGGGGCGACGGTCTTACCCGTCTGCCCGACTTGAAGTGCGCGTGGGGCGAGCCCGGCATCCACCGCAGCCCGAGACGCCGCGACCTTTCCATCGAGCTGCGATGCCAACTCTGAGATCAGATGCCAGTTGTCGGCGCTGCAACCGGCCCCGCCGGCAACGATGACGTCCGCATCGACGAGGCGCACGTCGCTCGGCTCGACGCTGTGCTCGAGCACCTCGACGCACAGGTCCTCCGCCTTGAGTTCGACGGCGACCGGCACAACCGTGGACCGGCGAGGTCGCTCCAGCGCCTCGAAGGTCCCAGGCCGGACCGTCGCCATCTGTGGTCGCGCCTCCGGCGAGATGCAGGTTGCGAGGACGCTGCTGCCCATTGCGGGCCTGATCTGATGCAGAAGGTTGCGGTACACGACCCGCCGCCGCGTCCAGTCCGCGATCCGGAGGTCAGTGCAGTCGGCGGCCAGGCCGGTGTCCAGCATGGCGGCTACGCGCGGGGCGAGGTCTCTCCCTATGCTCGTCGCACTCATCAACACGACATCTGGGCGATGGACTGAGATCGTGTCGTAGAGGACTCTCGAAAACGGGAGCGTTGTGTAGCGCGATAGGCGCGGATCTTCAGCGAGGTATGTGGTGTCCGCTCCGAAACGAGCCACGTCGTCACAAGCTGCACCGAGCCCTGACCCTGCCACCAGAGCGCCGGTGGCCCCTCCCGTTTGTGCTGCCAGGCTTCGTGCCTTGGTCAGCAGCTCAGCCGTTCCTGCAGTCACGCCGCCATCGACGACTTCAGCTACAACGAGGACTGCCAGCGGACCGCTACCCGGGTCCTCGGCGGCTTGGCTTGAAGTTGGTTCGGCAGCGGGCGATGTGCCGGCACTCGGCGCTTGCCGAATGTTGCGCAGCCGAGTGGCAAGCTCTCCGTACGACAGATCTGCCGATACGTATTCCGTTTTGGTAGCGGGCGCAGCAACCGCCTTCATCTGCGCCACCTTGGTCGGCGATGCTTCGAGCCCGGCTTCATCTTCCGACAGGGCGAGGTCGGCACCCGTCAGGGTCACGAATTCCGCCCGATCGGCTTGGCGGCGCCTGGGGAGGGTGGGATACGCCGGCACATTGCCGGTTTCTGTGACTGTCACAAGCGCCGGCATCGGTAGCGAGAGCACCTCATATCCGCCCTCGACGATGCGGCGCACGATTACGCGACCGTCTGCGACCCGCACGCTCTCACAACCCGTCGCCTGAGGAATCCCTAGTCGCTGGGCAACCTGCGGCCCTACCTGTCCTGTCTCACCATCTATCGCAGTGAGACCACACAGCACTATTTCGAAGCCGCCAAGTACCCTGATCGCAGCTGCCAGCACGTTGGCAGTGGCCCATGTGTCGGAACCGGCGAACAAGCGGTCGGTTATCAGAACGCCGCTCGTCGCTCCGTGAGCTACCGCCTCGCGCAGCGCTTGTACGGCATTTGGAGGACCCATCGTGATGGCGACGATGTCCTCCGTCAGCTTGCGAGCCGCCTCGAGGGCGTGCAAATCGCACGGATTGACGATCGTCGGAGCGGCTGCACGGTCTATCGTGCCGTCGGCACGCATTCCGACCGAACTGCGGCGCAAATCCGGGACCTGTTTGACGAGAACGGCTGCTCGCACAACGTTATGTTTTCACCGTGCAAACGGCTGCCATAGAGGAAAACGGGACGTTCAGTGCGCCATTCGGCGTGCGTACTCCCAGTAGCGTCGCGGAATCAATATGATGACAGGACTCAAAACCTCGGTATTTCGCGCCGAAGGAGCATCGTGAACCGCACCGCTCGAGCAATGTTGATATACGTGGCGTTTGGCTTCGCCGCGTTGTTGCTCGTGAATTCCCTGCTTTCCAGCTCGAATGAGCCTTTCGACATCGACCTGGCCGAATTTGAAGCGTTTTTGGAAGCCGATGAGATCGAGTCCGTGCTCATCAAGAGCCGCTCGGACGAGATCCTCGGAGAGTTCAAGCCCGATGTCACTCTTCCGGAAGGTGCGACCGACAACACCTTCCGGCTCAGCTATCCCAACGAGTACGAGGGCGTCCTGACCTCACAGATTCTCGACAAGGGTGTGGCATTCGAGACCGACTCGGAGAACCCGAGCGGCCTGCAGAGTTTCATCTTCACCGTCCTGCCGTACCTGCTGATTTTCGGCATCTTCATCTTCTTCATCATGCAGATGCAGGGCGGCGGCAACCGCGTCATGCAGTTCGGCAAGTCACGGGCCAAACAGGTCTCGAAGGACTCGCCGAAGGTGACCTTCAAAGACGTTGCCGGCGCAGAAGAAGCGGTCGAGGAGCTCCACGAGATCAAAGAGTTCCTGCAGAGCCCCGGCAAGTTCCGCGCAATGGGAGCGAAGATTCCGCGAGGAGTGCTGTTGTTCGGCCCGCCGGGTACCGGAAAGACGCTGCTCGCCAAAGCCGTTGCGGGCGAAGCCGGTGTCCCGTTCTTCTCGATCTCGGGTTCCGATTTCGTCGAGATGTTCGTCGGCGTCGGTGCCAGCCGGGTGCGAGACCTCTTCGAGCAGGCGAAATCCAACGCGCCGGCCATCGTTTTCATCGATGAGATCGACGCCGTCGGCCGCCATCGTGGTGCGGGCCTCGGTGGTGGACATGACGAGCGCGAGCAAACGCTCAACCAGCTCCTCGTCGAGCTCGACGGTTTCGACGCCAAGGCCGGTGTAATAGTCATCGCTGCCACCAACCGCCCCGACATCCTCGACCCTGCACTGCTTCGTCCCGGCCGCTTCGACCGCCAGATAATTGCGCCGCGTCCCGACCTCAACGGCCGTCACGCAATCTTGAGAGTCCACGCCAAAGGCAAACCACTTGCCGACGGTGTCAATCTCGAGGTGTTGGCCCGCCAGACCCCTGGTTTCACCGGCGCCGACCTCGCCAACCTCATCAACGAGGCAGCGCTGCTTTCGGCGCGTCGCGATCGCACCGAGATTGGGATGGACGAGCTCGAGGAGGCGATCGACAGAATTCTTGCCGGCCCGGAGCGCAAGAGCCACATCATGTCGGAAGACGAGAAGAGACTCACCGCCTATCACGAGGGTGGACATGCCCTCGTCGGGTACGCACTGCCGAACGCCGATCCGGTGCACAAAGTCACGATCATCCCGCGCGGTCGGGCCGGCGGGTACACCAAGTCGCTCCCCGAAGCCGATCGTGACTACCAGCGGCGTACCGAGCTCGTCGACCGCCTGGCGGTTGCGCTCGGGGGAAGGGCTGCCGAGGAGATCATCTTCGAAGACCCCTCAACCGGCGCCCACAACGACATCGAGCAAGCCACCAAGCTGGCCAAGGCCATGGTCATGGAGTACGGCATGAGCGATCGACTCGGTCCTATGCGCTACGGCACGGCCCAAGGTGAGGTTTTCCTGGGTCGGGACTACACCCACGGTCAGGACTATTCGAACGACGTCGCCTCACTCATAGACGAGGAGGTGCGCGAACTCATCTTCCAGGCCCGAGACGAGGCCAGGGAGATCCTGACCACGCATATCGATGCGTTGCACCGGGTGGCGGACATTCTCCTCGACAAGGAGACGATCGGCCCCGACGGGTTGGCCGAAGCCTTCCACGACGTGCCGAAGTGGGAGCACACCGAATCGGGGGCGCTGCGAATTCGTGTCCCCAAGGGCCTTCCCGTTCATGAAGGCGGCATGGTCGCTGCTCAAGGTCCAGACGACGCTCCGGTCTAGGACTCGGCCCTGAATCTTTCCGACGTCGCTCCTCGCGATCCTGTGGAATGGCTGCTGCGAACGCGGACGCTGTCGACTGCGAGACACACCCTGGTAATGGGCGTGCTCAACGTGACACCGGACTCGTTCTCCGATGGTGGGGTGAGTGCCGAGATCCCATCCGCAATTGCCCGCGGCTTGGCGATGTGGGCTGAAGGAGCCGACATCGTCGATGTGGGAGGGGAATCGACCAGACCGGGAGCCGAGCCGGTAGGTACGGGTGAGGAGATCGAGCGAGTAGTGCCGGTCGTCGCAGAGTTGTTTGCCGCCGGCGTCGTCGTCTCGATCGACACGATGAAGCCGGAGGTGGCGTCTGCGGCTGTGGCCGCCGGCGCCGAGATCATCAATGACGTGAGCGGGCTGCGCGACCCTGCAATGGTCGCCACTGCAGCTGCACTCGAGGCTGCTGTGGTGATCATGCACATGCGCGGGGAACCGCGGACCATGCAAACGGACACGGCGTACGGCGACGTAGTCCTCGAGGTCAAGGGCTACCTAGCTGCGCAGGCTGGTGCCGCCATTGCATCCGGAATAGATCGAAAGCGGATCGCGATCGACCCCGGCATCGGATTCGGGAAGTCACATCTCCAGAATCTGGAGCTTCTGGACCGCGCTGCCGACTTTATTTCTCTCGGATTTCCGCTGCTGATCGGAGCCAGCCGCAAGGGCTTCCTGGGCTCGGTCCTGCGGGCTGCAGGGCGAGAAACCGTTGCGTCGCAGCGGGATACGGCGACAAGCGCCACGGTTGCGGCAGCCATAGTCGCCGGAGCGTCCATCGTTCGGGTCCACGATGTGGCACGCGCCCAAGAAGTGGCCCGTACAACTGACGCTATCGTGAGGGGCCAGTTCGAGGATAAGGAAACAATTGGCGGGACTTGAGCCGCGCGGCTTCAGATGGGTGATTCAGGATCGGCTTGCGGTCTGTGAGAGAATCGGTGGACACGGGTTTCAACACCGTCGAGTTCGTCGTGAAGAAGAGATCGTTTGGTTGGCCGACAAGGGTTTCAACACCGTTCTCTCGTTCTTGACGAGCAATCAGAATCAGCAGGCATACGAAAGCGCAGGAATGCGGTTCGTGCACGTACCGCTCGACGGGGAAGTCGAAGACGAGGACCTGGCGGGCATTCTCGCCAAGTTCGATGATGCTCTCGATCCGCCCGGCGCAGTCGTTCTGGTACACCGAGACCTCATTGATGACACCGTCGTCGGCCTCTTGGGCGGTTACCTGGTCCATGCCGGCCTCGTCGGCGACCGCATCGTCGCCACTTCGATCATCCAAGAGATCTCGGGTCGCCCACTCGGCCCCGAGGGCCGGCGCCTCATTCCCGAGGAAGCCAAGAAGTAACGGTGCCGACTCGGGCCGCCATCGGCCTCGGCTCCAATCTCGGCGATCGTGCGCGGCACATCGCCGAAGCCGTCGGCTCGCTGAGCGAGCTAGGCGAATTGGTGGCTACATCGGCTCTCTATCAGACGGCTCCGATCGGCGGACCTGAACAAGGGCCGTTCCTCAATGCCGTCGCGGTGATCGACACCAACCTCTCGGCCCGGCAGTTGCTCGATGCCTGTCTCGATATCGAGTTGGCGCACGGAAGGGAGCGCCGGGAAAGGTGGGGGCCCCGTACGCTCGATCTCGATGTTGTCCTCTATGGAGGCGAGGAAATCGAGGAGCCGGGGCTCCGTGTGCCCCATCCTGAGCTTGCTAACCGCCGTTTCGTTCTCGAACCGCTTGTCGAAGCGTGGCCGGAAGCCACCCTGCCCGACGGCACCGCTGCGGTCGCCCTGCTGCCCGCGGTGGCCGACCAGGTCGTCGATCGTATGACCGGACCGATTCCGTCGCGGTCGTTTTCGGCTGCGGCGATAGCAGTGACGATCGCCGGAGCTTTGTTGATCTGGTGGCTGTTCGACTGGCTCGTTGGGCTCATCTAGGGGCCGCTTAGAATTTCGACATGAACCTGACCATCGTCGGACCGGGTCGCGCCGGTATGTCGATTGCTATTGCTGCGCATCGCGCCGGCCACTCGATAGATGCCGTCGTGGGTCGCACCTTGGCGTCTGCCGACGTCGCCGCTGCTCGCGTAGATGCCACTCCATATGGGATCGATGCTGACTTCCCGAGCAGCGAGTTGATGTTGATCTCGAGTCGGGACGACAGCATTGGTGAACTGGCGGCGCTGATCGCAGGGCGGATTGCCCCGCAGCCCGGCTGTGGAGTCGCGCACCTGTCGGGTCTGGTCCCTCGTACTGCGCTGGCATCTCTTGCCGGAGCCGGATATCGGACAGGGACGTTCCACCCGCTTCAGACTCTGCCCAATCCCGACTCGGGCGCGGCGCGGCTATCGGGAGCCTGGGTCGGGATCACTGCGGATGACTTGGCCGCAACGCTGAGCGACTTCGCCCGCTCGCTCGGTATGAAGCCGTTTGAAATCGCCGATAACAAGAAGGCCCTCTATCACGCCGCAGCCTCCGCGGCCGCCAACTTTCCGTTGGCGAGCCTGGCAATGAGCTACGACCTCTTCGCAGCCTCCGGCGTTCCGTTCGAGGCGGCGCAACCCCTGGTCGAAGCGATCGTGGCCAACGCTTTTGAGCTGGGCCCGCGGGCTGCCCTCACCGGGCCCGTGGCCCGTGGCGACGTCGGCACCGTCCGCAAACAACTGGACGCCGTTGCCGGTGCGCAGCCGAGTTGGATTGGTGACTTCGCCGCAGCCGTGCGGGTGCTGGCACGCCTCTCCGGCAATGGGCCCCAGTTCGATGAGATGCTCGACAATTGGCGGCGCCCGGAGGCCGGCACTTGAGGATCACATCAACAATGGCCGAGACCCGGGGCCTGTACTCCGCGGCTCCTGTCGGTTTGGTGCCGACACTCGGCTTTCTCCATGAGGGCCACGTTGCGCTACTCGAGGCGGCGCGCGCCGAATGCGGCACGGTTGCCATGACGGTGTTCGTGAATCCGTTGCAGTTCAACGAGACGTCTGACCTCGCCCGCTACCCCCGCAACCTGGAGCGCGACGTCGAGTTGGCAAGCGCCGCCGGCGTCGACATCGTCTTCGCCCCAGCCGTAGACGAGATGTTTCCCTTGCCCATCGCCACCGAAGTCAGCGTCGCACCGCTTGCCCAACGAATGGAAGGCGTCCATCGGCCGGGACACTTTGCCGGGGTGGCCACAGTCGTCGTCAAGTTGCTCGCTGGATTGCGCCCGGACCGCGCATATTTCGGCAAGAAGGACGCGCAGCAACTGGCGATCATCCGCCGCATGGTCCTCGACCTGTCCATCCCGACAACGATTGTTCCGCACCCGACCGTTCGCGAGCGCGACGGGTTGGCATTGTCATCGCGCAACGTTTTCCTATCCGAGTCAGACAGGGTTTCCGCCCTGGCGTTGAGCCGTGGGCTGATGGCCATGTCCGACGCCGCCGAAGCGGGGGAGCGATCGGCTCGGGCACTCGAGGAGATCGTGCTCGACACCATGGCTGCGGCCGCCGGCGTGCGGGTCGAATATGTAGAGCTCGCATCTGCACGCGACGTAGCGCGGCTCGATGTCGTCGACGAGCATTGTTTCTTGGCCGTTGCGGCCAGGGTCGGCGAGGTGCGCCTGATCGACAACGTTCACCTCGAAGTGACCCCCGACGGTGTTGCCGCCGACCGAGGAATTCTCCTCGACCGCCCCAGCGTGCTGTACTCCCAGGCTGACGACGTCTAGAAAGCAACCGGCATGCTGCTCACCGCCGACATAGGCAACACGAATACTGCGATCGGCCTCTACGACGGCGACAAGCTCGCTGCACATTGGAGGCTGACAACGGTGCCGACGCGCACGGCGGACGAGCTCGAGATCTGGCTCCGCAACCTGCTCGAGCTCGAGAAGTTGACGGGAGATGATGTGACTGGCGTGGCAATCAGCTCGGTTGTGCCTGCCATCACGTCGGTGTTTCGAGAAGTTGCGGGCGAGATCACCCCGGGCCACGTCGTCGTCGTCGGCCCAGGTACGAAGACCGGGATGCAGATCAGCATCGATAACCCCCGGGAGGTTGGCGCGGACAGAGTCGTCAATGCAGTCGCGGCGCGGGAGCGATACGGTTCGCCTTGCATCGTTGTCGACTTCGGAACGTCGACGAACTTCGACGTTGTCGGCGCCGATGGAGACTATCTAGGAGGCTCCATCGCTCCCGGCCTCGTCATCGCGACCAATGCGTTGGTTTCGGGGACGGCTGCGCTGCGCAACGTCGAGTTCAACCCGCCCCGAGCTGCCATCGGCAAAGGCACCGTGGAGGCGATCCAGTCTGGCGCCATCTACGGTCATGCCGGCCTCGTGGATGGGATCGTGGAGCGGCTCGCCGCCGAAGTGGGCGGAGAAGTGACCCGGGTCGCCACCGGCGGGCTGGCTGCGACGGTCGTGCCTCATTGTTCTTCCGTGGTAACGATCGACGAGTTCTTGACTCTCGACGGCTTGCGCATGATCTACGAGATGAACCAATGACAGATTCGGGTGACTCGGTCGACAGTCCGGACATTGACGATCGGCTCGACCTGGCAGCACATCCACTGACGGCCGGTCGGCTGGAAAAACATCAAGCCGTTCTGAGTGGCGAGGGGTATCCCTTCCGATTCGAGCGCACCGCGTTGGCCGCCGAGCTGGCCACCGACTACGGGCATCTCGATGCCGGTGAGGAGAGCGGGGCGCACGTGACCGTGGCGGGACGGATCCGCAACGTCCGGGACATGGGCAAATTGGCCTTTGTCGTGTTGTCGGATGTGTCGGGCTCGATCCAGTTGTTCGTGGATCGTAAGTCGCTTGGGGACGCCTTCGATGCGTTCGGTGACCTGGACATCGGTGACTGGATCGGGGCGTCCGGCGAAGTGATGGTCACCCGCAAAGGTGAGCTTTCGGTACGAATCTCTTCTTTCGAGTTGCTGGCGAAAGCGCTGCGGCCGCTGCCCGACAAGTTCCACGGTCTCCAAGATGTCGAGGCACGCTCACGGCAGCGCTATGTCGATCTCATGGTCAACGAGCAAGCGCGTGCTGTGGCGTTGGCGCGCTCTCGCGTCATCTCCCTGTTCCGCCGGGAGTTTGAGGCTCGGGGATATATCGAGGTGGAGACGCCTGTGCTGTTGAACCAGGCGACGGGTGCCATGGCACGGCCATTCGAGACCCATCACAACGCTCTCGACATCGACATGGTCCTGCGCATCGCCACCGAGTTGTATCTGAAGCGCCTGATCGTCGGTGGTCTGGAGCGTGTGTTCGAGGTCGGCAAGATCTTCCGTAACGAGGGCATTGACGCCACCCACATGCCCGAGTTCACGATGCTCGAGTCGTACGAGGCATTCGCCGATTTCGAAGACATCGCCAAGATGGTCGAGTCGATGTTCGCCGTGATCGCAACCGAGGTGACGGGGTCATCAGTCATTCACTATCAGGGTCGGCAGCTGGACTTGACCCCGCCGTATCCGCGTAAGCCGATGCTGGCGATGGTGAACGATGTGCTTGAAGGATCGATTTCGTTTTCGCAGAGCCGGGACGAGGCGGTGTCTGTGGCCAGAGGCAACGGTATCGAGCCTGAGGCGCACTGGGGGATCGGCAAGATCATCGAAGAGCTGTTCGATCGGCATGTCCAACCGACGATCTGGGATCCGGTATTCGTGACTCATCATCCGGTGGAGATCTCTCCGCTGGCGCGTCGTGCCGTTGACGATCCGAACGTGACGGAGCGGTGGGAGCTCTTCATAGTCGGGTCTGAGTACGGCAACGCATTCTCCGAGCTGAACGAGCCTCTGGATCAGCGGGCTCGATTCGAGGCGCAAATGGAGCTGAAGGCGGCCGGAGATGAAGAGGCTCAGGAGATCGACGAGGATTTTGTGCGGGCATTGGAGTACGGCATGCCGCCAACGGGTGGGTTGGGCATCGGGATCGACCGCCTGGTGATGCTGCTGACGGATCAAGCCCACATCCGCGAAGTGATTCTGTTCCCGACGATGCGGCCTGAGTGAGTATGCGAGGAGCCGCTGCGCGGCGACTTCGTTAGATCTGTCCCCCCTCAGGGGGGACAGCTTTGCGGCGAAGGCCGCAAGGCGGGGGGTGCCTGGTGTGTCGCCTCTCTGGCTTGGTTTGTTCGAAGGCTCGGCGCGCGTCGTAACAGGTCGCCCGCAAGCGGGGCGCTGTTCCCCCGTCGGGGGAACAGACGCCCGTAGGGCGTTGCGAAAGGGGGCGCGGGTGGCGGTTCGGTGGCGTTGTTTCTGCTGTTCGTATGGCGGCGTGGGGTCGTTTGCCGGCGAAGCAGGTGGTGGTGATGGCGTGGCGGGGCGCTGTTCTTTTTGGTTCCCGCGTCGGGGGAACAGACGCCCGTAGGGCGTTGCGAAAGGGGGCGCGGGTGGCATCGGGCACGCGATGGCCGCGCGCTTCGCGCGTGAGGGCATGAGGCTGGTGCTCGTCGAGGTCGAAGAGGAAGCGCTGTCGGAGGT
>JAHEJX010000188.1 GCA_024638645.1 Actinomycetes bacterium
AGATTGCCTTCTCAGGAGCGGTGTAACATTCACGGCCCTTCGGGCCCATAGCTCAGCTCGGTTAGAGCGCATCCCTGATAAGGATGAGGTCCCTGGTTCAAATCCAGGTGGGCCCACCGACGAGGTCCCTGCACCGCAAGGGATCTTCCTCATTGGGCGCTCAGGGCGATAACGTCTGAATCCGCTCAACGTGCACGTTCGACGTGCACATCGGCGGAAGCGATCATCCCAGTCGACAGGCGGCAGCTCCGATCGAGAACCTCTTCGGATGGGCTTGTTGGCTGCTTTCGAGCCTCGTCACAAGCCGCCGACCCGTTTTGCCGGTCGCTCCGAGGACGAGACTGAGACCCTTCGATTCGCTCGCTACTTCGCCGCTCATTGAGATCCCTGTCCCTTCGTGCTCCTGACAATCCGCCCTGGTTCGGATGCCGTGTCCCGGGTATGAGTAGATCCATAGTCGAAACGCCCATTGTCATTCGCAGACGTCTCATGGGGCGTCCTCGATCGCTGTCAACTGGTGAATCACGACATCCGGCCGGGTCATGGACGACATGTGACTTGGGTTTCGCAAAGCGCATCCCACGGCCACTCCCGTGGCGCGCCCACCTGTTCGCGGATCCAGAGGCGGTGAGGTCGGTGCGCGCGACGTGGTGTTCTGCCTCCACGAGCAGCGGTAGCGGTTGGTGCTCCGCTGGCAGCTCTGCCTCACAGCTAGGCTCGTCGGGTGGATGTGGACGCGTACGTCCGGCGGGTCGAGTCGATCGTGTCCGACCAAGGCGTGTTCATCCAATCCGTCGTACCCGACGATGAGCCCCCCTTCGCCTACACCGTTGGGATGTTCGCCAGGTCACACCCCGAGTTCCTTGCGGTTGGCCTACCGGTTGAACTGGCTCACGGGTTGCTGAGTGATCTTTCGGCGGCGGTGCTGCGGGGCGGCATGGTGTTCAAACCGCATGACCGCGTCCATCGACTGATCGAGGAGGGTCATTGTCTACTGGTGCCGATCGACAATGCCGAGGCTTCATCTTCCTCGCCTACGAGCTTCGTGATCGTCGGCGGCCAGAGGCTGGCAGCCGACCCATCGACGCTCTGCAGCTGATTGTCCCGGATCATGCCGGGAGAATGCCCTGGGACCTTGGAAGCCGGGTTGCGGACACACCCATCCTTAATCCTCGCCCTGATCCCGACATGGGTGCTGATACGTCGCTGCCGCCTGCTGAGACGCGCAGACGGCAGGGCTGGTGAGTGTCCTTCGCGTGGCCGTGGATCGCCGCAGACCGCGACACGCTTCAGGTATCCCCTGAGGTTGGATTGTCCATAGCCGAGAACGTCAAATCATCATCCACCCAGGCCAGAACCTGGGGCACCAGCCCGAACGGCTCCACGATTCTCCTCACCGGCACCTATGCCTCCGGTGGTGAGGTGACCCGTCCACTCCAAGATGTGCTGCCGAACGTGATAGCAATCCGGAGCGAGAAGACCCGCTCCCACGTAGCCGAGATGCTCGCCGCGGAGATAGCCAGCGACGAACCGGGGCAGGTAACAGTGCTCGACAGGCTTCTCGACCTGCCGATCGTGACGGTGCTCAGAGCGTGGTTCAGACGACCGGAAGCCGAAGGCCATCCGTGGTATCAGGCCCACGGCGACCCAATCGTCGGCTCGGCTCTTAGGCTGATTCACCACAACCCGTCATACCCATGGACGATCGCCAATTTGGCTTCATCCGTGGGCGTGTCCCGCGCATCGTTTGCTAGGAAGTTCACACAGATGGCTGGCCAGCCGCCGACAACCTATCTCACATCGTGGCGTCTCAGTCTCGGCGCCGACTTGTTGTCCCTGCCCGACAACACGGTCTCATCAGTCGCTCACGAACTCGGATATCGCACCGCCTTCACGTTCAGCACCGCCTTCAAGCGCACATACGGCGTGAGCCCTTCTGAATACCGGCGCATAGCGAGCTCTCCTGATTCGGCGGACGGAACGGAGAGGCGGAAGGGTTGAACGTCTCAGATGCCTTCCTGCTGACGGTTGCTGAGGTTTCGGCCGGACTCATCGGTTTGTTCCTCGTCGGAATGGTTTTCTACGTCCAGACGGGCTTTAGGCGCCTCGAACGCTCCCGTTCTGTGGTCGAGCCCTACTTCCGGGCGAGCACGAGGATCGTGCTGATTGTCTACACCGTCCCCCTCGGCGTATCACTCGTGCTCGTCGCCCTTCCTTTGGGTTGGGCGCAAGTGACCTTTTGGACATTGATACTGGGCCTTGTTGCCGCCAACGTGAGCACCATCGGTGGAGTTCGACCAGTCATGAAGGCCACGGGATCGAGACTGCTGCTCTACAACGAAGTCGTTGGCACCATCGGAGTCGCAGCAATGATCATCGTCACCCTCGCGAACGGCGGCGTCGCCCCAGATCGGCACGACCTCACTCCCGCCATCCTCCTCGGCCTCGGATTGGGCTTTCTCAGCACATGCGTACTCGTCCTTACCCTGTTCGATATTGCCGAATTCGAGCGGGAGCAGCCACACCGAGAACCAGGCACCTCGCTATTCAGCAGACTGCGGACTCGACGGCAGACGACAGCGCCTCGCGACGATGACGCAACGGACTCAGAAGGGCCGGACAGAGGCTCGAGTGTGCCAGACCGAGAGGAGCTAGACCCCACTGCATCCACCGAATGAGGCCATTGTCGCGGCATCGCAATGCACCCGCATCAGCAGAGCCCATCACGGACCTCCACAGTCCCGGCCCCGCACGTCAAACCCACATGTTCAGCATCGCGGCACTCGGCGAGGTAGTGCGATAGCCCTCGAATGGGCTAACCGCTCGCGTCGAGCTCCTCAAAGATCGTAATCTGCGACCCGCTGGTGCCTCAAGCCTCGAATTGAGAGACCGCCACGGTGTTTCAGTCGGCGCAGCGACCAATTCGGCTCCGGCCCCTTTCTGCCGAAACGGAGACCGCTGCAGGCAAACCTGATTCGGGTATGTGCTTTCACCTCTTTCGAGCCACGCCACAGCCGAGGACACGAACCGGCAGACACCGCGTTAGAAAACCAACCCAGAGGGCTGCAGGCACTTCTCGAGCCAACCGGCCGGCGCCACACGCCCTCAGTCTCAAGCAGGCACGTCAGCGCTCGGTTCGACATCCCTCGGGTTCGATACCACGGACTGTTCACTGAGGAGGAGTGAACGAGCGACCTAGGCTGCTACTGCTTGAAGATCACGCCGAGCAAGGCCTCGTCCGCGAATGCGTTGGCATTCGTCACGTGCCCG
>JAHEJX010000096.1 GCA_024638645.1 Actinomycetes bacterium
GCGCGATGAGCGACCGCTGCAACAGTCGACCGATCATCCCCAAAGCTTCCGATTCCGGCACATCGGCAATCGCAGCGGCGGCAGCAGTGTCGAAACTCCCGGAGAAGACGGCCAGCGTGCAGAAGAACTCCTGTTCTTCCTCATCAAGCAGCCCAAAGCTCCACTCCACAGTGTTGCGGAGGTTGCGCTGCAGCTTCGGCGCGTCGTCAGCTGATCCTTCCAACACTGCAAACCCGTCGGACACCCGTTGAGCTGTTTCAACGGCTCCGAGTACAGCAGCCTGGCCCGCTGCCAGTTCGATCGCGAGCGGCATCCCGTCGAGCGCTTGGACGATGGTGGCGGCAGCCGCCACCGACGCCGCGCCTGTGTCGAAGCTCGGGTCGGCGGCTCGTGCTCTTTCCATGAACAGCTGAACCGCCGAAATCGTCTCGAAGTCATCCAAAGGCGAGCTGGACTCTCCGGGAATCTGTAGTGGCGGCAGCGCCAGCCGCTGTTCGCCCTCGATATTCAGTGCAATCTGGCTCGTCGCAAGCACGGTCACTCTGGGACAGTTGTGAAGGATTGCCTCGATGACGTCCGCGACGTCGGCAATGAGGTGCTCGCAGTTGTCGACAAACAACAACAACTCTTTGGCGGCGAGGAAGTCGGTGAGTGTGGAAAGCACCGCCTTGTTCTTGTTCTCGGGCATGGCAACGGCTGAGCCGACGGTGACGGGGACCAACACCGGGTCGCGGAGGTATTCGAGACGCACGAGCCACACGCCGTCTGGGAACGAGCCGGCCGCCCGGCGAGCCGCTTCGGTCGCCAACCGTGTTTTGCCGGAGCCTCCCGGTCCAAGCACTGTTGTCATTCGCTCTCCGGCAATGAGCGCCATCAAGTGATCGAGCGCTTCGGCGCGGCCCACCAGGCTCGCGGTGGGCTCAGGGAGATTGTGCTTGGCAGCATCCACGGTGGCGGCCAAGGAGGGATCCTGGAGCAGTATCTGCTCCTGGAGCGAGCGCAGCTCCGGTGATGGCTCGATACCCAGCTCGCTCAGCGCTCGATTGGCCCGTTGATAAACGCGGAAGGCTTCCGCCTGCCTGCCCTCCTGATATAGAGCGCGCATGAGTCGGGCCCACAGGCCCTCCCGATATGGATTGTCGGCAACCAGCGATTCCAGATCACCGATCACTGCAGAGTGGCCCCTCGTTGCTGCGATGGCATCGAGAAGCAGTTCCCTGGCAAGGATCCGCAGTTCCGCCAACCGCTCCACCTCGCCGGCGGCAAAACCGGAATGTTCGAATCCAGAGAACGCGGGCCCTCGCCAAAGGTCGAGCGCCAATTCGAGCCGGGCGGCGGCCTCTGCGGCACGGCCGTCTCCAAGAAGTGTGCGACCAGCATCCACGGACTCCTCGAGCTCGGCAACGTCGTACTCGTGACCGTGAAGGGCCAGTCGGTAACCGCCACCTTCTGAGATCAAGATGGTGGGACGCTCACTGCGTCTCCGATCCGGCTCGAGCAGCTTGCGGACCTGGGCAACCGCGTGCTGCAAGGTGTTGGCAGGGTTGGCAGGCAGCTCATCGCCCCAGACCGCATCAATTAGGCGGTCGGCGGCAACGCTCTCTCCGCGAGATATCAACAGGTTGGCGACGAGGGCCTGCTGGCGACCCGAAGTCAAAGGCAAAACCTTGCCGTCGCGCAGAACTCGCACCGGTCCCAGTACCTCGAATCTCATCGTCAGCTGACTGTACAGTCGACTATCGGCGCCATCGGCGCGCCCGCCGCGGGTGGTGGGCCCTCTGCCGATCACAACCGAGCTGCCCGTACCGTGGGCCTCGCACCGGCCGACGATCGGCCCTAGTACGACCCAACCGCCTCAGATATCTTTGGGAACACCAGCGAAGATGCCCTCCGCACGAAAGGACGGCCGTGAACATTGCCGAATCCCTAGCCGCTACGCCGGTATCCGATCTCGACCTGTCCCGCTACGTAGCGGTCGCGCCCGCCATCACAGTCGCCGACACGGTGGACAAGATGAACGCGTCCCATCGATCGATGGCGTGCGTCGTGTCCGAGGACAAACTCATCGGGGTCTTCACTCAGCGCGACTATCTGATGCGCGTTCTCGGTCGCAGCCAGACGTGGGAGCGTCCAATCGCCGACGAGATGACCCGCGCCGTGCGCACTATGACAGTCGACCAGAACGCGGCACACGGCCTTGCCATCATGAACGACTGGTGGGTCAGAAGCGTGCCGGTGTTGGCAGCCGACGACACCCTTGCCGGGAATCTCAGCTACTACGAGCTCATGGTGAAGATCGCCGATCTGGTGGCAGATCACGTGGACGACGCAGACGTTGCCCTCGAAGTCAGACACAGCCTCACCCTGATCGACTTCAGAGGCCTCCACACCAACACCCCAGTGACCGTAACCCAGCGCGACACGGTCGAGACGGCTGGTCATCACATGCGGGCGAGGGCAATCGGGTCGGTGCTAGTGGTCGACAACCACGAACACCTCGTTGGAATGCTGACTGAGTTCGACTTGCAGAAGGAAATCGCATGCGAATTGGAGGACCTCTCCAAGGTGCCCGTCGGGGACATCATGACTCCCCATCCGGTCTCACTGGCAATGCGCAGCCCCATCGTCGAAGCCGTCCAGGAAATGGCCAAACGTGGCTTCAGTCACATTCCTCTGCTCGGAGAGTCCGGCAAGCCGGTAGCGGTCGCATCGTTCCGTGACATCGCCGCATACATGGAAGTGAGCTTCTCCGCGCTCAAGTAGTCGGATATTCCGTCTGTAATCGATGTCGTGGACAGGCATCTAATGCTCAGCATCATCGTGGTCGGGGCGATTCTGTCGATCGCTACATTCTTCATCTGGAGGCTCTTGTTTCCGGCACTTCCGGCAGATCGAGGCTTGGCGGCGATGCTGGAAGCTCATCCCGACTATCCAGTCCAGTGCTTGATCGACGCCATCACCGACTACCCGGATCGCTTTCGAGTAGCGGAACCGTTCTATCTCGAGCCCGCGGACACAGACGTGTTCTATCTCCGCGATCGAAATCATCGGCACGCGTTGGTGTGGGGCGGCGACGGCCATGTGGCATATCTCGGGTTCTATGGAACAGAGGCCACAGCGAGCTACTTGCCGTGCAGCTGATGTGATTGATGCGGTCGGCTCCCCCTAATCTGATCCTGCCGCGCAGTCGAGGAGCCGCAATGCAACGCCGCATGCCCCGCTGGGAAGACGTCAAACCACTGCTCAAGATCCAGCCGCCCGGCCTCGGGCCGGAGGCCCGCTTGGCTAACGCCGGCGACATCTACGACCTGCGCACCATCGCCAAGCGGCGCACCCCGCGCGCCGCTTTCGACTACACAGACGGCGGCGCCGACCAAGAAATCGCGTTGCGACGCTCGCGCGAGGCATATCAACGTGTCGAGTGGCAGGACATAACCGTGCTGCGCGACGTGTCCGAGATCGACACGACTACCAGCATTCTCGGCGTGCCTTCGAATCTGCCCATGGCGTTCGCTCCGACCGGATTCACCAGAATGATGCAGCACGAAGGGGAGCGGGCGGTGGCTCGTTCCGCGGAGAGGGCCGGCCTCACATATGCCCTGTCGACGCTGGGAACGACAACGCCGGAGGATGTGGCCTCTGCCGCCCCCAACTTGAACCGATGGTTTCAGCTATACCTGTTCAAGGACCGCGACTTCAGTGGGGAATTACTGCGTCGGGCCAGAGATTCAGGCTATTCCGCGGTGATTCTCACGGTTGATACCGCAATACCGGGGGCGCGGCTACGCGACGTCCGCAACGGGTTGACGGTGCCGCCTTCCCTGACGCTCAAGACGCTATTCGACATGGCCATACACCCCGCATGGTGGTTCAACCTGCTCACAACCGAGCCTCTCGAGTTCGCCACGATGCGCCACTTCGACGGAACAGTGGCTGAGATCGTGGCCCACACTTTCGACCCCAGCCTCAACTGGAGCGACATCGATTGGATGCGCAATCACTGGGACGGCAAGCTCGTCATCAAGGGCATCCAAAGTGTGGCCGACGCCCAGCGTGCGGTAGATCACGGCGCCGACGCAGTCATCGTGTCGAATCACGGCGGGCGACAACTCGACCGAGCCCCGACGACTTTCGAGCTGCTCCCCAACGTCGTGGATGCGATTGGGGACAAAGTCGAAGTGTTCGTCGACGGCGGAATAATGGACGGCGGCGATGTACTAGCCGCGGTCGCTCAGGGAGCTACCGCCGCGTTCGTCGGCAGGGCGTTCCTATATGCACTGATGGCAGGTGGCGAGCATGGCGTCGACAGAATGATCGAGATGTTCACGGGCGGCATCAAGCGAACGATGCAACTCCTCGGCGTCACGTCGCTCAAGGAGCTGGGGCGCCACCACTTGAAGATAAGGAACGAATGACTCTCACCGACTACACGCAGGTGACGGCCGCAAGCGCTCTCGGCATCGTCAATGAAGCTATCGAGTCCGCCGAGGCTTTGCTTCGCCAAGTGATCGGCGTCACCGGCGACCGCACGTATGGCAACACCCTCGCCCCGCTCGACCAATCCTTCGTGATCCTCAGCGACGCCTTCGGTGTTGGTGGGTTCATGTCGCAGGTCCATCCGGACGAGGACATCAGGGCGGCGGGCGCCGAGGCAGAGGAGAAATACAGCAAGTGGCTCGCCGGGCTCGCCTTCAGGCGCGACCTCTATGAGGCAATCAAGTCTTATAGCCTGACGGACGATGCGGCTGGACTCACCGGCGAGAAGGAGCGCAATCTCGAGTATTGGCTGCGGGACTTCCGTCTAGCCGGACAAGACCTCCCGTCCGAAGAACGGGCCGAGATCGAGGCTCTGCGTAACAAGCTCATCGAGGTCAACGTCGCCTTCGAGCGAAATCTGAGCGAGTGGGAAGACGGCATCGACGTCACCGCCGCTCAGCTCGACGGTTTGCCACAAAGCTACATCGACCGGCTCGCTCCCGGCAGTCGACAGGGCGAGTACCGGGTCACGGTGGCTTACCCGGACTACGTGCCGTTCATGGACCAGGCGGAAAACCGCATGCTGCGTCAGTGGCTTCAGTTCAAGTTCATGAACAGGGCGGCGACCGCCAACATGGCGTTACTCAATCAATCCGTGAAGCTCCGCTGGGATATTGCGCGCAAGCTCGGGTACTCGACCTTTGCGGAGTACGCCATGGAAACCAAAATGGCCGACCCCAAGGCAGTCGACGACTTCTACGCCTCAATCGTCCCGGGCCTGCAGCGGCTGGCCACAGCTGAGTTGAACGAGTTGCAGGCGCTGATGGCTCGAGATCAGCCTGGGGAGGCGATTCAGCCGTGGGACTGGGCCTTTTACGACGCTGCCCAGCGAAAGCGCGACTACGGCGTCGACGACAACGAAGTGGCCGAGTACTTCCCTCTTGAAACGGCCGTCCAAGGAATGTTCGACATATGCAGCGAAATGTTCGATATCGACTTCGCCGCGGTCGACGATCCAAGAGCTTGGCACGAAGACGTTGCCGTCTACGCCATTTCCGACCGCGAATCCGGCGACGTGATCGCCCACTACTACGCAGACCTGCACCCCAGACCCGGCAAGTTCAGCCACGCAGCCTGCTGGAGGCTGCGGGCCGGTGTCGAGCAAGAGGATGGCTATCGCAGGCCGATCGCCGCGGTTGCGGCCAACTTCACGAAGCCGACCGCAGACTCCCCTTCGCTGCTGAAGCACGACGAGGCGGTGACCCTTTTCCACGAGTTCGGCCACGTGCTCCACAACACTCTCACCGAAGTCGAGCTGCCGCGCTTTTCGGGCACTGCTACCGAACGTGACTTCGTCGAGGCGCCGAGCCAGATCATGGAGAATTGGATGTGGGAGCCCGAGGTGCTGTCTCGTTTTGCCCGCCACTACAAGACAGGCGACCCGATTCCGGATCAGCTCGTCACCAACATGGTGGCCGCAAGAGATCAGAACGTGGCCATCAAGACTCTGCGCCAGGTCTTCTACGGCCACTACGACCTGGCTCTCCACGCCGGCGACGGCCCTACTGATGCTGCAGATGCGTACTACGAGCTGGCGGACCTCACCATGTTCCCACCGCACGAGGGTACGAACTTCGGTGCCAGCTTCGGGCACATGGCGAACGACGGCTATGTCGCCGGCTACTACGGCTACCTGTGGTCGAAGGTATACGGCGATGACATGTTCTCAGTGTTCGAAGCCGAAGGCGTTCTCAACCCGGAAGTCGGCATGCGCTACCGCCGCGAGATCCTCGCCAAGGGCGGAACCATCGACGGCATGGACCTCCTCCGGAACTTCTTAGGCCGAGAGCCGAATGCTGCCGCGTTCTTGACGAAGATCGGACTCTCTTCCGACGTCTGAGTATCAGGTATTACTCACAAACGAACTGCAGTACCCAATACCTAATACCTAATACCTAATACCCAATACCTAATACCAACTACTGAAGTGACTTCAGGCCCTGCCGCACGTCATGTAGGTGGTGCGCCGGGTCATGCATGAGGTATCTGGCGAAGCTCTCGATCGTGAAGACGGCACCGTCCGACCGGTAGCCGGTGCGCTCCCAGTCCTCGTCGCGGACTATGCCGAAATGGCGCGCCAGGGCTTCAGCGTGGGCCTTCAGCTCAACGGCGACTTCGACCGCGTTGGACGATGCATAATCCTTCTCAATCGCAGTCTCATCTTGATTCCAGTTGGGGTAATGCGGTCCGGCCTCGTTGAGCATGAGGCCGAGGCGGTAGTTGTAAAGCGCAAAGACGTCGCGGACGTGGCACGCGTACTCCAACGCCGACCACCGGTCGGGTTGCGGGCGAGCCCGGAGATCCTCGGCGTCGGTCGCGGCAATGATCTCTATCCACTCCTGGGCGTTGGCACGAATCAGATCGCCGACCGTCGTCACGTCGAACTCTCGCACCTCGTACTTGCACTCGGAGCACAACTCATTGAGAACCCAAGTCCAGTCCTTGTCGTCGACGAACGGCTGCTCAGACATCTCGGCATCCTATCGGGTTGGGTCTTGTCGCAGGCTGTTGCCACTTTCGGAAACATGCAGTGGGATCGGCAAGAAGCGCCGCGGAGGATCCGCTCGGCATGGGGTCCAGAAACGTGCTATTCCCAGGAGCTGTGGGACCCTGCGTTCCCGGAGACCGGGCAATGCGGCACTACTGCGCTCGTTGTCACTGAGCTCCTCGGAGGTGATCTGCTCGAAGCCCCGGTATTTCGAAGCGAGGAGCGAGTCGAGTTCCGCTACTGGACACGACAGACCTCCGGCGAGGAGGTCGACTGGACCAAAGACCAGTTTCGCGACGGTCGAGTAATCGGCAACCCAATCGTCGAGGACCGCCCCGCTCCGCTCGAGGAGCCCTTCCAGTCGATGTATGAGACCCTATTGGGGCGAGTGCTCGCAGGCGGCGCAGACGTCTAGTCTCGCGCAGACCGCCACTCATCGAGCAGCCGGTACGCCTCCTCCTCCGAGTAAGGGCCGTCTTCGATGCGGTGCTCGTAGAGGATCTTCATCACCTCTCCAACGATTGGCCCGGGTTCGAGGCCTAGATATTCGATGACTGCCGTGCCGTCGATGGGCGGGCGCAGTCTGTCGATCTCCTCTTGCTCGCGCAGTACACCGATCCGCTCCTCGAGCTCGTCGATGCGCCGTTGGATTGATCGTGCCCGTTTTTCGTTGCGGGTTGTCACGTCGCAGCGCACCAGCTCGTTGAGCCAATCCAGGAGGGGGCCGGCATCACGCACATAGCGCCGAACCGCGGAGTCGGTCCAGCCCATCTTGTATGTATGGGGCCGCATGTGAAGGAACACGAGATCGCCGATGTCCCTGATCTGCTGCCGTGGGTAGCGCAGCTCGCGCAGCCGAGCTCTGGCCATTCGGGCGCCAACAACTTCATGGTGATGAAACGTCACACCGTCCGGACCGAAGGCACGGGTGGCCGGCTTGCCGATGTCATGGAGAAGGGCAGCGAGGCGGAGCTCCAGGATCGGTCGCGTCTTGGCACATACGGCAATCGAATGAGCGAGCACATCTTTGTGACGATGTTGGGGGTCCTGCTGCAGCTCGAGCGCCGCCAACTCCGGAAGGAAGTGGTCTGCAAGCCCCGTTTCCACCAAGCCCCACAGTGCGTCGGCAACATGGTCCCCAACCATCAACTTGCTCAGTTCGGCCTGAATTCGTTCCCGGGAGACGATCTCAAGTCGATCGGCGAGCGCCGCCGTCGCCCGCAGCGCCGGCTCGTCTGGGGCGAACCCGATGGTCGAAAGGAAGCGGAACAATCGCAGCATGCGCAGGGGGTCGTCCCCGAACGACACCTCGGGATCGAGCGGCGTTCGCAACGTCTTGGCAGCCATGTCGGCGATGCCACCATATGGGTCGATCAGCTCGGGTGTTCCCTCCCGATCGAGACGCAGCGCCATAGCGTTGACGGTGAAGTCGCGGCGGCTGAGATCCACACTGATATCACTCGAATAGGCAACGTCCGGCTTGCGGCTCTGCTCTGCGTACACCTCAGATCGATAGGTCGTGATCTCGTATAGGTGGCCCTCGTGGATGGCCCCGATCGTTCCGAAGCGTTGACCAGCGAGGTACAGGTCGTGCGCCCACGAACCCACGATTTCTTTGATGCGGTCCGGGCGGGCATCAGTAGTGAAGTCGAGATCCTCGATTTCTCTCCCAAGCAAGGCGTCGCGAACGCTTCCACCGACAAGGGCGAGTTCGTGACCTGCATCACGAAAGAGCGAAGCAAGACGCCCGGCGGGCGCATCGGCACGCAACAACGGCTTGAGACGGGGGGGAATCATGTGATCGAGAAGGGTAATCGAGCCCGCTTGGGCGACTAGGACTGCAGCGGCGGTTCTAGGTATTGGGTATTAGGTAGGTATTAGGTATTAGGTATTAGGTATTTGCTCATCCGACCCGCCACTTGCTCGCCAGCGCGTCAGCATATTCGTTCCACCGATATCCCGAGTGGGCCGCAATCCACTCCAGCTTGAGCTCAGGTCGGGATTTGAATGCCCGGTAGAGCGGCTGCACGAGATCCAGGTTCTCTACCGGACCGGACTTGCGTTTCCATCCGCGCTTTTCCCAGCCGGCTGCCCACTCGTTGACGGTTTGCACAACGAGCCGGCTATCGGCGTATACGGTGGCCGGGGTTCCCTCCGGGACGAGGGAAACGGCTTCGAGGGCAGCGATGAGCTCCATGCGATTGTTGGTGGTGTCCGCGTCGTGGCCGCTGGCCTCGCCGATTATCTCGCCATCGACCACGTACACGGCGCCCCAACCTCCGGGCCCCGGGTTGGGGACCGCTCCTCCATCGGTGAACACACCGGTGTCTGGCCCGTCAGTGAACTCCGCCAAGACCTCATCCGTGGTCAAAACGACGTCTTTGGACCGACTCTTCTTGCGCGAACCAGAAGAAAGAGAAGAAGAAGCGACCTTGCCGTTACGACAGTCCATGCACTGTTTGGGAACCCAGCCCGGATACCGGTCGAGCACGTGTTGCGGTAGGGAGAACGACTTCCCGCAGGTCTGGCAAACGAAGGTGGACATGGCGCGCAGGACCATAGTTGAGGTACTCGGTAGTGAGTATTCGTACTCGTCACGTGTCTCTTCGCCAGGGAGGCCCAGCCGAGCGTTAGGGGAGGTGGCTCGTCGGGTGGGCGAAAGAAGCCGAAGAGGCGCTGAGTGTGCCTCGGCACCTTCGCACCACTGCTCGACTAACTCGGCTCCACCCTCCCCCGGATATGGCGGGTACTCCGTCGTCGCAAACCGACCTCGGTCGAAGGGAGAGACATAAGTAAAGGAGGCAACGAGTGCCTCCTTACTTATTCGGCGCCAGCGTCTGGAGCCTTTGGCAGAGCCGCAGCTAGGCGGTCATCAAGCCAGTAGTTTGCGCGGCCAGCTTGAAGTCCGTCGGGTTGCTGGCGTGGGCCAACGCGTCCTGGAAGCTGACCAACCCTTCGGTGTACAGACGGATGATTGCCTGGTCGAAGCTCTGCATTCCGTAGAACGAGCCCTCAGCCACTACGTCCGGAAGCGTGTGCGTCATCTCGGGGTCCGAAATGCGCTCAGTGACTCGATCCGTGTTCACGAGGATCTCGAGGGCAGGCACGCGGCCCTGGCCGTCGGTGCGCGGCAGCAGCCTTTGGCTGAGAACTGCCGTGAGGCTGGCAGCCAACATGAGGCGAATCTGTTGCTGATAGTCGGCGGGGAAGAAATCGATGACACGGTTCACAGACTCGCTCGAGTCGGTCGTGTGTAGCGAGGACAACACGAGATGTCCTGTCTCGGCGGCCTTCAGCGCAGCTTCGACGGTGGCTCGATCGCGCATTTCGCCGATCAGAATGACGTCGGGGTCTTGACGCAGCACCCGGCGCAAACCCTCGGCAAATGACTCCGTATCAACACCAACTTCACGCTGGCTGACGATCGACTTCTTGTCGGGATGGAGTATTTCGATCGGATCTTCGAGCGTGATGATGTTCGCTCGACGCGTCGAGTTGATGTGATCGAGCATCGCCCCCAGCGTTGTTGACTTACCCGAACCGGTGGGGCCGGACACGAGGATGAGCCCGCGCTTGTTGTCACAGAGTTGCCCAACGATGTCGGGAAGACCGAGCTCGGCGAACGGCTGGCTTGCCGGGCTCACCGCTCGAATGACGATGTTTACCGACCCTCGTTGCCGATAACAGTTGACCCTGAACCGGCCGAGGCTCGGCTTGCCGAATGCAAAGTCTGCTTCGTTGGTGCTCTCGAATGCGATGGCCATGCGCTCGCTGAGGAGTTCCTCCGCGTAAGTGGCCGTGTTCTGCGCGGTCAGTGGATCGAGGTTCGAGAGGTGCAGCTCTCCGTCAATGCGGAAAGCCGGCGGCGAACCAACCTTGAGGTGAAGGTCGGAGCCTTTGACCTCGAGAAGCTTCTGGAGCATCTCATCAAGTGGTGGCAGCGGGTTCAATTTCGGTGGTCTCCTCTGATCCGTACCGGCCGACGACTGCGCGCCAATGCCCGGTTTGGCTTTGCTGATTCTGTGTTGCCCCGGCAACTCTCCGTGGTATCGGCCAACACGATCAGTGGCTTGACAGCAAATCGGCTCACCAGGGCAAAGTTCGCGGCTTTGCGCCGAGTGAGTGGCCGAGGTAGTCGAGGTCGACGCGGCGATACTTCAGCCGCGCTTCGAGGAGTCGCAGTCGCTTCGCGCCGGGAGGGAGTTGACCGAGTCCGGCCACAATCTGTTGTGGCCCATTGTGAAGATCCAGCGACCGGCCCCACGAGCCGGCAGCAAGTGACCTTGACGCCAACCGTTGGTGACAAGTGGCGGTAGCACGAAGTGACTAGATATCTAGTTACTTCGTGCAAGAAGAAATTGCACGTCGAGCCGGAGATTTGCCAGCTCAGCCACCGATTGTGGTAGAACGTTCTTGGAGCATCTTTCAGTACGTTCTCCTGCGCTGGGGCGACTACGGCGACGCAGCACCCAGCACCAGACATCCGTCAACTGCAAAGTCCGCTCAGTGCAGATCCCAGTACCGACTCCACAGTGTGTTGATTCGGTCCATCAGTCCGACCGGCATGCGACCCATGCTCGCGTCGCGGTCAAACCGATTGGCACCGGCCCAACCCTGCACGGTCGCCCTGGCTGATCCCTCGAGGGCGCTGAGGTCGTAGCCGCCTTCCAGAAAGACAACGGCCCGGCTCGGGACCGACAGCCGGGCCAGAGTTTGCGCCATGAAGCCGTAATCGGCTTCAAGCAGCATGAGCCCGGCAAGCGGATCGGCCGCATGCGCGTCGTACCCGGCAGACACCAGCACCCAATCCGGAGAGAACTGATCGAAAACTGGAGTAACCAACTCGAGCATTGCCTTTCGATAGAACTGGCCCCCGGTACCCGCCGGGACTGCAATGTTCAGATTGGTCCCCTCGCCACTGCCTTCGCCGAGCTCGCCCCCCGAACCGGTCCCCGGGTAGATGCCGGCTTGGTGCAGCGATAGGTAGAGAACCCTGTCGTCGCTGTAGAAGGTCCTTTGTGTTCCGTTGCCGTGATGAACATCCCAGTCGACGATCGCCACCCGATCCCCCCGTTCTGTCAGGTATGCAGCCGTCACCGCAACGTTGTTGAAGAGGCAGAACCCCATGGCACGGTCCCACTCGGCGTGGTGGCCGGGCGGTCGCATCGCTACGAACCCAAAGTCGGCTGTGCCTTCGCGCAACGCGTCGGCCACCTGTACCCCGGCGCCGGCGGCGCGCAGCGCGGCGTCCCATGAAGCAGAGCCGGCGTGGGTATCGAGATCGAGCGCTCCCCCACCTCCGCCGCAGAAACTCCGGATGTCTTCGACATAGTCAGGACTGTGAATTGCGGTGATAAGGCTCAGATCAGCCTGCTCGGGCCGCAGGTCGAGCACCTCGATCCCCGCCGTCCGCACTCCCTCGATCACGGCAGGGATGCGGGCCGGGCGCTCGGGATGGCGCGGCCCAGTGTCATGGGCGAGCGATGAGTCATGAGAAGCCAGTAGCACCGTCACGGGGACATGATGACACCCCAACGGATTTTGGGCTCCCACAATCGGGGTAGCCTGCATCGACGAACCGAGTGTCTACCGGGATTGGGAAGCCATGGCGCTAACCGAGAGTCCTTTCAAGGTCATGCACCGCGGGGAGTGGCCAGGTCCCATGAGCTTCCGCCGGGGCTGGGCTCGAGCCGACGCCAGACCTTGGAATGATGCCGAGAGTTCTGCCTCGCTGCGTCTCGTGCGAGGCGGGGGTGGTTTTTTGCAGGCATGCACTGGCCACCTCACCGACATCGGCGCTCCGTCCGTGCTTTCGCCACCGTTGCCGGCGAGCGCCCACACGCCGTGGCTCGAGGCCGACTACGAGCCTTTCATCGACCTCGCCCTAATGAGGCTCGAGCTCTCCGAGCAACCGAAATCGCCGAATCACCTCGTGGTTGAAGGCTCAGATGTTCCGCTGGAGAAGCTACTGGAGATCGATGCGGCAGCCTTTATGGCGTTCTGGCGGTTCGACGAGCACGGAATGTCGGAAGCCCTCGAGGCGACTGGAGAGTCCGATACGCTGATCATTCGGGACTCTGACGGTGGCCCAGCCGGGTTTGCCATCGTCGGTTACGGAA
>JAHEJX010000097.1 GCA_024638645.1 Actinomycetes bacterium
TTCTTCGGCCCCACGCTGCCGCATGCTGTTCCCCATTGCCTCGACGTCGAACGCCTCGTCCGACGCAACCAGCACATAGTTGCCGCCCCGATCGCCGTAGACGTAGTCGGCCGGAGCCACCACCATCACGTGCTCGAACACATCGCCAAGCGTCGCCGCCTCGGCGCGAGCAAACCTGGCAGGGGGGTAGTCGATCAGGTTCATGACGTACATGCCGTCCGGGGTCATGTGCGTGTAGACCGCCTCGTAGAACTCCGTGGTGGTGAGGTGCCACGGGACGGATTCGCCGCCGAACGCATCGCCGACGACCAGCTCGAACGTTACGGTCGGCGTCGAGTCGAGCGTCAGGCGGGCGTCGCCTACCTCGATGCGGTCGATCTCCGCCGTGTCGAGACCGAGGTCACGCTCGGCGATCGCCACGAGCTCTGCGTCCAGTTCGAGCACGGTGTTGGTGCTGCCCGGCCTGACGGCTGAGAGCCAGCGCGGCAATGTGAACCCGCCGCCGCCGACGTACAGGGCGTCGAGCGGGCCCTCGGGGGCTTGGGTCTCGATGGCGTCGCCCACGAGACCGGCGTAGCGGAACTCGAGGTGGGTGGGGTCTTCGAGATCGACGTATGAGTGGCGCAGCGTGTCGAGCCACAGCACACGGCCGGTGGGGCGGAAATCGTCGACCGTGACCCGGGCGCAGAAGTACGTGGTCTCGACGTCGCACGGGCCGGCGACCGCAGCGGTGAGTCCGCCGGCGATGACGGTCGCCACGATGACGACGGCCACCACGGCGTTCCGGGGACGCGTGCTGCGGAAGGTGAGGACGAGACCGGCGGCGACCAGGAGCAGCCCCACGGTGAGCACGATCGGGCGTGACGGCAGAGTGGCCAAGAGGACGAACCCTGTGAAGAACGTCCCGAAGATGGCGCCGGCGGTTCCGATGGCCGAGAAGCGGCCGACGACCGACCCGGTCTCGGCCAGATCGTGCAGCATGATCTTGACCACGACGGGGGTGACGGCGCTGAGCACCAGGGCGGGCAGGAAGAAGCCGAGCGCCGTCAAGATGACGATGCCGATCGCGTCCCCGCCCCGCAGGCGCGGCCCGGCGATGGCGACGATGGTCGGCGCCAGCAGCGTGAGCACGCCGCCGGCGATGAGTAGGGGGCCGAGGAGCTTGGCGGGCTCGTAGCGGTCTGCGGCGCGTCCCCCGAGCCAGCTGCCGAGCGAGATGCCGGCGAGGACGGTCCCGATGATCCCGGTGAACGTCTCGAGGGTGACGCCGACGTAGGGAGCGAGCAGGCGGCCGGCCAGGATCTCGAGCACCAGGACGGCGGCCGATGTCGAGAACACGAGGATCCGGGCGGCGGTGCGGGACATGGCGGCGCAGTATGCCAGCCGGTGGTGGGTAGCGAGGTTGCCGGCGGGTTGTCGGTCGCGCTGGACGCGCTTTTCGGGAACGCGTATGTTGAAAGGTGCGCATTGGCGTGGGCGTCTGACCGGGGTCTGATACCCCGTATGACCGGCGGTGACGCCGGCGAGTGCGACGAAAGGGGCGAATGTGTCGTTTCGGAGACGAACCCTGCTGACCCTCGCGGCGGTCTCTCTCTTACTGTGGGCCCTGCCCTTGGCGGTGGCTTCTGCACAGGACGAGGAGCCCGACCCATGTGCCGACCCGGAGGCGTACCAGGTCTTCCTGAGCGAGATGGGGATCGATGCCAATCTCATTGTCGGCACCGACGGCCGCGACGCGCTGGTGGGAACGGAAGGCGTCGACCTGATGGTCGGTCTCAACGGCAACGACATCATGGACGGTCTTGGTGGCGACGACTGGATTGCAGGCTGCCTCGGTGACGATGTCATCGACGCCGGCGACGGCAACGATGCCGTGGCTGGAGATGACCTGAGCTTCTTCGGCAACGTGGACGCCGCGGGTGGCAACGACCGCATCACCGGAGGCGACGGCGACGATCAGATCCTGAGCGGGCCGGGGGACGACAGGGTCACGGGCGACGCAGGCAATGACTTCATCGCTCTTGCCGTGGGAGACGACTTCGGCTCCGGCGGTCGCGGTGACGACTTCATCATCGGCGGCTTCGGCACCGACGTGATCCTCGGTGCGGGTGGTGCCGACTTCCTGGCGGGCGGACCCGGGTCGGACACGATCTACGGCGGCGGTGGCGATGACTTCCTCGCCGGCGATCTGCCTCCTCCACCACCGGACGTCGACGCACCGCCACCGGTGCCGACGGACGGCGTGGATCGGTGTTCGGGCGATGCCGGTTTCGACACGGCGACCGCCTGCGAGCGCATGAGGAGTATCGAGAACCCAATCTGACAGATAGCGGGCGTACAACGGGTCGGCAGGCAACTGCCGACCCGTTGCTGCGTCCGTCGTCGGTCACGGCTAGAACTCGAGCAGCGGGCGATCACGTCCTTGGCGACGGCGAGCGTTACGTGAACTTCAACGGTTGGATCGCGTCGGAATCGGGGGAGTTCGGCGCACGGCTCGTCACCGAGGCCGGTGTTGGTGTGGGTGCGACGCTCGCCGAGATGGAGGCTGCGTACGGCGGTGATCTGACCTGGTCGCCCGAGCCGGACGAGATCACCGGTGGCTGGCACTTCTCGATCGGTATGGGGGATGACGTCCGCGGGCTGCACGGAGAGTTCAGCGGCGACCCTGCCACGTCCGGCACCACGGTGTCTTCCATCCACGGCGGGTTCGGCTTCGACGTTTGCTGAAGAAGGCCCTCGTGCGGTCGGGGCATTACCCCATGGAGCCGGCGACGACGACCGCAAGCAACGAGACCGCAGCGATCGGGACGGCGATGACCGCCGTCTTCCACCTCGGCGTATCGACGCCGGGCGCGCTGAGAGCGAACACAACAGAGAACGCCCATGCTTCGAACGCCAGCATCGGTGCGTACCAACCCACGGCGACGACTGCGGCCACCGAGTCGCGTCTCCAGCCGTCCAGGATCACGTCGCCGACGACGGGGATCTGGAGCAGCGCCCCGGCGATCGTGAGCGGCAGCGCCAGCCACCACGTCCGGCGGCGGGCGATGGCGGCGCCCCAGAGGATCACCGTTCCCCACATCACTCCCCCAGCGGCGCCGAGCAGAAGGAGCGAGAGGATGGACAGTCGCCACCAGCCTTGACCGCCGGCGTTGCGCCGGTGGCGGGCGAAGCCGAGGACAGCACCGGCGATGGCCGACGCACCGAGGATGAACATGGTCCCCGTCCAGCTGAACTCGGGGCTGGTGGAAATGAACCTCATCCAGATCCGCATCAGGACGCCCCAGCCCAGGCCGAGCGCGGCGCCGAGGGCGATGTACCGGGCCCAGATGTAGCGGTCCCGTCGCCCGGGAGCTCCGAGCGCCGCAGTGGGCGCCGGGTCCGGCCACTCTTCGAGGCGTGCGATTGTGTCCACGACTGCTCCTGATCGGCTGGTAGTGCTCATACAGACGAACGGCTCAGGCTTCGCGGTGACGCGGCTGCGGCGTATCGTCCCGAGCTATGGACGACGTTCCGCTTCTCGAATACGACCCGGTGCCGAGTGCGGTCGTAGAGCCGAACACGTGGTTTGCGCCGGTCGACGTTCCAAAGCACGCCGTCATCACGTGGATGCCTGACGTGGTCGATGCGGTGCTCGGTGAACACGAGCCCATCGAGCGGGCCCGGTTGCAGGCCGAGAGTGCGGTGCATCCGGTGTGGGAGATCGCGTTCGAGGGCCGGCCGCTGGTCGTGGTGCTTGTCGGTGTGGGTGCGCCGGCGGCGACGCTGCTCTTCGAGATGCTGATCGCTCTCGGGTCCACGACATTTGTTGCGTGCGGCTCTGCCGGAGGGCTGCTCGAGGAGTGCGTGCCGGGGACGGTGGTCGTGCCCGACGGGTCGGTGCGAGACGAGGGCGTGTCGTATCACTACGCCCCCGCAGCGCGCGTTGCGGTCCACGACCCGGGCATGCAGTCGGCGGTGCGGGCCGCGTGCGCCGCCTTCAACGTTCGGTCGGGGCTGACGTGGACGACCGATGCGCTGTTCCGGGAGACCTCGGCCCGGGTTGCGGCGCGGGTCGCCGAGGGGTGTGTGGCGGTGGAGATGGAGGCGGCGGCGCTGGCGACGGTGGCCCGGTTCCGTTCGGTGCGGCTCGGGTATGCGGTATACGTGGCCGATACGCTCCACGGCGACGACTGGGATCCGACGCATCTCGTCGCTCCCGATGCCGCCTTCCGGCGAAGCCTGTTCGATGCTGCAGCACGGGCGTGTTTGGCGGTCGGCTAGTCGGGGTCGGCGGCGCCGAGCCAGTTGCGGAGGATTCTGTCGAAGCGCTGATTGTCGGCCAGTGCCCGGCACCCGATGCGGTCCTGGTAGGCGAGCTCTTCCCAGTAGGCGTGGGCGACGGCGTCGCGCCAGCGGGCGGTCGCCATGCGTCTGTAGGAGCCGGCGATCTGTTCGAGGAGGAGCGCAATGACGTCGTCGTCGGTGAGGCGATCGGGGCGGTGGCCCATGTGCGCCAGTCGGGCGAGGACGCGCCGATGAGCGGTCATCCGCGGTTCGGAGGTGGCGGTTGCGCAGATCTGGACGAGGTGATGCGGTGTCCGACCTGTGGAGCGGAAGTCGGCCGTCGAGAAGCTACGTTTCCCGAAGCGGTGCTGGATCTCCATCGATGTCGGCGTGAGCTCGATCCAGCCGGCGAGGTCGGGCAACCGATGGATGGCGATGGGGTAGGTGCCGTCCTCGGCGGTGACCGTGAGCGTGGCGACGTAGCGATAGCCGTAGGCCGTGAACGCGGCGACGTGTTCGGCAAGGTCGGGTGACGGCTTGGTGCGCTTGGCCTCGATGAGCCGCTGAGAGCGCAACAGCCTGCGTCGGCGATTGACGACGATAATCGCGGGTGGGATCGCCAGCAAGAGGAGCCAAGGGGAGACGATGGCGAGGCCGATCCAAGCCAAACCGACGGCGCCGAGCCGGATCCAGGGGCTGCGGGCTCCGAGGCGGAAGGGGATGTTGGCGATGAGCAGCAGGAGGATTCCGAGGAAGTTCAACGGGACGGGGACCCAGGTGAGTTGGTCGAGGCTGTCGGGCACGCCGGCGACGATACCGGCGGGACTTGTCGAGGGGCCGACATTGAGCGGAGGGTGGGGGCCGGAGGTCTGAGGCTTCGGGACGGGTGTTCGGCCACCACTACACTTCCGCCCGCTTCGGGCGTTTAGCTCAGTTGGGAGAGCGCTTCCCTTACAAGGAAGAGGTCGGCGGTTCGAGCCCGTCAACGCCCACCCGGCTGGGAGCCCTTGCGGAACAACGGTTTCGGTCGATTAGCTCAGCGGCACAACGCTTGAGCGGTCCGTCAGAGTCCGCGAGGAATCCGCGCGAGGTCGCCGAAACGCCTCATCCAGCGGTCTGCGGCGGCTTCATCGAGGCCGCGCGGAGGCGATCAACCTGGGATGAAGGTGGTCAAATCGCAACCCACTCGGTACTCCGCGACGCCGAGTCTCCCATACGGCGCACCGACGCGTCTCTGAGCGAGTCCGCAAGCTGTTGGCAGCCTCCACGGGCGTCGGTGCCTATCCGTCGTCGGGCTTCGGCCTGCTTCTGATGGCCCCGCTTTGGACTCAATCGGATCGGAACACGTAGGCGGCTCCGGTCAGGAACTCGCCCCCGGTCCCCACGTCGAACGGCGCACCGGCTGCGATCACCTTGCCGTCGATGGCTACGTTGGCGCCGAAGAAGCTGTAGTCGACGAACTCTGCAGCGGGCGCGGAAGCCACCAACTTGGCCTCCTCGACCCAGTCGCCGTCGTGGTCACGGAAGACGTAGGCCGCACCGGGACCCTCATAGAGGCCGCCGGGTGCGCCGATGACGGCAACGCCATCGGATATCGCAATGTCCCACCCAAAGACGGCATACTCGACGGGGTCGGACACCGTGAGCTGGGCACGCTCGATCCATGATCCGCCTTCGAGCACGAACACGTACACGGCACCCACTGCGAAGAACCCACTGGTGTCGACCCCAGGGGCTCCCACCATGACGGTGCCATCGTCGACCGCCACCGAATAGCCAATCGTCTCCCCATCAGCGGCCTGGAGCCGCGCCTCCTCCAGCCAGCGGCCACGACGGTCGGCACGGAACACATAGGCAGCACCGGCATTGCTCGCGGTGACCGCAACCACGTCGCCTGATATGGCGACATCGCGACCAAACCCATCGCCTTCCACTCCTGACGTCAGCGTTGCCCGCTGCTGCCAGCCCCGACGGGTCTTGGTGAACACGTACGCTGCACTATCGACACCTGCCACGATGGTGGAGCCGTCGACTGCGACCGACAAGATCAGGGTGTCGCCGCCGCCTGATGGTGCGAGTCGTGTGGTCTCACGCCAGCCGTTCCGTCCGCGCTCGAACACGTACACGCCGTCGGTCGTACCGAGCGCAATGAGCGCATCGGTCATCGCCAGCGGCGAACCAGACGCAATCACACCGACATCACCCGACGGCGACAGCCGAATGGGATCACGACCGCCTTGAAAGACGTACACCACGGCGCCTTCGGAAACTGCGACAGTGGTGCCTGCAACGGCGACTTGACCGCCGAATGTGCCCTCGGGCTCCGGCGAGACCAACCGCGTGATCTCGGTCCAAGAGGACGTATCCGCAGCCGCGACGGACGGCATCAGGGCGACACTCATGGCTGCCGCAATAAACGCAATCTGCAGCCGCCATCCAGCGGCGGGCCTCGAACGAATCATCGTCAACCCCCCCCTATTCCCTCACCATGATGCAACTATACCGATCGGCTTTGGTCGGTGGCGGCCATTCTTTAGGGAGCTATTCCTTGACAGTCGAGCGTCGCGCCGGTCTCAACTCACCTACCCGGAGCGCTGGGCAGTGAGATGCGGTCCCTCACTCAGTCTCCTCCGTCACCCGCGGCCTCGGCCACTTCCTACCGCCCCGATGGCAATAGTGCCGTTGTCGACGCCAACGCAATGCCCAAGGATTCGTGCTCGACGGCATCGAAGGCCGTGAGTTCGCTGATGGCACCCAGCTCCGGCTCCCCAGTCCTCATGCAGGCCCAACGCCGAGGTGCATGAGTAATCACGCCGTCACGAACCAGATCCGAAATCCCAACCCGGTGAGTTTCGAATAGGGACGCCGAGGCATGCATCTTGTTGCGATGACCCAGACGCCGCCTGACCGGCCCCGGCAGGAATGGGGTCGATGCGGAGTCTGTGAGCAGTCCGCGGATAGTCCGTGCGACGATGCGAAACGACGCACAAGCTCACAAACCAGCGACAACCCGAACCGTTACGGCACAACGAGATCCGGCCGATTGGCTTGTGACGAAAGGCTTCCGATTTGCGGAACAACGGTTTCGGTCGATTAGCCATCAGCCGAAGGTTCCGCGATTTGGCTCCGCGACCACATCGGAGCCGCTCCAGGGTGAGGCGAGGGCATCGGCGGCATCTCGGTCGAGGCCGTCGTAGAGGTGCCCATACACGTTGAGAACGGTCCGAACGCTCGTGTGCCCGAGCCGTTATGCGATCACGGCGGGGTGTGCCCAGCGGCTGCGTCACTCGAGGTCAGATGGCAGCATTCCTCCACCAAGCACTCGGCCAACGCATATCCGGCTGGGAGGGATGATGTTGGCTGGTTTGCAACCACCAGTCGGGCGGTGTGGCCTGGTCAGTCTGGGCAAACAGGCTGACCGTTCACGGTCCGCCGTCCCGGCCAGTGTGTGCCACCCCTTGCACCGTTATCGAGTAGAAGGGGCGGCTGATGTCGATGGTACGAACCGTGATCAGTGGGGTGGACACCCACGCTGATGCCCATGTGGCGGGAGCGGTCGATGGCAATGGTGGTGTGTTGGGGACGAAGCGTTCCTCGCCGACACTGCGGGCTATCAGGACCTGTTGAGATGGTTGGCCAGCTTCGGTCCGGTATGCCGGGTCGGAGTTAAGGGCCCCAACTCCCACAACCCGAGTCCGACAAACAGGGCACAGGCCAGCTGGACCACTCAACGGCGCCCGTCGGGCTCCCCCCTCCCCGTCGCCGGCTTGGCCGTGCTGGCTGGTGGTCGGATGGCCAGGGTAGGGGGTGGGGTGGGGTGCCCCCGGCCTCAGTCGTCGTCAAGCAGCGCCTTGAGCTGCTCCCGCTTCTCGGCGAGGGGTTGGAGTACGTAGGCGTCGAGGCCGGCGAGGAGGCGCTCGAGGTCGGTGTAAGTGTACGGCTTCATCAAGCCACGAGAACGCCGGCGAAGGTCATCGAACATCGACCACGGCTCTTGGCCGGCGAGGATGATGGGCTTGATCGCGACAACTACCTGGGGGGCGATGAGCGACAGTTCTTGTTGGACGCTACGGGGGTCTGTCAGGTCAGCGATGACGTAGCGGGCCATCCGGGCGAGCAGCGTCACGGTGTCGGTGAAGTCCTGGTCATCGGAAGGGTCGAAGTCGAACAGGACCGGGGTCAGGTTGCGGGTTCGCAGCTCATCCCGGAGAGCATCGAGCACTTGCTTTCGGTCGTCGGTGAAGCGGCCAAGGATGAGCACCAACTTCGAGGTGATGGTGTCGATGACGTTGCGCAGCTTGTCGTTGTTGAGCATGAGGTACATGAACTGCGCGATCTCGAGGTCATCGACCGTCACCACAGCGTCGGCATACCACGGAGTAATCGCGAGGTCCCGCTGAGCTCTAGGTTCGCCCACCGGGTCCCAAACGGAAATGCCGTACACCTTGCTGCTGCTGAGATCACAGTCTGTCAACGTGGCTCGGACGGCCACTGCCCTCGTGAGGTCCGCTTCTTTGAGGTTGGCCTCGGTAAGGTCGGATTCAGTGAGGTGTACCCCGGTCAGGTCTGCCCCGGTCAGGTCTGCCCCGGTCAGGTCTGCCCCATTGAGGTTCGCCTCGGTGAGGTTCGCCTCGGTGAGGGTTGCTCCCGTGAGGTCTGAACCGGATAGGCGCCCGCCGGTCAGCTGCACCTTGTGGAGGTTCGCCCCCGTCAGATAGGCGCCGCGGAGGTCCGTACCAAACATGGTCGCCTCACTCAGGTTCGCCGCGGTGAGCATCGCCCTGTCGAAGTGAGCGCCGCTTAGTAGCGCGTTGCAAAGGTTCGCTCCGCTGAGGTCCGCCCCGCTCAGAAGTGCGCCGTTCAGGTCCGCTCTGGTGAGGTCCGCCTTGATGAGGTTCGCATGTCCGACATACGCCCTACGAAGGAGCGCTCCACTGAGGTCCGCCCCGCTGAGGTCCGCTCGACTGAGGTCCGTATCGTTTAGGTCCGCCCGGCGAAGGTCTGGTCTGGTGTCCGGGTTGGCTTGGCGCCACTCGTTCCAGGTTTCGACTTCTTGTTTGAGGATGTCGAGGTGTTCGGGGTTGGCCATCGGCCCCGACACTACCGACCGTGGTTCGCCGAACGGCCCGGTTAGACGGTCCATGCGACCCGTTCACCAAGGGGACAACACCTTCCGTAGCCTTCTCCCAACACCAGGTTCATCTGAGTGCTCCCGACGAGCACGTCCTCGCAGCAGCGCAACGCATGCCTGCGTGACGCTGCTGGGGTTCCACCGCGAGCCGATCAGCGATGGATGGCTTCTTGATTGACTAGAACCGTGCCTCTTCGACCTGACACTCGGCCTTGCCGATCAACTCCCCATCAAGCCACCACGAGTGCCCGCTGAAGTCGCCCTCGATCACGTCGGACGGCAAGCTCAAGCCCATGTCGAGACTGCGCGTTGAGTTGGGTGCTGGCGGAGAAGTTCCTTCGACTCCTCGTCGTCGAGATCGAGATCACGAACCCGGTCGACGTCGGCGGGGCGTCGCGCTGCCCTGCAACTTCGGATCAAGCGAATCCAGCAACACGGGTAACACATAGTTGGAAGTCAGTTCGTCGCCGCCTGCAAGGGTGACTCGGATGGCGACCGACCGATCGTCGAGTAGCTTCTGTAGCGGGCGGAAGGATCGGGTGGTTTGGCGACCACCTGTGCCGCGAGCGGCGGCGCAGCTTCGAGACTGTCAGCATCGGCCTCTGCGCCGTTGACGGCGATCTCAGTGGCGACTGAGAATGGGATGGCGATGGGACGAGGGATCATCACGAGGGATGGTGGCAAGCCGCTGGATGACTACGCGTTCCGCCTCAAGTATTTGGGATCAGCCAGGCTGCGGAAAGGCGTGATCAGGCTGCTCCGCGGTGAAGCAGTGGCCTCGGTCGACGGTGAGCTCGAGATTTCGGATCTGCCCGTCAAGGGTGGCGGAGCATGGACGTTGACGATTCGCGATCCAGACGCTGAGTTTCCTGCTGAGTTGACCGTGCGGCCGCTCGATCCTGCCGAGATCCGCTCGCTCGCATCCCCCGACCTCAGGACCCCGGAGCCAGCCCCACATCAATGGCAATCGAACACGAGCAGTGGAAGTGCCGATGAGTGGGAGCTGTTCAACTGCGTGATCGTCTCGTTTCTATCCGTCTGATCCTTGTGGCAGCCGAAGTTCGATTACGTCTGGGTCTGGTTTCCACTGTGCGCCGAACCGGCACCCTGGGCCGTCGACTTGGAGCGTCGGTGCATCCCAATTCCCGCCTACCGCCCAGAATTCGGACGCAGCAGCACCGTGGCAACCCGTTTCCGTCGTGAGAGCCGCGCCGCCACTGTCGCTGACGTCAATCAGCACCCTCGTTGGCGTCGCTATCGTATCTGAGCCCGGTTGAAGGGAGACTGCGGCGACCATGAGACCGGTGACGATGGCAATGACGCTCCACCCAAAGGTCTTGCGGAAGCCCCCGAAAGCTGCTCCTAGTTGCCGGTGCAGCGACCACTCCCGCAGGGCCTCGGTCGCAGCGATAGCTCGAGTTAGCAACGGATCTGAAGGCTCCGGGGGCTGCCCGCTGTCCCAGATCGACAGCAGTCTGGTCATGGCATCCTCGAATTGGTGCCGATCAAAGAAGTACGGTGCTCCGACTCCGGCACCGAACGCGGCGGACATGAGCTCCGGATCGGCCACGACTGCGCCAAGTTCGGTGGGCTGGAGACTGAGAATCACAGAGCCACGCCACACGACGGCGATGATTCCGAGGCTGACGGCAACGAGCCCAGCCACGGGCCAACCGGCCATTTCAAAGAAGTCGCGAATTGAGTCAGCGTTCCCGATGGTGTTGACCAAACCCGGGCCCGCCACCGCCCCTGCCGAGAGAATGGCTGCGATCGGCACGAAGGCCACCAGCCACTTGGTTGTGTCTCGGTATGCGGCCGTTCCGGCACTGTAGATCGACATCTGTCCCCTCCCTTCGCTAGTTGCCTAGGCAACTAGGTAGAATGTGGCTCGGGTGTGGATTGTATAGGCCCGGACTTGCGTGGGCTTATCAAGTTACCTATGGTGGTAGGTAAGTCATGAGCCAGGAGGTGCCGCATGCGAGGAAGAGACTACGGGCCGGTTCCGATCTCGCGCCTGAAGCAGGAGTCGGTTGCGATCTTCCAAGCGCTTGCCGAAGGCCGGCGAGTGCTGATCACGAAGCGAGGCGAACTCGTGGCCGCGGTGGATCCGCCAGACCCCGACGACCGGGATATGCTCGTGGCGTACGCCACGCCCGGACGTGAGACGCTGTCCGAACTCACAGCGACCGAGATAAACCAGGGTTCACCCTCACGCGCCGTGAAGGCTGCGATCGAAGGTAGGCCCAGCTACGTCACTCGCGGTGAGAAGGTGTATGGGTTTCTTCGATCGGTCTCGCCAGCTGAACTCGCAGAGGAGGGCTTGAGTCTGAGTGAGATCGAGGAGCGCGACAGGCTGGTCGCGGAGTACCTCGCCAGGGAGCCGCAGACAACAACCAAGGAGCTCGCTGCCTTCACGGACGAAGTGACGGCCGACCTGATCAGCCGCGCAGGGAGGTTCGGAGGCTCGACGGTCAAGGACGCCATCCGCGCGCTTGCTCAGGATGGTGATGTGCATCTCGAGATCAATAGGAACGCGTGGGATCTATTCGCAAGTTCGGGATCGGCCGCTGCGCGCCAGCTCCCAGACGAGAGCGACATGCGTGCGATTCTCAGGGCCAACCCAAAGCTGCTCGTAGAACTCGATCTCGCTGGGGCCGTGACCGTCACGGTTCTTCGCGAGAAGTTCGAGCGCCTCGCTCCAGGCATTGGCGGTGTGCAGCTCAAGAATGCGGTTGATAGTCAGTTCCTCGTGTCGCTGCTGGAGCTCCCGGTAGGCGTGGTGCTGGCTGATCAGCCTATCCGGACCAACTCGGCGATCGAGAAGATCTCCGACGGGATCCTGATGGCAGGTACGGACCCCAAACCCGTGAAGATACGTGCCCAAGATGGCGTAATCGGCATTGAAGTCGTGAGTTTCGGACAGGTGTCGCCAGTCTCGGATGCGGACGCAGGGGAGATCATCAGTGGTCCCGTTCTCCTGGAGGAGCCGTCCTAACGGACGCGCCGTTGCGACAGAATCGAAGGGCGTCATTCTTGGCCCAAAGCGCGCTCTCATCGCAATCGCGAAATCGAAAACAGGCTCTCCCAGGACGCGCATAGGACGCGATTTGCTGAGAAACGTCCCAAATCGATGACAATCGATGAGAGTCAAAGACTATTGCAGCACAATGCGTTCCGGCCGATTCGTATGTGCCGCAAGGTCCCGAAAACCCGCTGATTCACCTTCACACGGCAGAGGTCACTGGTTCGATCCCAGTAGCGCCCACCAGCGCCTTGTCCATGGTTCCGGCTCCTTCGTCGCGGAAGCCTGTTCGGTGGGCGAGGTGCTGGTCGATCACCTCCGGGAGCCATGGCGGCACCGAGACGGCTCGGCCGGCGGCGGCGATTCTCGAGGTTGCCGAGTCGGAGGTGGCCGCAGCTCACTCGGCGGTGTTGAAATCACCAATATCGGAGGGCTCGGGTTGGAGGCATCCTTACAAACCGCCATCTGAAGGGTCACCGCTCGGGTGTAGGCTCGGTCGCACGCCGCTCGTCCTAGGGGAAGAGCCGACCCGCTCGAAGGGATCGCACTATGGGAGCTGCCACATCGACTCCGAATTTTGCGCACGGATATCCATCGCCAGGGCCACAGAACCCCACCCCCCAGGAAGTCATGAATCAGGCTTTCTTCCTCTCGGACACGGACTGGAAGACGGCGAGAGAAGACCAGCAATTCGACT
>JAHEJX010000098.1 GCA_024638645.1 Actinomycetes bacterium
GCTACGAGAATCACGTCCATGGCGCCAGTCTAAGAAGGCGCAGCCTTCAGAACTGAGGTCGGAAAGGGATCAGTGCGGCAACTGCTCGTCGCAGCGCACTCCAGCCGGTGATCAAAGCGAGCCGCTGTCGAGCAATTCGAGGACATCCCGAGCCCTGTCACGAACTGCCGGCATGTCCTGCAACCGGCCGGCCGCAGCAAGCTGCCTGGCCATTCGATGGTTTCCCGCCAGCGCCTCTCGATTCCGATCGAGAAAGTCCCAATAGAGCGTTGTGAAAGGACATGCGTCCGGGCCGGTTCGTTGCTTCGGGTTGTATCGACACTCCCGGCAATAGTCGCTCATCTTCGAGATGTAGTTGCCCCCGGCGGCATAGGGCTTGGTTGCCATCTGACCGCCATCGGCGTGGAGCGCCATGCCGATGACATTGGGAAGCATCACCCACTCGGCCCCATCGATGAAGGATGCCCACATCCACTCGACCAGTTGTTGCGGATCGATTCCGGCGGTGAGCCCGAGGTTGCCGAAGATCATGAGGCGCTGAATATGGTGGGCATATGCATGTTGCTCGACTGCCGCGCGCGAGTCCGCGACACAGCGCATATCGGTGTCGCCGGTCGTAATTGCCGGTGGAACCGCGCGGTCGCCTCCCAACCGATTCTCGTATTGGTATTCAGGCATCCAAAGCCAGTACACGCCCCACACGTACTCACGCCATCCGATTATTTGCCGGATGAAGCCTTCGACCGATTCGATCGGAGCGGCACCGGATCGATACGCCTCGGCGGCGGCGTCACAGACTTCGTCCGGCATCAGCAGGCCGATGTTCAGGTAGGGGCTCAGCAATGAATGCGCCATCGACCAGTTCCCGGCGAGCATCGCGTCTTGGTATGGGCCGTAACCGGGCAGCACCGATTCGACGAAGTATTCGAGGCGTCGCAGCGCTTCATGACGCGTCGTAGCCCAGGTACCGTCGGGGTCCGCCCCGAAGGCGGTTTCCGGCAGGTCGGCGATCACAGACCGATCTAGCGCGTCTAGCGCCGTCGTCTGAGGTTGCGGCCAAGGCCGTCCATCATGCGGAGGTGGCTCGCGGTTGGCTTCGTCATAGTTCCAAGTGCCTCCAACCGGATCGTCTCCGTCCATCAGGTAACCGAGGCGGGAACGTTGCCACCTGTAGAAGTCCTCCATCACCATACGCTTGCGCCCCTCCGCCCAGGCTGCGAAGTCCTCGTAGTGGCACAGGAACTGATTCGAACGTACGAGAGTCACGTCCATGTTGGCGAGCCGTTGGCGCATGACCCATGACATGGGTTCCATAACCTCAACCGAGTCGGGTCGGTAGTCATGGAGGTGGTCGCGAAACCCTTGCTGCATGGAAGGGGCTTTGCGGTAGTCGACCTCGAAGCCTGCAGCCTCCATCTCTGCGGCGAAGCGGCGCATCGAAGCCACGATGAAGTGAAGTCGCTGCCGATGGAATGGCTTCGAGCCGATCTTGGCCGAGCTTTCGACCATCAGGAGGCGGACTCGATCCGGCGTGGCATCGCCCAGAGATGCAACATTGCGGTTTAGTTGGTCCCCCAGCAACCAAACCGTCTTCATGCTCGGGCGAGTACGGGTGCCGAGTCCATGTCGGCGTGAGTGACGATGCTGCGGGCCATCGACTCGAAGATTGCCCTGTGGAACGGAAGCATGGTGTACCAGTAAAGCCGGCCAAACAGACCGCGGGGACGGAAGTATGCGGTCTGCTGAAGGGTGGCATGCCCGTCTTCGCCCTCGATGCTCCACTCGAGCCAGGCATCGCCGGGCAGTCTCATCTCAGCCGATAGTTGGAGCAGCTCATCGCGCTCCACTGCCGCAACCCGCCAGAAGTCAATCGTCTCGTGCAGCTCGACGTCCGTTGGATGTCGCCGCCCGCGGCGGAGCCCCACCCCGCCCGCAATGCTGTCGAGCAATCCACGTAGGCGCCACGCCCAGTTGTGCGCGTAGTAGCCGGCATCTCCTCCAATACGGGTGAAGGCCTTGAATAGACTGTTGCGGGTTGCGGATGACTCGATTGTCTTGCGGTCGACGAACAGCGTGCCGCCGGACCACTCGGGATCGCCGCGGAATGGCAGGGCAGGACTGGAGCTGGCGTCCGTCCATCGAGTGACGACCTGTTGGTCCTGATGACGCAACAAAGCCGACTCCATTGCCGCTCGCAGAGGTGTTGTTGTCACGTTCCACGAAGCCGGCGGCACGTCGTTGCGCACCACTACCTCGTTGCGGAGCGAGTCGACGAGCGGCCTCGCAACGCCGGGATCGAGAGGTGTCACCAGACCAATCCATCGCGACGAGAGACTCGGCGACAAAACAGGAACACCGACGATCACACGTCTGGGCAGCCCGGCAACGCTCGCGTACAGCTGCATCATTTCCCGGTACGACACGACATCGGGCCCTCCGACCTCGTACACATGATCGCCAGCTTCGTCCCCGAGCGCGGCCACTAGATACGCCAGCACGTCTCTGATCGCAATGGGTTGACACATCGTTTCCACCCACTTCGGGGTGACCATCACGGGCAATACCTCCGTGAGATAGCGAAGCATCTCGAATGAGATCGAGCCCGATCCGATAACGACGGCGGCTCGCAGCTCTGTGACTGGAGTATTCCCTGCGGCGAGAGTTGCTCCTACCTCGTGGCGGCTCCGCAGGTGAGGTGACAGGTCTTCTTCTTCGCCCATGCCGCCGAGATAGATGATTCTCTCCAGGCCGTTGGCCGCTGCCGCAGCCGCGAAGTTGACGGCGGCAGTTTGGTCCTTGTTCTCGAAATCGTTGCCCCCACCCATTGAATGGACGAGGTAGTAGGCGGCGTCACAGCCATCGAGTGCCGCCTCGAGCGATTCCGGTTCGAGCACGTCTGCCCTTCTGACTTCGACACTGCCGCGCCACACGTCTGCGTCGAGCTTTGCGGGGTTACGCACGAGGCACACGACCTCGTGTCCTTCCTCGAGGAGCTGCGGGACCAAACGCCCGCCGATGTATCCGGTTGCTCCAGTAACAGCAATCTTCATTGAGTTCTCCCGCGTGCAGCTTTCCCTGTATACGGACCGGGGAGCCTTATTGGACGAGGGAAACTGCGCCGGCAGCCAATGGCAGACCCGGGACCCCCAAACGGCCCTACCAGGCGATGAGCAGTGTCGGCACGATGGAGCCGATGGAGCGTGCAGCGACCGGGTTTGCTACACCAAGCGCAGAGCCCGAGTGGTATAGCGCACCGATCGCATCCGTCGTAGCCGCCCTGGACAGCGATGCAACGGGGGGTCTCAGCTCGGAGGAGGCGCAGCGGCGGCGCGATCGTTTCGGCCCAAACGAGCTGGAAGCGACCGGTGGCGCCCGCTGGTATCAGGTACTGGGACGCCAGTTCGTCGACGTGTTGATCGCGATTCTCGCCGTGGCGGCCACTGTGTCACTTGTTCTCGGCGAGGTAGTGGATGCAGTCACGATTGTCATCATCCTGATCCTCAACGCCGTCTTGGGGTTCGTCCAGGAGTGGCGCGCCGAGCGGGCAATTGAGGCCCTGCAAGGGATGCTCGCGCATGAGGCAACTGTTGTTCGCGACGGACGCGAGAGGGTGATGCCAGCGTCCTACTTGGTGCCCGGCGATCTTGTAGTTGTTTCAGTCGGCGATCGGGTGCCGGCGGATTGCAGGATGTTGCACGTCGTCGACTTATCGGTCGACGAGTCGTCGCTCACCGGGGAATCAGAGTCTGTACTGAAGGTGGCTGAAGCGGTGGCCCCCGGCACGGTGCTCGCCGAGCAGCAGTCGATGGTTTGGATGGGGACATCCGTGACCAACGGTCGCGGCAGTGCGGTCGTCACTGCAACCGGGATGCAAACAGAGTTCGGCCGCATCGCCGAGTTGACCCAGACAGTCGGCCGCGACCCGACACCACTGCACAGGCAGCTGGCAGTCCTGGGGAGGCGCCTGGGCATCGTCGCCGTTGTCGTCTCGGCACTCGTCGCCGCCGCCGGCGCACTCCTCGGAGAAGACATCGAGGAGATGTTCTTCACCGGCGTCTCCCTTGCGGTCGCCGTCGTTCCGGAAGGCCTACCTGCGGTGGTGACCATCACGCTTGCGCTCGGCATCAGGCGCATGGTTGAACGTAAGGCGTTGCTGCGTCGCCTGCAAGCGGCCGAAACGCTTGGCTCCGCCACCGTCGTTTGCACCGACAAGACCGGAACCCTGACGCAGAACGAGATGACCGTTCGCAAGGTATGGGTGCCGAGCGGAGTCGTTGAAGCTACGGGCATCGGTTACGACCCCAGTGGGACCTTCGCTACCACCGAAGCGACCGCCGCCGAGCTCGCAATGGCCCTAGAGACTGGTGCCTGGTGCAACCACGCCAGAATCGAAGAGGAACACGGCTGGCATTGCATCGGCGAACCGACCGAGGGGGCCTTGATAACGGCCGCGACCAAGGCCGGTGTCGAGGTCGCGACGAACCCCGCAGGTGAGTTCAGCTTCAACTCGCGCCGCAAACGGATGACGGTTCTCGAAAGGAGCAACGGGATCCGCATCGCCCATGTCAAGGGCGCGCCGAACGTCCTGCTCCCCCTCTGTTCCACACTCGGATGGGGCGATGGGGCCACGCCTCTCGACGATGCAGGTAGAGATGCCGTGGCAGCCGTCTACGACGGGTTTGCGGGTCAGGGTTATCGCACCCTCGCCCTCGCCAGGCGCGCGGTTCCGCCAGACTGCAACTCGACTGCCGAGGCGATTGAGACAGACCTCTCGCTTCTGGGCATTGCCGCCATTCTCGATCCACCGCGGACCGAGGTGCCGGAAGCGGTGTCCTCGGCCCATGGGGCAGGCATCAAGGTCGTCGTGATAACCGGCGACGCGGCAGCCACGGCGCAGGCAATTGCCCAACGCGTCGGTCTGGCCGCCGCCACCGCGGTCACAGGCGATCAGCTCAACGAGATGGATGATGCCGAGCTGCGGGCTGCGCTCGGCGGTGGTGCAGTGTTCGCCAGAACAACGCCGGAGCACAAACTTCGAATCGTCGAACTGCTACAGCACGACGGGGCGGTGGTCGCCATGACAGGTGACGGCGTCAACGACGCTCCAGCGCTGAAGAAAGCAGACATTGGCATCGCAATGGGAATTCAGGGCACAGACGTCGCTCGCGGCGCCGCCGACATGATCCTGACGGACGACAACTTCGCATCGATCATCGGGGCGGTCGCGGAGGGACGCAGGCAATACGACAACATCCAGAAGTTCATCCGGTACCTGTTGTCATCGAACGCCGGAGAGGTCATTGCGGTCCTCACGAATATCCTGCTTCAAGCGCCCCTTATCCTGCTGCCGGTTCAGATTCTGTGGATGAATCTCGTCACCGACGGGATCACGGCTCTCGCTCTCGGTGTCGAACCCTCCGAGGACGGCATCATGCGCCGCCCGCCTCGCGACCCGGAAGGGTCGATCCTCAATCGCGAAAGCATGAGCCAGATCGTTGGGTTCGGGCTTTACGTCGGATTGGGATCGCTCTTCCTGTTCCATCTCTATAGGTCGGGATTCGACTCCGGCCTCGAAAAGGCACAGACGATGGCTTTCACCGGCATGGTCGCCCTCGAGCATATGAACGTCTTCAACTTCCGGTCGCTTCGAGCTCCGATGAGCAAGGTTGGTTTCTTCACGAATCCGTGGCTGTTGGGCGCCTGGGTTACCACGATGTTGCTCCAGGTCGCAGTCGTCTATGTACCGTTCCTGCAGCCCGCATTTGGCACGGTTCCGCTGACCGTCGTCGACTGGGCCTGGATCTTCGCCGTGGCGACGCCGATCTTCCTCGTCGGCGAGACGGCGAAACGCCGGAGCCGGCCATGATCTGGTGGATAACTCTGCTCGCCGTCGGCCTAGCCGCTGCGATCATCGGGAGTCGGCGCGCAGTCGCTTATGCCACAGATTTGGCATACAGCTATCCGGTGTCACCATTCATCATCGGCGCAGTCATTGTGGCAATTGGTACCGACCTCCCCGAGATCGCCAACAGCTTCATCGGGGCTCTCGCCGGCGAGGGCGACTTCGCTGCGGGCAATGCCAGCGGATCCACCATCACCCAGATGACTTTGGTCCTCGGCATCCTGCCACTAGTTGGCGGTTCCATAGCGATCGGGCCGCAGCGGATCGTTCTCCCGGGAGCCCTGATGACCGTCGGCCTGATTGCGGGTGCATTCTTTGGGTCAGACGATCAGCTCACCAGATCAGAGGGCTTGATCCTCATCGCGTTCTGGTTGGCGAGCACCTATCTGATCTACCGGCGCACTCCGCTGGCGGGCGAGCCTTCGATGGTCGCATACGAGCGACGCCCGCTACGGTCGCTCAGCGGCCTGTTGATGGCACTGGCGGTCGTCGGCGCCGGCGCCACTGGCGCAGTCACAGCCTTTCTCGAAATCGCTGAAGCTCTCGACGTATCGACCTTTCTCCTCTCGTTCTTTGCGGCGTCCGTGGGGAGCTCGCTCCCCGAACTCGTAGTCGATATCACTGCGGTACGAAGGGGTGAGCGAGATCTCGCAGTTGGCGACATATTCGGATCGTCGCTGATCGACGCCACCCTGGTGTTCGGGATCGGCCCGGCGATCAGGACCCTCACGGTGGACGGCGGGCTGGTCGTCACAAGCGGGATTGCCGGGGCGGTAATCGTTGCGGGCCTCACATTTGTCCTGGCCAAGAAGGGCAGACATACCTGGGCCACCGGTCTGGCTCTCATTGCGGCGTACGCGGCGCTCTATCCGCTGCTGCTGTCTGCCCAGCACTGAAGGTCCGCGGCGCAAAACCGCTCTCCCGGTATCGTCAGATTCTATGGCGACCGCACTCGACGCTCTCTCCGCGATCAGGGCGTTCAACCGCTTCGAGCTCAAGTATCTGATCGGACGAGATCAGATCGAGGCTGTTCGCCGTGACCTATCCGAGCGGCTCCACCCCGATCCTCACAGCCGTGACGGCAGCTATCCCGTGTGGAGCCTCTACTACGACACGCCCGACCGTAAGTTCTACTGGGAGAAGATCGACGGCGTGAAGTTCCGACGCAAGCTGCGGATCCGCCACTACGGGTCACCAGCCTCCCTCGACGCATCCACCACGGTCTTCGTTGAGATCAAGCAGCGCATCAATCGAGTCACCCAGAAACGTCGCGTGGCATTGCCGTACGACGATGCACTCTCGCTCTGCGACTCTCATGCTCGACCTGAGAAGGTTGCGGCCGAGGACGACCGCGTTGTGGACGAAGTTCTGATGCTCGTCGGTGGCCTCGACCTCGAACCGAGCGCCATCACCGGATACCAACGGTTGGCGATGCTCGGCTACGACACGGACAGCGGACTACGGGTGACCTTCGACACTCATCTCAGGGGCCGTACCACTGATCTGGTATTGCATTCGAAGGTGGTCACGGGTTCGATCCTCGATCCTTCCCTGGCGATCGTCGAGGTCAAGGTCAACGAACGGGTCCCCTACTGGCTGACGGAGAAGGTGGCCCGCCACAACATGCAACTAGTCAGGATCTCCAAGTACTGCACAAGCGTCGAAGGAGTAGCGCCGCCGGGACTGCGGCTTCGAGTAGAGGAAACGCCATGATCTTCGCCCAGACGATTTTCGAGAACGTTGAGGACCTCACGGCGACGTTCACAGCCGGAGATGTTGCGATCTCGCTGGCGTTGGCAACGGTCCTCACGATGGTGGTGGCGTTTGTGTACAGAGCGACACATCACGGTGTCTCGTACAGCCAGTCCTATGTGCAAACCCTCGTGATCCTGGGCATTCTGGTTTCACTCATCATGCTGGTCGTGGGCTCGAATATCGCCAGAGCCTTCACCCTCGTCGGTGCTCTCTCGATCGTTCGGTTCCGCAATGCCGTCAAGGAGACTCGAGACGTCGGCTTCATCTTCTTTGCCATGGCTATCGGCATGGCAACAGGCACTCGGTTCTATCTGCTCGCCTCAATCGCCACAGTGGTCATCTCGACCGTGGTGCTCGTGATGGACCGTTTCAACATGTTCAGCCTCGACGTTCAGAGCCAGATCGTGAAAGTCCAAGTTCCCCCCGACCTCGACCCCGGCGACCTCGACCCGGCGTTTCAAGCGCACGCCGATCGAGTCGAGTTGATCAGCGCCGAGTCGATCAGGGGTGGGGCGCTGACCGAGCTCCTCTACGCAGTCAAGCTCAAGAAGGGCACGGTGGCCACGTCGCTCCTCAACGAGTTGCGGGACAAGACCAGCGGCCAGAAAGTCACGCTGCTGACCGGCTACGACCGCACCGATCTCTAGATTCGGAATAGCCAGAGCGGCAGCGTGTTGGCACTAGCTACGCGTTACGAGGAGTCTCATGAACGACCAGATCATCGAGGAGTTTCGCAGCAACAACGGTGTCGTCGGTGGTTTTTTCGACGGCGTCCCGCTGCTTCTGCTCCACAACGTTGGCGCCAAGAGCGGAACGAAACGTGTCAACCCTCTTGTATACGCGCAGCACGGCAATAGCTACGTTGTCGCCGCGTCCAAGGGGGGTGCAGACACCCACCCCGACTGGTACTTCAACGTCAAGGCCAATCCGGAAGTGACCATCGAAGTCGGCGATCAGACCGTTGAGGCGCAAGCTCGCATTCTGGAAGATGGAGACGAGAGGACGCAGCTTTATGCGAAGCTCGAGCAGAAGCTCGCTTCGTTCTCGGAGTACAAGGTCAAAGCCGAGCGGGTGATCCCGATTGTTGTCCTCGAGCCGATCGCCTAGCCAGCTCGTTAGATTCCGGCAGATGCAATCACATTTCAGGACCGCAATCGTCATCGGCATGGGGGAAATGGGCGGTGTCTTTGCGAGGGCACTCCTCAAGTCGGGGCACATCGTCGTGCCCGTGACGCGCCACACCGACGTTGCTGTGGCCGCCGCGGAGTATCCGGAACCGGACATCGCGCTCATCACGGTCGGGGAAGCAGACCTGCCGGGCGTGCTCGAAGCGCTGCCTGAATCGTGGAAGTCCAGAGCGGGGATGCTGCAGAACGAGCTCTTGCCGCGCGATTGGCAGGCAGCCGGCATCACGGACCCAACCGTTGCCGTTGTCTGGTTCGAGAAGAAACCCGGCCAGGACGTCAAGGTGATCATTGCCACCCCTATAGGCGGGCCGTACGCGGACACCCTCGTTTCTGCTCTAGCAACGGTTGGGATCCCGGCTCGTGTTGCCGCCACATTCGATGAGCTGACCGCCGAGCTCGTAACCAAGAACGTCTACATCCTGACCGCCAATATCGGCGGCCTTGTCACGGGGGGCACGGTCGACCACCTGTGGAACGAGAACCACGCTACGGCTAGCGAGGTTGCGGAGGAGGTGCTCGACATTCAGGAGTGGCTCGTCGGTGCCAAGTTGGACCGGCCAAGGCATATTGCAGGCATGCAGGCTGCCATCGACGCCGACCCCCAGCACAAAGCGACCGGCCGCAGCGCTCCGGCGCGACTGGCTCGCGCAATCGGCCACGCTGATGAGGCGAGCCTGGATGTACCGCGGCTGCGGGCCATCGCAGCGGAGAGCTGATTCGCTAAGCCTGCCAGAGCCTGGCGGCGCCGCGAACGCCACTCGAGTCGCCGTATTGCGCTTTGACGAGCTTCGTGAGCACCTGGCTGGAAAACACATACCGATCCCAGATCGCCGGCACGGTTGCATAGATCGAATCGACGTTGGAGACTCCACCGCCCAGGACGATCACATCTGGATCGAGGATGTTGACCACGCTGGCGAGAGCCCTGGCAAGTCGGTCGTGGTATCGGTCGAGAGTCGCCACGGCCTCATCGGCCCCGTCGTTTGCAGCCTTTGCAATCTCGGCAGCAGTGCGTTCTTGTCCAGTGTGCGCGGCGAAGTCGCGCTCCAGCCCGGGTCCAGAGAGGAAGGTTTCGACGCATCCTTGCTGTCCGCAGTAGCAGTCTGACCGTGGTTCATCGGCGGCGATCGGCCAAGGCAATGCGTTGTGGCCCCACTCCCCTGTTATCCGATTCGGTCCCCTCAGCAACCGCCCGTTGGCCACAATTCCTCCGCCTACACCGGTGCCGAGAATGACACCGAAAACCACGGTGCCGTCCTTGGCCGCTCCGTCTACCGCCTCAGAAACGGTCAGGCAGTCTGCGTCGTTGGCCATGCGAATCGGCCTGCCGAGGGCGGCTTCGATGTCGATGTCGAGGGGCCGACCGTTGAGGGCAGTCGAATTTGAATTCTTCATCAGGGCAGTCACGGGGTCGATTGCTCCCGGCGTGCCGACGCCGACCGACTCCGCCGGCCCGAGCTGAGCCTCGATGTCTTCAACGACACCGGCGAGTGCTGCAACGATGCCCTCGTAATCGCCGGCCGGTGTATTGACGCGGACGCGCGCCAACTCCTCGCCCCCCTCGCTGAGAGCCCGACCCTCGATCTTGGTCCCGCCGAGGTCGATTCCGATTCGCATTCGAGCATCGTAGACAGCCACGAAACCCTCAACGCGACACCGCGCTTCGCCGATCCTCTAGGTGTGCCGGGCGGCACGAGAAGGGTTAGACGTGTTCAAGCCGAAGCTATACCTCACCAGCGTCTTGTTGGCTTGTGCACTCGTGGTTTCCATGGGAATCGCCTCTGGTGGAGTCACTCAGCCCGCCCTGCAAGCCGATACCGACGCCCCAGACGACCAACAGCCTGTGGCCGGCATCACACCGCTCGCAGGCTTTGTTGCGTTGTCACCGACCGAGCCCTGGTTGACGGAGGTTCGTATTCCGGTCGTCGTCGAGAACCTTACGGCTGCATCGATACCGGCCGACCTCAGCTCGCTAGACGGACTCAGCTTCGCGATCCTCGATGCCGCGGGTGAGCGCCATGGAATCGACAACGCACGACCGCAGCGAGCCGCTCTGCCCAATCACTCCTTGGTCTACTTGGATCCTGCCATGGCGGCTCGATGGACACTCGGCTTCCGCGTCCCGACGGAGTCGGCCCGAGATCTCGCGCTCCAGTTGCTCAAGGCAGGTGAGGTTGTTTCTAGCTGGAAACTCGACGATCTCACCCCAGATGCTCCAGCTCTCGATGTGACGCGAGCGGCAGATCAAGTGGTCCGTCTCGGCGAGACATTCGACTGGCAGCCTGGCGTCGTCTCTTCGGCAAGCGAGGTCGGTTCGCTCGTCTGCGGCGACTCCGATTCTGAAGCCGTCACCCAAGTCTTTGCGGTCACGTTCTCCGTCTCGAACACCACGACAAGTGAGGTCAGGTGGCCGGGGTTCGTCCATCGCGACGGATCCTCGGTGGCGCAGTGGCGCGATGGCACTGCGGCCGACATGACCATGGAAACCTACGTGGGCGGCAGCGAGTGGCTATCGCGGATCTCGACGTTCGCAGTCAGGATCCCCCCCGCAACCAACGCCACGAGGGCTCTGGTGTTCTCGGCGCCCCGCGATGGCAGGTTCGTCGACGCCACATCTCTTCCTGCCGGCGTGATGCTGGTGGCGGGTGACAGGCACGTCTGGCTCGACCTCTCCGGAGCCGAAGACAAGGTCCCAGTGAGCCCACTGTTTTGTGACATTGGTTTCTTCGGGGCCCCCATTCCATTCGGGCAAGCACCGGGCGCGGCCTTCGACGTGCGTCGCAATCTGATCCAGGTCGGCGGCGAAGAACAACCCCCGGACAACGCTGCGGCCGACTTGATGGCGCAGCGGTCCATCACCGAAGCTCTCGCCGGAGCTGCCCTCTTCTACGACGGCAACGACCAATCCTTCAATGGCATTACAGGCGAGGCGCTTGCCGCCATCGCGCAGAGACTGAGTTTCGCCGACTTCACGCTGGGAACGGAGCCTGCGGCCGACGGCGCAGTGATCTACTTCTCATTGCGGTCGGAGAACGACCAGTTCCTGATCGTCGTGACCCGCAGTTCGACGGGCCGCTGGTTCTGCGCAGGAGTTACGCCCCACCGTTCGGTCGTCGCGGCAGACGGCTTCGAATTCGACGAGATATCGTCGACGTGCGCGCCCGACGGCTCCGTGGATGACGCGTAGGCAGCTCAGCCGACGACCAGATACTGCTCCCATGCAGGATCGACCCTCGTCCCGGACTGCACGAGCACCCAGCTGTTACGGCGCGGTGGACGCGGCGCCCTGATGAGCTGGAGCCCGGCCTGCACCGGCGTACGGCCGCCCTTCTTCGAATTGCACCGGCGGCAACTGGCAACCACGTTGTCCCACCTGTGCTCCCCACCCTGGGAACGGGGTACCACGTGGTCGACATTCTCAGCAGGCCGACTGCAGTACTGACACGAGTGGTTGTCACGCAAAAAGATGGCTTTGCGATTCAGAGGCACCCGGCGTGCTCGTGGAATCTTGACGTAGTGGCGCAATCTGACCACCGATGGCGAGGACATCGTGATGTGCTCGCTGTGCCATACCCTGCCGTTCGTCTCTACGACCTCGGCCCTGTCGCGCATCACGAGAACGATGGCGCGACGCGTAGTAACCACCGAAAGCGGCTCGTAGCTCGCATTCAATACCAGCGCCCTAGCCATTGCGAAAGGCTACCAGTCGAATGCGGCTGACCTATCCGTTGCCGGCCCAAGTACGGGGGGCGGTAGGAATCGAGTTCCCCGGCAGCTCGTGCTGGCGGGTCGAGTAACTTCGTTTGCGTAGTGACCGCAGTATTTCAGTCCTCGAGCCATGCCTGAAGGCGACACGATTCACGGGGCCGCCGACCGCCTCGACGGCGCGCTGCGGGGCCACGAGATCACAACCGCCGGCGGATCACATCGGGCCATGATCGAGTTTGGCCGCCGGATCGTCGGTAAGGCTGTGACCGACGCAACAGCTCATGGGAAACACCTGCTCATCAACTTCTCGAACGGCTGGACGTTGCGCACCCACTTGCAGATGACCGGTGCGTGGCACATCTACGAACCGAACGAGCCATGGCGCAAGTCGCCCGGCAAAGCTCGGGTGGTCCTCGAAACGGGGTACAACGTGGCGGTGTGTTTTGCCGCGCCAACCGTACAACTGGCTCCCCGCCACATCGTTGCGCAGCGCATCGACG
>JAHEJX010000025.1 GCA_024638645.1 Actinomycetes bacterium
CGCCCGCCGTCATTGCCGCCCGCCGCCGGAAATGCGCCCATATCGCCGCAGGGCGCCGGTTGCCCGGCTCGCGCCGGACCTTGACAGGTTCGAATCCCTCTCTCTCCGCTACAACATGGCTCACCCGCCCGCCCTAATCCCTGCGCAACGGAAATGCGGCTCTTTTGAAGCGCGCTCACTGACTCGGGCCGCATCGGGCACGTCAATAAGCGAGGGACAGAGTCCCTCGCTCATCAACCAGGGGGGATTCAGCTATACGTCAGCTCCGAGTGCATTCCTCGTTCGTAGTGTTCCGGGATTAGGCAGACCACCATCGTGTATATCGATTCATCCATTGGGAAGGTGACAACGAGCTCGGTCGATAGGCCGGGCTCGAGCTCTACTGCAATATCACCGTCGGCCTCATGATGACCGCCTTCGCCTTCTTCGCCGTGGCCCTCGTGCCCTGATGCGATGTGTTCTTCAACACGATGAGCGTTGGAAAGCCTGAATTCGTGGGGGAGATCACCGGTATTCATGATTCGATAGACAACGGTCTCGCCGGGAGTCGCTGAGAAGTCGGCCGGCTCATATCCGTATTCGTTCATGAATACGAAAACGACTCGGGCATCCTCTGGCACTTCCTGTGCCTCGCCATCGCCCTCATCTCCATGGCCCTCGTCCTCGTGACCCTCATCCTCGTGGCCCTCATCCTCGTGGCCCTCATCCTCGTGGACCTCATCCTCCTCGTCTTCATGGCCTTCCTCGTCCGTGCCATGCATTTCCTCGTCTTCCATGTCCATCGAGTCGTCGGGTGCTTCAGTTGATGGTGGCTCAGTGATCGTTGTCTCAGGAGCGGAGTCGGCCACGGCTGGTGCCGCATCGACCGGATCCGCAGACGAGCCGCCGCAAGAAGTTGCGACCAACGCCAAGACAAACAACACCGCCAGGTGGGTGAGATGTCTACGGATCGCGGCCATGATGTTCCTCCTGGTTGGATTCATGACACCAATATCGGCGAGAACGGCGAATCTCGATATTCGCCAATTCGATGGAGTCGATTGGGGTCTTTTGGCCCTATTCGATCGCCCCCAGTCGCAGAGCCACAGCAACCGCTTCAGCCCTGCTCGTGACCTCCAACCGATCGAATATCCCCCGCATGTACGTCTTGACTGTGGCCTCGGACAAGTCGAGCTCTCTCGCCACCTGTTTGTTCTCGAACCCGTTGGCGATCAGCTGCAGCACCTGGGTTTCCCGAGGACTAAGACGACCCGAGCGCCCTCCAGGGCTGTCGATATCGGTGAGCAGCGGCTGCAGAAGATCCGCCTGGATGTAGACGGCTCCATCCGCCACCGTCCGTATCGCTCGCAGGAGCTCATCGCGGCCTGCGCTCTTGAGTAGGTACCCGGCCGCGCCGAGCTCGATCGCACGGCGCACGTAGCCGGGCTCGTCGTGCATCGAGAGCATCAAAACCCGCACCTGTGGAAGATCGCCGGCGATGGCTTCGAGCACGTCAAGGCCACTCATTTCCGCCATCCGCACATCAAGCAACACCACGTCGACGGGGGTTGTGGCGAGAAGCTCCAGCAGATCCTGACCGCTCTCGGCCTCGCCCACGATCGTGACATCGTCCTCGCCCGACAGCATGTAGTTGATGCCATCGCGCACAACACGATGATCGTCGGCCAATACGAGTCTCACAGAGCAGGTTCCTTGGCGGATCTCGGCAGCCAGCAGACCAAGCGGGTGCCGCCGCTGGCGAGCTGCTCGAATTCGACGCCACCGCCCAGGGCTTCGAACCGCTCGCGCATCGTCGTGAGGCCCAGGCCCGGCCGGGCGACTACGCCAGTGCCATCGTCACTCACCGAGAGAGTCACCGCGCCGCCCCGGCTCTCCACGTTGATTTCCACACGCGATGCCGCAGCATGCTTGCGCACGTTCGTGACGGCTTCCTGCGCGGCCCGATAAAGGGCGGTCCGTTGAACCGAACCCAGCTCCCAGCCAAGGAAGACCGCCGCGCTGACGTCTAGATCGGTCTCGCGCCGGGTGAGGTCGACGAGGTCTTCCAGCGCAGTTTCGAGGCCGACATCTGCCGCCAACCCCTGATGCAGAAGACGCAGCTCTTTGCGGAGTGTCTTGTCGATGGTGCGGGTGATGTCCTCGAGCCTTACGAGCTCATCCGCAACAGGGTCATCATCGGCAAGCTTCGCCCGCGACCCTTCGAGGCCATAGAGAAGGCGATAAAGAGGCTGGCCGACATCGTCGTGAAGCGCACCAACAATCCGCCTGCGCTCCTCCTCTTGGACAGCAAAGGAAGATCGCAGGAGGCTCTCGGCCTGCCGCCGCCGCTCGTTCAACGAGCGGGCGCGAGCAGCAGCGAGTGTCCCGAGAAAGAGGCCCAGGAAAGCAAGCCCCATCCCGATCGACAGCCACACGTTACGAGCGATGCGGCCGAGCGCAGCGTTCAGTGCCGATACATCCTGCTCGACCTCGACCACATAGGCGGTCGATCCCTCCGGTCGTTGAACGGGGATGTAGATCTCAATCAGCTCACCGGCCGCTCGATTGAGCTCATGAGCGGGATCCTGCAGGCTCGATATGCCTGATCCGGTTGAGCCGGCGAACGCCAATAGGGCAGGCTCCGACAGCTCGAAGCGCTGGCCGATAAGTTCTCGAGCATCGGAGTAGATGATCGTTCCGTCGGCTAGCCAGACCTTCACTCGCACGTTGTCGCCACCAAGCACACGGTTCTTCACCGCGGCGTCGTATGTGGTCAGCTCCTGAGCGAGGGCAGCCCGGTCAACGGGCAGCTCCGGGAGACGCTCGACGACGCTGTGGACTTGGTTGGCTCTGGCGTCGAGGAGGTGAGACTCGGCTGCCCTGGTTATGCCGAAACCGAGAACAATCGTCAGCAGCACCCCCGCAGCCAACCCGATGACCGCGAGCCTCCCGAGGCCGCCGATCTCACGCCAGTCACGGCGTACCGAGGCAAGCGCCGGAACCTTCATGGCGGATACGGCTCGAATCCATACACGGCTTGCTGCTCGCGAACAAACGCTGTTATCGCAACGATGTCATCGTCCGTCAGGCCTTCGATTGGTTCCATGTCCCCGAATCGCCAGTGGTGCTGGGGCGAGCCGTTCCTGACTGCGAGCAAGAACGAGGCGTCACCGTGATGGTTTGGTTCATAGACGTTCGACAAATGTGACGGACCCTTGTCCGTTCCACGCAGGTCCACTCCGTGACAGGACGCACAGTTCGCCTGATAGAGCACTTCCCCGGAGCCGACATCGTCGGCACCAGGCTCGGTCACGTCCGCACTCGTCGATTCGCTGACGCCACAGGCGCCGGCTGAGATTGCCACAGTCAGCACCAAGACAAGCCGGCTAATGCGTCGATGCGACCTCATCATTTGGAACTCAAGTCGATCCTCCGAAGCAACATGGCATTGACAGCGACGATAACCGTGGAAAGGCTCATGAGCAGGGCCCCGACCGCCGGATTCAGGAGAATCCCCGCCCAGACTGCGACACCCGCCGCCAGAGGAATCGCAATCGCGTTGTAGCCGGTTGCCCAGGCAAGGTTCTGGACCATCTTCTTGTGGGTCGCACGCGAGAGCCGCAGTGCCCGCACCATATCTGCAGGGTCGTCGTCGACCAGCACCAGGTCGGCGGATTCGATGGCGACGTTGGTGCCCGCTCCGATGGCAACCCCCAGATCGGCGGCTAACAGAGCCGGGGCGTCGTTGATGCCATCCCCCACGAACGCCGTACGGCCTTCATTCCTCAGCTCAGAGACAATTCGCGCCTTGTCCTGCGGCAGAACCCGTGAGTGATAGCGGTCTATACCAAGCTCTGTCGCGACCGTCGACGCAACAGCCTCTGCGTCCCCCGTGATCATCACCGGAGTGATGCCCATCTCCTTGAGTTGGGCGATCGTCTGCCTCGCGGAATCGCGAACCCTGTCGCGCAAGGTGATTACGGCAAGACCGACCGATTCGTCCATAACTACGACGGCGCTCTCGCCTTTTTGGTCTGCAGCAGCGAGCGCGAGCTTGAGATCCTCAGACAAGTCGACCCCGGCGGTTTCAGCCCACTCCGGTCGACCAACTCGAAGAAGTCTCCCCGTCACGATTCCTTCGACTCCATGTCCAGGCACGGCAGCAACACGATCGCTGGAGGGCAGCTGCGCATTGCTCCTAGCCGCTTCCGCCACGATCGCTTCAGCCAGCGGATGCTCTGAAGACCGCTCCAACGAGGCTGCCACCGCTAGCGCTTTCTCTCGACTCGTTCCGGCAACGGTGACTTCTGAAACGACGAACCGCCCTTCGGTGAGTGTCCCGGTCTTGTCGAAGGCAACGTGCTCCACGCTGCGGCCCCGCTCGAACGCCTCTCGGTTTCGAACCAGAATCCCATTGCGAGCCGAGATGCTCGTCGCATTCATATTCACAAGGGGTATCGCTAGACCCAGCGCGTGAGGGCAGGCAATCACCAGGACCGTCACTGCTCGGGCTACTGCGAAGGTCACTCCGGACGTTCCAAAGATCGCCCATACGACGAACGTCGGAGTCGAGACCCCGATCGCAATGATCGTCAGCCAATAGGCGGCGCGATCGGCGAGCACTTGGAAGCGGCTGCGCGAGGCTTGGGCCTCTTCGACCAGGCGCATTATCTGACTCAGAGTCGTGGAATCACCTGTACGAGTGAGTTCGATCTCGAGCGCACCCTCACCGTTGACGGCGCCCGCCACAGCTTCATCGCCACCCTGCTTGGTCACCGGACGTGACTCACCGGTCAGGAAAGCTTCATTCATGCTCGATGCGCCCTTAGTGACAACGCCATCAGCCGGGACCTGCTCTCCCGGACGAATGAGAATGCGGTCACCGCGCTGGAGAGTCTCGACAGCAACGTCCCTGACAGAACCGTCTTCGCCCAATAGGTGAGCGACGGTGGGGACCATCGCAGCAAGGTGCTCCAGCGCCTTCGATGCCGCCTGCACTGACCGCATTTCCATCCAATGGCCCAGCAGCATCACATCGAGCAGGGTGGCCAATTCCCAGTAGAACGGATTCCCGTCCAGGCCGACAGTCACCGCCAAGCTGTAGATGTAGGCGACACTTATGGCCAGCGAAATCAGCGTCATCATTCCGGGCACACGTGCCCGCAGCTCGGCCAGGCCGCCCTTCAAGAAGACGGAACCCGCGTATACGAACAGCAGCGTCGCCAATACGGGAGTGATCCAAGTGCTGCCGGAGAACGAGGCAGCCTCGTATCCGAACCATTCCTGAATCTGATCGGAGAAGTACAGGATGGGGCCGGTCAGCGCGAGGGACACCCACAACCTGTCACGAAACATCTCCGGACTGTGGCCTTCGTGTTTGTTGTGACGTCCGCCAGCGTGGGAGTCGTGCTCGTCATGGGAAGCCTTCGAGCCGACAGCGAGAGGGGCGACATGGTGGCTATTCGAGGTCATCTCTTCCCCTCTCGCAGTGATTCAAGTTACTCGGAAGAGCAGACCAAGATGAGGGCGTGAATGCCGCCAGAGTCCCAACTGTCGTTGCAACCTTTGCCCTTGTCGTTGGCTCCGCAATCGCGATCGATCCAGCGGGATGGGCCTCGTTCGTGACTTTGCGCTGGGCCGTCGTGTCGACAGCGACGCTGGTGCTGTCTGTCGTTGTCTTCTGGCTCGGCGACGTCCGGCTACATAGGGCGACGGCGATCGGCTGGGGGGTGTTTCTCGCCTGGGCTGCGATCGCGTCGATTGACGCGCTCGATCCGCTCTACGCCTGGATTGGCACCCCAGATCGGCACCTCGGACTTGTGGCTCTCGTGCTTTTTGCGCTGATGTTCTTCGCCGGGCAGTCCTTCCGAGGGCGTCAAGCGGCTGTCGTTCTGATGCAGGCTGCTGTTCTGGCGCTGCTCTTCATCGGCGCCTACACGATCTTCGAGATCCTTGGCCGGCCGTTGATCGACGTGGAAACCGGTGGTCGCCCCGGCGGGCCTTACGGCACGGCCGCCTACCTTGGAGCTGCCTGCTCGCTGCTCCTCCCCATCGCCATTGGCTCAGCCATCGACGGGCTGGACGGCAAACAATGGCGCAGAGCCGCCGCTGTCGCCGGCGCTGTGGGCACCATCGCCGCACTGGCGGCGCAGACCAGGGCCGGCTGGGTTGGGCTCATCGCGGCCGCTGCTGTCGCGGCCCCGGCCGCCCTCCCCTGGCTCAGGAAACGATGGCGCATCGTGGGCGCTGCAACCGCGGCCTTGATCGTCGTCGCAATCGTCTCTCCAATCGGTTCACGCGCCATCGCGGCGTTCGACTTCTCGGACGGCACGGCCCGAGGCCGCATCGACGAGTGGCAGATCGGCGCCGCCGTAGCCATCAACCATCCCATCCTGGGAGTCGGCCCGGAGGGCTACCGCATCGCCTTCGCTGAGGGCGTCGACGCCGACTACGAGATGCGGTACACCAGAGTGACCCAGCCGGACCGGGTGCACAGCGGGGCGCTCGATGTCGGCGTTGCGACTGGACTGCCGGGCATGGCGCTCTACCTGGCGATGGCCGCGTTCCTCGTTACCCGCAGCATTGGTGCCGCCAGCACCAAGCAACCGTGGCTCGTGGGTATCGCTGCCGGAGTAGCCGGATACCTAGCCCAGCAGTTCTTCCTCTTCCCCATAACTGAGGTCGATCCGGTTTTCTGGCTGTTTGCCGGGGTTCTGTTCGCCGACTCGACGCCGATGGCGCAGATTCAGATCGATTGGGTTCGCTGGCTGTCGGTCCCCTTGGCGTTGCTCGCCGCCGTCGCCGCAGTTTTCGGGGTGAGAGACGTCGCCGCCGACCGCCGGGCCGCCGATGCGTTCCAGGCGACGTTGCCGGCTACGGCACTGCGACACGCCGATGAAGCCATCGATCTCCGCCCAGACTCAATCCGGTACTACGTCATCGCCGCTGCTGTGGCCGAGCAACCCTTGGATTCAATCAGCCTTATACAAGAAGCGCTCGAAATCTCTCCCCAGGATCCCCTGCTTCTGGAACTACACGCAAGCGAGTACCTGCGGCTCGCCCGCACCAACCAAAATGTCGAGCAGCTCCGCTTCGCCATTGACCTGTGGGAACGCCTCGTCGAGCGCGATCCGGTCCACGCCAGGTATCGCTTCGAGCTCGGCGGCGCGTACGCCATCCTTGGCGACGACGCAGCCGCGATCGAGGAACTTCGCAGTGCTGCAGACCTCGCACCCCGCAGCGTGGCTCCTCTCGAGCGCCTGGTCAGGGTATATGTCGGTGTGGGTCTCGAGCGCGAAGCGCGAAGAGCTATCACGGAGCTCGAGGAGCGCGGTCTCGAGCAACAGTCTCTCGAAGTGCTGCGAGCGCTACTAGACCAGCCGGATGACGCGTGATGGGAACTCACATTCCTCCACCGACGTCATAATGGGGAGAGGCTCAGGAGGGATGTTGAGCGACCGCGAACCCGTTTCTTTGGAACCGCAGGACGAGGGTCCTATGTGGGAATCGGATATCGACGAGCGTGAAGCCAAGCGCAAGAAGATGTTCGTCTTTGGTGGTACCGCCGCAGCAGTTCTCCTCGGCTTCGTCGGCCTCTATTTCGGCCTGTCTGCCATCGCAGGAGGCCTGACCGATGATGAGACACCGAGCCCACCCAATCAGAACGCTATCGGCGGCGGTGACGTCGACCTTCCCGCCCCGCCTCCGGACCCGGTGATCGTCAATCCCATCGAAGTCGCCAGCGACCTCGACTGGTACGCCATCGACTCCCCGCTCGGCTTCTCACAGCGCGTCCTCGCCTCGAACGCCGGCAACTTCTACGCGCTCAGCACTATCCCGGGAAACAACTTCGATTGGCCCATTCCCAAGGCGATCTACAAATCAACAGACGGTGAGAACTGGGACATCATCGATCTCGACCGCAACATCGGCGCCACCGACATGGCGTTGCGCGGAGAGACGCTGTACCTAATCGGCACCTCACCGGCCAATCAGAACTTCCAAAAGCCGCCAGGGGTCGTGGTCAGCACGTCGTCTGACGACGGTGCTTCGTGGACGCAGACGCTGATTGCAACCGAAGCCGAGCCGCCCGGTGGTGCGCCGATCGAATGGGCCAACGTCAACATGAAGATCGGAGCCTCGAGCAAAGGCGTTCTGGCGGCGGTCAACTCGCAGTTCTTCCTCGACTACCAGGCTTTGATGCCGGCAGAATTCGCCGGCAATAACCTCAGCTACTCCGGAGTCGAGGGCGGCGTTGCCGTCATCGACCATGAGCTCATGGACCGCATGTACATGGCATGTGAGAACGAAATGGGAGCGGTCGGCGGTGACTTTGAGCAGCTGTCTTCCGAATGTCAACAGCTCTTCGAAGGCGGGGACGAGGTTGGCGCCATCGCCGTCGTCACCTGGGAAGAGCTGGGGCTGCCCGAAGGCGGCTCGCCATTCTTCTCAGAGATGTTTCTCTCGGTCGACGGCGTCAGCTTCGAGAAGGTGCAGTCTCCGCTCGACGCATCGGGGGACCTGAACAACCTCCATGCCAGTGACGGAGGCTTTGTCGTCGTCGAGTGGAATCGAGGTGGTCAGCGCATCTGGTTCTCGGAGGACGGACGCGAATGGGATGAGGCTCCCGTTGCCGACTTCGACTGGATATCCAACATTGGATCGGTTGACGGCAAGACCGTGATTCTGGGGCAGGGGCGCAATTCTTCGATGGCGGCGTGGCAGAACGACGCCGGAGGTTGGGATCTCGTCGACTTCAACGCCATCCTCGGTGGGAACATTCAGAATCGTTGGTTGTCCTCAGGTGCGGTTGGCCCACTCGGTGTGGCAGCAGTGTTCCAAACGTTCGACGAACGAGCGGGACGAGATTTCATGGAGGTCGTAGTGGGTACCTCGCCTGATACGTGGTCTGTCGTCGACGTCAACGACATCGTCGGCGGCATTGGCGAGGGCGGATATTCGGACTGGGTGGCGGTTGGCACGGAGCAGATCATCCTCCGCTACGAGGCGTTCACCCGCTTCGGCGAACAACGGAGCCTCCAAGTCATCGGCGCCGTGGCGGACGAGACGTAAAGGGTTCTCCTCCCCGCGCGAGCGTGGCGAGTATTGGCGGGAGGTGGCTCGCCCGCTCCCTGCCTCCGGCCGGTACTCCCCTGTGGTCGAAAGGGGGATGGCCGCCATCCCTACACTCGTCGGTCATGGAGCCGGTGCGGATAGGGATCGTGGGATTGGGGCGGATGGGGCGGTTTCACCTTGCCTCGCTTGACGGCAGCAACGCCGTCGAAGTTGTTGCTGTGGCCGAGCCATCTGCTGCTTCGCTCGAGGCGGCCGCCGCGGACCTAGGTGATGCAACGGTGTATTCCACACCCGACGAGGCGTTCGCCCACGACGGCCTCGAGGGTGTGCTCATCGCCTCGCCAACACCCACCCATCCGGATCTCGTCCGTAGGGCCGTTGGCGCCCATCTGCACGTCCTCTGCGAGAAGCCGCTGTCGCTGGATCCCGACGAGAGCATGCAGCTCGATGCCCTGCGCGGTGACCGCATTCTCCAGGTCGGATTCTGGCGGCGATTCTCTCCTCCTTGGCAGGTGGCGCAGCGGGCCGTCGTGGGGGACCGCCGCATCGGCCGTCCCCTCATGGTGCGTCTCTCTCAGTGGGATGCCGATCCCCCACCTCCCCAGTTCTGCGATCCCGCCGTCAGCGGGGGCCTCGCCATCGACTGCGGTGTGCACGAATACGACTTGGCCGAGTGGTTCACCGGCGAGCAAGTGGAAGTGGTGCGGGCGTGGAACCTGCCCATCGTCGACGATGCGATCGCCGCGGCCGGTGACGTCGACAACCTGGTCGCCACTCTGCACCTCACCAACGACGTAGTGGCCACCGTCGACCTTTCCCGCAACTCTCGCTACGAGGACGACGTCCGCACCGAGGTCCTCGGTTCGGACGGCGCCGTATTCATCGACTTGCTGCCCGAGGGCAGGGCGCGCATTGGCGATTCGTCCGGGATGCACGACCTGTCAGGCTCGCACGCCGCAGACGCCACCAAAGCCGGAGTAATCGGGCAGATGGAGGCTTTCGCCGCCGCGGTCCGCAAGGGTGGGGCCGACGTGCCTGGCGCGACGGAGAGCGCCCGGGCTACTGAAATCGGCATCGCCGTCCAGGAGGCTGCCCGCAAGGGCGAGCCGGTCACACTATGACCAAACGTGTGCTCATCCACGCCGACGACCTCGGCATGTGTCACGGCGCCAACACTGCGTTCGCAGAGCTCACCGCCAACGGCTTCCTCGACGGCGGCTCGATCATGGTGCCTTGCCCTTGGTTCAAGGAAATCGCCACGATGGCCCTCGAAGACGAGGCACTCGACGTTGGAGTCCATCTGACCCTCAATTCGGAGAAGGTCGCGTACAAGTGGGGGCCGCTCACGACCGCTTCACAGGCATCTGGCCTTGTCGATGCGGACGGGTTCATGTGGAAGACCGTTGCCCAGCTCCGCGAGCATTGCCATCCGGAGGCTGCTGAGGCGGAGATGCGAGCCCAGATCGACGCTGCCCTTGCGTTCGGCATCGACGTCACGCACGCCGATGCGCACATGTTCGCCGCCCTGTCCCCCGAGTACGCAGCGGCATACCTTCGCATCGCCAAGGACTACCGGATCCCCGTGATGCTGACCGACGAAGGCCCTTCAATCGCCCGCCACCTCACCAATGCCAATGACGGCCCATACCGCGAGGTGATCAGCGACGCCCGGGAAGCCGGCTTCGAGGTTTTCGACCTGATGCTCGAAACGGTCTGGCAGCGAGACGAGCCGGCCTGGATCGTCAACCAGCGGCTGCTCGCGACGGCTGCGGAAGGGCTGACGTACTTCGCGCTCCACCCGACGACTCCCGGTGAGCTGGAATTCATCGAGCCGCACTCAGCCCATATCAGGACCGGCGAATACGACACATTCCGCGACGCCGACTTCCTCACGTGGCTGGACACCCTCGGCTACGAGCGCGCCAGGTGGCGCAACATGAGGACTGCGCTCAGGGAGCGGTTAGCGGCCTAGAGTTCCGGCACGGAGTGGTCGACCCATGGCACCTTTTGCATTTCGAGGAGCTCGTCTGGCGGGATGTGACACTTGATGGAGTGACCCAGAGACACCTCCACCATCGGTGGTTCGATCTTGTCGCACGTTCCCTCGATGACCCTGTGGCAGCGCGTGTGGAACACACATCCCGGGGGCGGGTTCTTAGGCGACGGAATCTCGCCCTTCAGGGGGATCCGGTTCTCGGCCTCACCGTCGACACTCGGCACCGCGGACAGCAGTGCTTCGGTGTACGGGTGAATTGGCCCTTCGAACATGACGTCCGTCGGCCCGACCTCCATGACCCGTCCCACATACATGACCGCGATCCTGTCTGCGAGGTAGCGGACAACACCGATATCGTGCGTGATGAACAGATAGCTCGTGCGGACGTCGCGCTGCAGCTCGGCCAGCAGGTTCAAGATCGCCGCTTGCACCGACACGTCCAGCGCCGAGGTCGGCTCATCCGCGACTACCACATCGGGATCGCCCGCGAATGCACGGGCGATTGCGACACGCTGCTTCAGACCACCGGAGAGCTGCCTCGGCCGCATGTCGAGGTGCCTGTCGGACAGTTGCATTGCATGCGCAATCTGCACGGCCTGAGCTTCGGCGTCGTCGCCAGACTTGCCGGTTAGCTTGGAAACAGCGCGGGTGAGGATGCGCCGCACGGTCCAGGAACGGTTGAGCGCAGAGTCTGGGTTCTGGAACACCATCTGGATTGCGCGGATCGATTCAGTCTCACGATCAATTGATTTCGTGGCCATCGGACGACCGCGCAAGGTGATCGCGCCGCCTTCATCAGGCTCGTGAACTCCGAGCATCGTCTTGGCGAGCGTCGACTTCCCGGAGCCAGACTCGCCCACCAAGCCCAGAGTCTCGCCTTCTGCAAACCCGAGGTCGACACCGACCAGCGCCGGCACGTCGCCGGACCGCTGATGGAACGTCTTGGAAACGCCATGAACACCGATTACTTCTTCGGTGCCGACATTGTGAGCTGTCGACACTTCGTCCGGCAAGGGAACCTCGTCGATGCGATCCGGATGGTGGCAACGGGTCCAGTGACCATCACTGCGTGCCACGATTGGCGGCACCTCGGCGCTGCACTTGTCGGTTGCCAGCGGGCAGCGCGCGACATACACGCAGGTTGGCAGCGGGTCGCCGATCTGCGGAAGATTCCCGGGAATCGAGAACAGCTCCCTGTCCGTTTTGCGGGCGCCGTGGCGTGGGATCGAATTGAGCAAACCGACCGTGTATGGATGGCTCGGGTTGTCGAAGACGTCTTCAACTGTGCCTTCCTCCACAATCCTTCCGGCGTACATGATGCCGACACGGTCACACATCGTGCGGATGACGCCGAGGTTGTGGGCGATCAGCAGGATCGCGGCGCCGATTTCGTCGCGTAGCTCGCGGACAAGATCGAGGACCTCGGCCTCAACTGTGGCGTCGAGCCCGGTGGTCGGCTCGTCGAGGACGAGGAGCAGCGGGTCTGAGGCAAGGGCCATTGCAATGACGACGCGCTGCAGCATTCCGCCGGACAGTTGGTGCGGGTATCTCTCCAGCACACCTTCTGGATCTGCAATATGAACTCGCTGTAGCGCCTTGTGGGCGAGCTCCTTGGCCTCACCCTTGGAGTGGCCGATCACCTCGAAAGACTCTGCGACCTGACGGCCGATCTTGAGGACCGGGTTGACTGCTTGCACCGGGTCTTGGTAGACCATCGATGCATGGTTGGCGCGAAACTCCCGCAGCTCCTTTGAGGACATCGCGGTGACTTCGCGGCCACCGACTGAGATCGTTCCGCCTTGGATCAATCCGTTGCTCGGCAGATACCGCAACGCCGTGTACGCCGTGGTCGACTTGCCGCAACCGCTCTCGCCTACGAGGCCATAAGCCTCACCGGCCCTGACGTCGAAACTGACGCCGCGCAGCACTGCTCGTGGCGTGCCGCGAACCATGTAGGCCATTTCGAGGTCGCGAATCGAAAGCGCGGCGGTGTCTGTCGCGGTTGGGCTGGCCGTCATGACTTCAATGCCTCATCGATCGAGTCTGCCATCAAGTTCACTCCAATCACCAGGGTTCCAATGGCCAACGCCGGGAAGACCGTCGGCCACCACACCTCTGCCACGACCTGCTGGTAGTTCTGTGCCACGTCCAAACCCCAGTTGGGATCGGTGGCGTTTCCGCCCGAAAGGCCGAGGAACGCCAAGGTCGCCAGGGTGAAGATGGCATAGCCGAGTCGAACGGTGACCTCGACGATCACCACACCAACGATGTTGGGGAAAATCTCGCGCCCGATGATGAAGAGACTACGTTCGCCGCGCATTTGCGCCGCAGTCACGTAGTCCAGCTGCGCTTCGGCCAGGGTTGCCGCTCGAACCGTTCGTGCAATCGCAGGAATGAACAGGAATCCGATGGTGCCGATGATCACCGGAGTGGTGGCCCCGAACGTGAAGACGATCACAATGGCCAAGAGAATGGCCGGTATCGAAAGAATCGCCTCGAGAATTCGGCTGATGATTTCGTCCACCCAGCCCCGGAAGTACCCCGTAAAGAGTCCGAGCAGGGTGCCGAAGAACGCCGCGATCACTGTTGCGGCCGGCGCCGCGATCAGGATGGGCCTCGCGCCGTGCACGACTCTGGAGTAGACGTCGCGCCCGAGCCGGTCGGTGCCCCACCATGTTCCGTCTCCTGGAGGGGTCCGCGGTGACACGCCAGGAACGCTGGCCTTCGGATCGAACCGATCGAGCAGCTCTGGCCACAAGCCCGAGAGGACCCAGAACCCAATAATGATGGTGCCAATGATGAAGCTCGGGCTACGGAACAGGAGTCGTCGCTGCTCCTTGCGGACCTGTTTGCGTGTTGCAACGGCCACAGCCCTGTCGTCACTCTCGGCTGCCACTGTCTCGATGTTCTCAGGTGTCGTTGTCATGAGCCCTCGCTAAGGCTGAGTCGAGCACGTGGGTTCATCCACGCGATTATCAGGTCCGCCGCCAGGGTGGCCAGCATGTAGATGATGGCGACGGTGAGAACTCCACCCCGTAACAACGGATAGTCAGCGGAATCGACGGCGTCGAATATCATTCGTCCCAATCCGGGGTAGTTGTATATCAGCTCGAGGCCGACCATTCCCCCGAACAGATAGCCGAGCTGAGTGCCGACCACGGCGACGGTTGGCACCAAAGAGTTGCGCAGAACGTGTTTGCGGAAAACCTCAGACGTGCTCAGGCCCCGCATGAATGCGGTGCGCGTGTAGTCCGACTCGATGGCCGTAATCGTGCTCGCCCTGGTAATACGTGCGATGTAGCCGAAATACACGGTGAGCACGGTGAACACCGGTAGGAGCAAGTACTGCAGCTCTGTCAAAAAACTGGCGCCGGCAGGAGGGTCGGCGACGACTCTGAAGAAATCTATCGGGACCGCCAACAACACCAGGAAGAGTGCCCCGACGACGAATTCCGGCAGTGAAGACAGGGCGACACCGAGGTTCACGATCACCCTGTCTAACCAGGTGTCGCGTCTATAGGCCGCTACCAATCCGCCGATTATCGCCACCGGTAGTACCAACAAGAGAGCGAAGACGACCAGCTTCGTCGAGTTGAAGAGCGAAGTCGAGACGAGGCTCCACACGGACGTTCCGGGCCGGGTGAAGGACTCGCCCAAGTCGAGGGTAAAGACGTCCGTGACCAGATCTGTGAGCTGCTCGATGACGGACTTGTCCAGGCCAAGGGACTCAGTAACCGCCGCCAACCTCTCGGGTGACGCCGTTCCGCCCGCGATCTTTCGGGCTGGATCACCCGGTGCGATGTTCGGGATCAACGTGATGAGGATCAGGATGATGCCAAGGGTGACGACGGATAGGAGCAGGCGTCGAATGATGAATCGCTTCACGTGCCTGCCTCATCCCTATTCACTTGTTTGACCTCATCCCCATGCCACCGCAGCGGCCTGCTTGTCGAACGGTCTTGGGGCATGATGGCAGGGCCGGTGCGGCCCTGCCATCGCGCCTCGTTTCTTATCTAGGCCGACTTCGTCGCCTTCTCCAGCTTCATGTGACCAAGAGCGGTCACCTGAACGCCGGACACCGACTCGTCGTGGCCCGACAGGTAGTCGAAGAAGAACGGGTACAGAGCCGGCGCATCCTCATGGAGGAGCTGCTGGATCTGTCCCACCGCTGCCTTCTGGCCGGCCACGTCAATGGCTGCCTGGTACTGCGCGAACAAGCCATCGAACTCAGACGATGCATAGTTCGAGGAGTTCCAGTCACCGTCCGTCTCGAGGGCACGTCCGAAGTAGACGTCCGGAGTCGGGCGGTGGCCGTAGTCGACGATGCCGATCTCTGCCGAAGCACCACATGGCACACCGGGACCACCCGTTTCGGGCGAGGCACCCCACGGGGCACCGGTACACCAGTACTCGCCGTAGAAGTCGGAGTTGGCCGTGACGTTGACCGACACGGCGACACCCGCCTCGAGCGCGTTCTGCTCGACTATGGCGCCCATGTCCGGGCTGACGAGGATGTCGCCGGTCTGGATCGTGGCCGACATGCCCTCGTAGCCGGCGTCGGCGAGTAACTGCTTCGCCATCTCCGGATCCTTCGGCCGCTGCGGCGTTGCATCCGGATCGAAGAACGGCAGCGTCGGGTGGACCGGATGGTCGTTACCGACGGATGCGAATCCGTCGAACAGCACGTCGACCATCTGCTGGCGGTCCAGCATGAAGCCGAATGCACGACGGACGCGAGCATCCGTGAAGGGCCCACCGGCAGGGAGCTGTGTGTTGAACCACAACTGGCGGTGGTTGGCCGACGGCGGCCTCAGCACCGTGAAGCTGCTGTCATTGAGCAGGCTGGTGCCGTCGATGACACCGAACTGCTGGATCATGTCGAGCTCACGGGCTTGCATCGCCGATACTCGAGCGCCCTCGGATCCGAAGCCGATCAGTGTCACGTCGTCGAGATTCGGCCGGCCGCCCCAGTAGTCCTCGTTGGCCTTGAATACCGTCGTGAACGTCGTGGGATCGTGGCTCTCGAAGACCCAGGGGCCGGTGCCCGCCTGGCGGGCGTCGAGTGTCGTGCCGTCCGCGTAGTCGGCCGGCGTGATTAGGGACTGTGGGTTGTAGATCGAGATCAACACAGGCAGGTTTCCGTTGGCCTTGTCGAGATTTACGACGGCCGTGAGGTCGTCTGGAGTCTCCACAGCCCCCTCGCTGACAACACCGGCGAGACCGGCACCGGCAATGACCATACGGTCGACGGTGGCGGCTACGTCTGCCGACGTGAACGGCGATCCGTCGTGCCAGTTGACCCCTTCACGCAAGTTGAAGGTCCATACGGTTCCGTCGGCATTGGGCTCCCAGCTCGTTGCGAGCCCGGTGGCGCCGATGTTGCCGTCTGGGGCCAGACCGACGAGATACTCGAAGCTCTGCGAGAGCACGCTGTAGGTGCCAAGGTCGAGCATGTTGAGTGGGTCGAGGCCGGAGTTGGCATCGCCCTGCTGGATGCCGATACGCATGCTGCCGCCCTGAGTGGGGGCGCCTGCTGTCGTGCTCGAGCCGGCGTCGGGGCCGGCCGTCGTCGTGGTGGGATCGCTGTCGCCACCACATGCTGCGATGACGCTTGCCATCGTGGTCATACCGAGACCAAGGATGGCGCCGCGCTTGATGAAATCACGGCGCGAGATGGTTCCCGCTGCGTAATTCTCTATGAGGTCGACTTCAAGCGGCGACGCGTTTCGCCGGATGGAGTCGTAACGCTTCCAATTCATTTTCTTGTTTACCTCCGCGGGGGGTAGTTCGGGCGCGGCTTGTGGCCGTGCTCGCCAACGAAGATAGCGCGCGCCCTGTGGAAATCTCCAGTGAGGCCTTCCCACCAGGCGGTTTCGTGCCGCAGAGTGGGACGGAGCGAGGAGACGAAGCGTGCACGCGCCCCGGTCTAGCCATCGTTGAGCCGTGTCCTATGGACCGGTAACGTCGATTCATGGGTTTAGATCCAGCTCGGGTAGTTGTGATCGGCCTCTTGGTGGCAGCGAGCTTCCCCAACGACCTGCCCATGGGCCACGGAGGCAATCTTCGGTGTGCCCTAGTTGATCCGCTTCTCGTGGCCGGCCCACTCTTTGTCACGGAGCACGAACTTCTGGATCTTGCCGGTTGATGTCTTGGGGAGCTCGTCGACGATGTCAATGGCGTCGGGAGCCTTGAACCGAGCGAGCTGGCTCTTGACGTGTTCGATGATCTCCTCAGGCTCCACCGAGGCGCCGGGCTTGAGGATCACGAACCCCTTGGGACGCTCCCCCCACTTCTCATGCGGCACCGCAACGACCGCGCCTTCGAGGACCGCCGGGTGCGACACGATCGCCTGCTCCACCTCGATCGTTGAGATGTTTTCTCCGCCGGAGATGATGATGTCCTTCGAACGGTCCCGCAGCTCGATGTAGCCGTCTGCGTGCCAGACCGCCAGGTCGCCGCTGTGGAACCATCCACCGCGAAATGCCGACTCTGTCGCCTCTGGATCGGCGTAGTAACCCTTCATGACGTTGTTGCCGCGCATGACGACCTCACCCATCGTCTCGCCATCTCGCGGCACGTCGTTCATCTCGTCGTCGACCACGCGGATCGGGTCCGCAATGAGCATCGCGACTCCCTGGCGGGCGCGCAGCCGATGCTGCATCTCGCCGGACTCCTCGTTCCAGGTCGGCTGCCATTCACACACCGTGTGCGGCCCATAGGTCTCGGTGAGCCCATACATGTGCACGAGGTGGATGCCGAGGTCCGACATCTGCGAGATCACCGTCGGGCTCGGCGGAGCGCCGGCGGTCGTAGCGGTGAACGGCCACTCGATCTTCTGTGCCTCGGGCGAGTTCGCCAGGCCGGTCAGCACCGTGGGTGCGGCATTGAGGTGCGAGATCCTCTCGGCGAGGATCAGCTTCCACACATCATCGGAGTCGATGGCGCGCAGCGCCACATGGCGGCCGCCGATGGCAGTGACACCCCAGGTCGTGCACCAGCCGTTGCAGTGGAACATTGGCAGCGTCCACAAGTACACGCTTTCGGGGCTGTGGCGGGAGTGGATCACCTCGCCGAGCGCATTCACATACGCCCCGCGGTGGGTGTACATCACTCCCTTGGGCCGGCCCGTCGTGCCGGATGTGTAGTTGATTGAAATGGTGCGGTCTTCGTCGTCGACGGTCCACGGCAGTGGATCGGTGTTGCCCCGAGCCATGAAGTCGGCATAAGAGGTCGACTCGATGGGAGACGGTGTGCCGGTGTCGTCGACGGTGACGATCTCCTCAACGGTCTCGAGGTTGTCGCGGATTGGGGCGATGAGCGACGCCAGTTCGGTGTCGACAATGAGCATGCGAGCACCCGAGTGGTTGAGGATGTACTCCACCTCCGGCGATGACAGACGAGTGTTGATCGAGACCAGCACTCCATGGCGGAGCGGAACACCGAAATGGGCGACGAGCATCTCCGGCAGATTGGGAAGCAACGCTGCGACCCTGTCCCCCGGCGCGATGCCCGAAGCCTCGAGGGCGCGAGCCATCTGCGTGGCTGCGTCCGCCATCTCCCGATACGTATACGAGGCACGCGGGTAGCAGATGGCTTCCTTGCCGGGAAATACGTCGGCGGACCGTTCGAGAAACAGCAACGGCGTCAGCTGTGTGTTGTGGACGGGCATCATCTCACCTCCATCACAAGGAGCGTCATGCTATTCATCGCACGTGCCGGGTCGCACGGCCGCTATTTTCACATCGCACCAGAAAGGCGGCATCGTGGCGATCGATCGGCTGACCGGAGAAACCGTCGAGCTTCTACAGGCTCTGATCCGCAACCAATGCGTGAACGAAGGGACGGCAGAGTCCGGTCACGAGATCCGAAATGCTGAGCTGCTGCATCATGAGATCGAGCACCCCGACGTCGAGGTGCAACTGTTCGAGCCGCTGCCGGGCCGGGCGTCGCTCGTTGCGCGCTACCACGGCACAGATCCGGATGCGCCTGTTCTGTGCCTGATGGGCCATACGGACGTCGTACCTGTCACCGCGGATGGCTGGAGGCAAGACCCGTGGGGCGGCGAGCTCATCAATGGTGAGGTGTGGGGCCGGGGTGCTGTCGACATGCTCAACGTCACGTCCTCGATGGCCGTTGCGTTTCGTGAGATCGTCAGCTCCAAAAAGAGGTACCCCGGCGACATCGTCTACTTCGCCGTCGCTGATGAGGAGCACGGCGGCGAGCACGGTGCCGCCTATGTGATCGACAACCACTGGGAGGCCATCAAGTGCGATTACGTGCTCACGGAGTACGGCGGAACACCTACAGCGAGCCCCGATGGGGTGATGGTGCTGCTCACCTCCGGCGAGAAAGGTGGGGCTGCGAGGCGCATCAAGGTGCGCGGCACGCCGGGTCACGGGTCGATGCCGTACGGCGCCGATAGCGCGCTGGTGAAGGCAGCGGCCATCGTGCAGCGACTCGTGGACTTCGACACCGGACCACGGCTCGGTGAGATGTTTGCCAACCGGCTCAAGGCGCTGAACCTCGACGAAGAGATGCAGGCACGGCTCTTGGATCCTGCTCGAGTACGCGACGCATTGGCGGAGCTACCACCGGGACTGGCAAAGAACCTCCATTCGTGTAGCCACATGAGTTGGAGCCCCAACATCCTGAGCAGTGGTGACAAGGCGAACGTGATTCCCGATTACGCGGAGCTGATGGTCGATATCCGGACTCTTCCGGGCCAGGATGGCGCCATGGTCGATGACATGCTGCGAGAAGCTATCGGCGACGACTTGATGCCTTCTGTCGTCATCGAGCCCTATTTTCCCAACCCGGAGAAGTTCGCGCTCGACCCGAGCTCGTCGTCCACAAACACCCCTCTGTGGGAGGCACTGGAACAATCGATCCAGATGGCCTATCCGGGAGCCGCCGTCGTTCCCAGCCTCGTGACAGGTGGCACCGACTCCCGCTTTTTCCGGCGCAAGGGCATCCCTGCTTATGGTGCAGGGCTGCTCAGCCTCGACATCCCTATGGACGAGTTCCAGAACCGCTTCCACGGATACAACGAGCGCATCGATGTCGACAGCCTGAAGCTCACGACCCAGCTATGGCTCGACGTGATGGACCGATTGTGGGAGTTGGCCTAGGGCAGTGGAGACCGAAGAGCCCAATCGACCAGAGCCGGCGGTCATCGCTGCGGTTTCGAAACGAACCGATGTCCTCTGGTTGAGCACGGAACTCCAGAGTGCCGAACACTGCACGATCCGAACCGGGCCGGGCTCGCACGAGTTCGAAAGCACTGCGCTGCTCGTCTATCGCGATGTCCCGGCCCGCATTGACTACACCCTCTCAACGAACGAGGCATTGCAGAGGCACCGAGTGAGAATCGAGATGACCGCCGGCGGACAACGCCGGATTCTCAGTCTCGATCACAGTGACAACGGATGGCTCGTCGACGGCGTTCCGCGAGCTGACCTGGAAGCCTGTATGGACATTGATCTCGGATGGACGCCCGCAACGAATACTCTGCCATTGCGCCGAGAAACAATCGAAATCGGCCAGAGCATCGAGACGCTGGCAGCCTGGGTCCGCTTCCCCGAGCTCGACGTCATAGCAAGTGCGCAAAAGTACACCCGACTCGCAGGCAATCTTGTGCGCTACCAGTCCGCAACATTCGAGGCCGAGCTCGTTGTCAGCCCGGATGGAATCGTCACAACCTACGCCGACAGCCTGTGGAAAGCAGTGGCGGTAAACCGGTACACATAGAGCTCGGCGTCTTGAGCGGCTGACGTCGTCGGCCGATGGCGCCCCGCAGGCCCGTCAGTCGACCACATCGAGGTAGTGGTAGTAGTCGAGCTCGAGTGCTTGCATCGTCCGTCTGTAATTGATCGCAACTGCATCGAACTTCAGGTGGAGCTCATCCGCCAGATCGAATGGCACCTGCTCGGGCCGCTGGGATTCAACGACCCGCTGGTCCTGTCCGAAGATCGTGTCCTCGAAGTCTTGAAGAACCGAGTCCGGCTGATCCAAGTCGTAGTTGCGCCCGATGATGCAGTAGCCCCGACACTTCTTCTCTTCGATGGGCTGGCCTACATAGAAGTAGACCATGCCGGCTTCGCCGCCCCACCCGAGCCGCAGGACAATCGTGTACGGCAGGTGCAGCTCATAACGACTGCGCCGTTCAGGTTTGAGCACCTCCTCGTTGGCAAACACGGGGAAGTCGTCGGTGTTGGGTGCTTCGGGCCTGACCACCGAATAGTGCAGGATGTTCCCCTCAACCTCGACTGAGTAGTCAGGGACGATCGGACGGTCGGGATCACCGAGAAGGCCTGGATGAACCCAGGGGAAGTGGCCGAAGTCCGTGAAGTTCTCTGTTTGGCGCGATGCGTCGCTCTGCCAGTCGAACGGCCCGGTGTTCACCACACGCCATTGATCGCTCTCGAGCTCCGGGACGGCCGGAAGTGGGTAGATCGGTTCCTCTAGGGCGACCCAGATCAGCCCGAAACGCTCCTGGCAGTGGTACGTGTCGACCTTGGCTTTGGGTGGAATCCGGATGTCCGCCTTCTGAGGGATCTTGATACAGGTGCCGGCTGTGTCGTACTGCCAGGCGTGATATGGGCAGACGATGCAGTCGTCCTTCAACCAGCCAAGCGAAAGTGCGGTACCCCGGTGGATACAGAGATCACGCATGGCATGCGGCGTGCCGTCGGCAGTGCGCCAGATGACCAATGCCTCGTCGAGCAGCTTCGTGCCGTGTGGCTCGTCAGCCGGAACTTCGTAGCTGTAGGCCACGGGATGCCAACACTTGAAGAGGTTGGCTGCGAATTTCGACACTCTCACACCCTCCAAGGAGTCAAGGCATATCGCGCTGATGTTGCCAGAAACGAGGCGGGCAGGTGATTGGCCGATGGCATCGGCATCGGAGTATGCGATGCACACTCAGATGCAACCGAATCGGATCCGGTTGCCGCGGAGGGAGTGGGATTCGAACCCACGGAACCCGCTAGGGGCTCAATAGTTTTCAAGACTATCGCCTTCGTCCGCTCGGCCATCCCTCCGGACAAGACGAGAGGTTAACGGCCGATGGAGCGAGCCGGATGCGCACCTGGCACGATGAGGCGAGCTCGCCGAGAGTCGGATCATGTGGCTGGCACTTCGCTTCCGACCTGCGATCGCGCACTTGGCTCCCCCTCCGTCACGCCTGCGGCGTGCCACCTCCCCCAACACTCGCTCCGCTTGCGAGGGGAGGAGACAGGATTGCCTCCGGCTCGAGACGAGTTCGCACCTCGAGGGCGAACTAACGACACGGGCCTCGCCTTCCGATACCCTGCTTGCGGAGGTTTTGTGCGGCAGCTCAACGGGATTGATACGAGTTTCCTCAATATGGAGACGCCTAGCCAGCAAGGTCATGTTGCGGGCGTTGTCATCATCGATCCTTCAACGGCACCCGATGGGTGGGGCTTCGACTCGGTCCGCGAGCTGATCGAGTCCCGCATCCACCTCCTGCCGCCCTTCCGGCGACGGCTGGTGAACGTGCCGTTCGAAATCGATCAGCCGTACTGGATCGAGGACCCGGACTTCGACCTCGAGTTCCATCTCCGCCACATTGCGGTGCCCGCGCCCGGCCGTGAAGAGCAACTGGCAGCACTTGTCGCCCGAATCCATGAGCGTCCGCTCGACCGAGCTAGGCCGTTGTGGGAGCTGTATGTCATCGAGGGCCTCGAGCACGGCCGGGTAGCGATCCTCACCAAACTCCACCACGCCGCCATCGACGGTGTTTCGGGCGCAGAAATCCTCACGATCCTGCTCGACCCATCACCAGAGGGGCGAGACATCGAGCCACCAAAGAAGAAGTGGCGCCCCGATCGTGTGCCGAGCCAAATGTCTCTGCTTGCACGAAGCGGCATCACCGCTGCCCTGCAGCCCGCCAAGGCGATCCGCCTGGGCATCGATTTCGCCAAGGCAATCCCCGCGCTCAAGCCGCTGACGACGATCCCTGCCCTCCTTGGTCTGCAAAGGGATGACGAGGAGGTGCTGTCGCGACCAACCTTGATAGCGCCGCATTCGATCTTGAACGACGCAATCACGCCCCACCGTCGCTGGGCATTTGGATCGATCGAGCTCGAAGAGGTCAAGGAAGTGAAGAATCGCATGGAGGTGACCGTCAACGACGTGATCATCTCAATGTGTGCGGGCGCAGTGCGCCGCTGGCTGCTCGATCGGGATGCGCTTCCGGAGCGATCGCTGCAGGCGATGGTGCCCATCTCGATACGCACAGGCGACGATTCCGGTGAGCTCGGCAACAACGTGTCGGCGATGATCGCGCCGATCGGCACCCACATCGAGGATCCGCTCGAGCGACTGGCCTTCGTTCACGAAACGATGAACATCGCCAAGGAACAGCACTCGGCCACGCCGGCAACGCTGCTTCAGGACTTCGCGCAGTTCGCTCCGCCGGCCATCGCGGCTCGGGCGGCCCGCTGGGTGTTCCGCAACGGCAGGGCCGGCAAGGTGGCTCCTTTCAACCTCGTGATATCGAACATCCCGGGCCCGCACTTCCCGCTGTACTTGGCGGGGGCACAGCTGCTCGGCCACTACCCCGTGTCGGCGATCATCGACGGGGCTGCCCTCAACATCACTCTGCACAGCTACCTTGGCCAGCTCTGTTTTGGCATCGTCGCCGATCGCGACCTGGCGCCCGATTTGTGGAACATGATGGATTACTTGCGGGACGAGCTGGCGGCGCTGAAGGAATGACCGTTCGCAAGCCGCCGCTGGTGAACGCATTGGTTGATCCGGTGAGGGCCAGTGGCGAGTTGGCAACATCGGTCGGCCTGATGCCGTTTCTGCGCCTGCTTCCTTCTGGAGACGGACACCCCGTCATCGTGCTACCCGGCTTCATGGCCTCAGATACCTCGACCATCCCGTTGCGGACGTTTCTCAAGTCCAAACGCTATGCGGTGTCGGCCTGGGAGCTCGGCCGCAACTTGGGACCTACCGCCGAAGTAATGGAGGGCATGCCTGCGCTTTTAAGGCGAATCGTCGCGGAAGAAGGCCGCAAAGCCAGCATTGTCGGCTGGAGCATGGGCGGGATCTATGCCCGCTGGCTGGCCCGGAACCACGCGGATCAGGTCCGCCAGGTTGTGACGTTGGGCACGCCGGTGCGACCCGCCGTGGAGCGCCACAGCAACGCATCGACATTGTTCGACTACCTCCGTCCCTATCACGAGGAAGGACACCCGGGGCTCGACAACGGGGCGCCACTCGATGTGCCCACAACGGCGATTCACACCAGGAGCGACGCCATCGTGCCGTGGGAAACCTGTTTGATCGATCCAGGTGCCCAGAGCGAGAACGTCCGAGTTTCAGGTAGCCACTCCGGCCTGGGGTTCAACCCTGCTGCCCTCTATGTCGTGGCAGACCGGCTCGCTCTCGAGGAGGGCGGATGGTTGCCACTGCGGGTTCGCCGCTGGGCCCGCAGCCTCGTCACCGTTGTGTGAGTTCTAGAGCGGCTTCTTGAAGAAGATGTCCCTGCGCTCAATTGCATAGCCGACGCTCTCGTACAACGCGTACGCACCCAGCGGATTGTCAGTGTGGACCGACAATGCCGCTTCTTGCATTCCGGCGTCACGAACAGCCTGAAGCGACTGACACAGCAACGCCCTGGCAATGCCCATGCGTCGATACTCGCGGTTGGTGAATATGTCCTCGGTCCAGCCGCGGAGCCGTCCGTACTCCTCGTTCTGCTCTTTGTCGATGAAGCTGCGCACTGCGCCGACAACCTTGTCGCCGTCCCAGGCAATCCTCCACAGGGTCGGATCGAAATTGGGATCAGCCAGGAACTCCTCGTACCAAGCCTCCTGAGGCTCGGAAGCCCCATGGTGATCGCGGAACGCCTCAACCTCGGCCTCCCACACCTTGCGGTACTCATCTGGAGTCGGCGTTCTCTCTACGATCCCCTCCGGCAACACGGTCGTCGGAATATTTTCGAGATCGGGACGGATCATGTCCGCCAGGTACATGTCCGGCTCGAAGCCGTGCTTTTCGACCAGCCTCATGCCGCTCGCATCGCTTTCTGCCGCCACAGTTATGACATGTTTGGGCAAGTCGGCCGCGTGTTGTGCTGCGATCATGCCGATGCGAGCTTCGTTGGCTTCGTACATGGCCGTGCCGATGCCCCGACCTCTGTACCCGGGATCCAACCAACCAAAAGCGCCGTAAGCCCGCTCACCGTCGAGCCTGTCCTCCCAGAACACCCGGCTATAGGCGATCGGACGGTCTTCGGCCTCAGCAAAGATCATGTCGAGATAGGGATCGCAGTTGGTGAGGTTGGCGTAACCAACAGCAATGCGGTCGGCAGTCTCGTAGCGGTAGCCGCCATCAGCCTTGGAGGTGACCATGAGCAGCCGAGCCATGTCCCCGTAGTCGTCTTCACCCTTGAAACGGCGGAACGAAACACCGGAAACAGGCGATTCGATATCCAAGGGTTGACCGGCGAGGTCGGTGCGGTATGTCATGTTCCCGAGCCTACGCGTCCTAGCCTGAGCGGATGACAGCGATCGCCATTTACATCTTCGATGGCGCTGAAGAGCTCGACTGGGCCGGGCCGTGGGAAGTGCTGGCTGCTTGGGCCCAAGAGTTCGACGATGACATCGAAGTGTTCACAATTGCCGACAGCCTCGACCCGATTCGATGTGCCAAGGGTTTGCGAGTGTTTGCCGACTACACAATCGCGGACGCTCCGCGATATGACGTTCTGGTGTATCCAGGCGGCCGCGGCATGCGAGCCCACGTCACCGATGACCAGATCCACAAGTGGCTTCGCAGCAAGGCGGAGGAAGGCGTCTTGATGACGAGCGTATGCACGGGGTCGGTCGTATACGCTGCCGCCGGGCTACTCGACGAGGGCCCGGCCACCACTCATTGGGGCAGCCTGCATTGGTTCGACGAACTCGGAAGCAACATCGAGGTCCGTCCTGATGAACGGTTCGTCGACAGAGGTTCGGTCATCACTGCTGCCGGAGTGAGCGCCGGCATCGACATGGCGCTGCATCTGGTGGCGCGGCTCTCATCCCGGGAGCGGGCCGCCGAAGTGCGGCGCTACATCCAGTACGACCCCGAGCCACCTGTCTGATGCCCGACCTACGCGCCGAGGCTGTCGCCCACGACGCGTTGCTGCGCCGCCGCCTCGACGAGCTGGTGCCAATGCTGATGCGCCGTGAAGGCATCGACTGTTGGATCGTCACCGGTCGCGAGTACGCCGAAGATCCCGTCCTCAAGACAATGCTGCCCGCATCTTGGCTTTCGGGTAGGCGGCGCACGACGCTGGTGTGGTTCGACGATGGAAGCCGCCACGAGCGGCTCGCAGTAGCGAGGTACGCCGTTGCCGATCTGTTCCCCGCTGCCTGGGACCCTGAGACTCAGCCAGATCAGTGGCACCGCCTCGCCGAACTCGTCGTCGAACACGATCCACAGAAGATCGCTCTCAGCACGTCTGAGACCTTTGCCTTGGCAGACGGGCTGACTGCCTCCGAGCATGCGGCGCTGAGATCGGCCTTCGGCGATCACACCGACCGCATCGTGGGCGGCGAGGCGCTCGCCATAGGCTGGCTCGAGACCCGTCTACCGGAGGAGCGGGGGACCTTCGCCGAGGCTTGCGCGACAGCCCACGAGATACTGCGCCGCGGGCTCTCCGGCGAAGCGATCGAGCCCGGTGCAACATCCACCGAGGACCTTGTGTGGTGGTATCGCCAGACGGTCCATGACGCCGGTCTGCCGTCCTGGTTCCAGCCGAGCGTGTCGGTCCAGCGCAACGCCGGCAAGATTCGAGAGTCGTTCGCCAGCCGCCCAGCTGAGGAGACGATCGAGGCTGGTGATCTAGTCCATGTCGACTTTGGGATCGTCTGGAAGGGCCTCTGCACCGATCAACAGGAGCACTTGTACATACTGCGGCCAGGGGAAACCGCTCCTCCGGCCGGGCTCCGAGCCGGGATCAGGGCCGGCAACCGGATGCAGGATCTGTTGATGGCGGAATTTGTGGCCGGTCGGACCGGCAACGAGATCCTCGCGGCGTCGCTCGCCGCGGCGAAGGACGAGGGCCTGGACGCTCTCGTGTACACGCACGCTCTTGGCCTTCATGGTCATGCCGCCGGTCCCACGATCGGGCTCTGGGATCAACAAGGCGGCGTGCCCGGAGCTGGTGACTACCCCTTGTTCTCGAACACAGGCCACTCGATCGAGCTCTCGGTGGATGTCGAGGTACCGGAGTGGAACGGGCAGACGGTGCGGATCATGCTCGAGCAGGATGCGTGGTTCGACGGCGAGGAATGCACGTTTCTCGACGGTCGTCAGGAGGAGCTGTGGGCGATGTGAACCTGGCCGCGCCTACTGGGGTGGAACAAGGAGAATGGTGGGACGTTGCGGCCTAGGCCAGTTCGTGCTTGATCCATGCGGCTAGGACCTCGGCGCATTCGGCGACCTCAGACAGCGGGACATGTTCGTCGGCTGCGTGGGCAACCCTTCCGTCGCCCGGGCCGTACATCACGGTTGGGGTTTTGCCTTGGTTGATGAATAGGCGCATGTCGGCACCGTATGGAGCGCCGATCGCCTGCGGCACGTGAGCACCGATCGACTCGGCAGCCCCCTGTAGCGACACCGGCAGCGGATGGTCGGCCGCAATCGACGAGGAGTCGAAGCGGCCACCCCAAGTCGTGACCTTCACCGGGTGATCTGCCAGGTACTCATGCTCTGCAGAGGCACGCTCGACTGCCGCTCGCAAGTCGGCCCCGGCCCCGTCACAATCCTGTCCCAACGTCACGCCGTAGCGTCCATGTGCCTCAAGGCTGTCCATGACAGTCGAGGCCCAGTTGCCTCCGTGCACCTGGCCGATGATCGTCGGATACGGCAGCCCGATACCGACCATCTCGGGGCGTGTCTCCGCGGCATTGCGGGCCGCCTCGTCGGATCTCAACGCCTCGACCAGGTAGGACAGATTGTCGAGCGCCGACACCCCCTCGCGGCGCAACGAAGCATGGGCAGCCTTGCCGGGCACACCAAGGGTGAAGGTGATGGCGCCACCATGGGCCACAACCACTTCCAAGTTGGTCGGCTCGGTGATGATGCAGCCATCGGCCGTGTAGCCGGCGCGGATTGCAGCCAATGCCCCGGATCCGCCGTCCTCCTCCGAGGGAACGGCCAGCAGTACCACCTCTCCGGCGAGGTCCTCCTTTGCAACCAGGCGCATGGCCTCGATGGCCGCAACCAGGCCACCTTTCATGTCGCAGGCGCCACGCCCATACATGTTGCCGTCGCGCACGACCGGCTCAAACGCCGGCGTTGTCCATGTTGCAGGATCGCCGGGCGGCACGACATCGACGTGGCCACACAGCAACAGCGTTCGCCCAGGACGCTCGCCCACCAGACGTCCGGCGACTATGGGCAGCTCAGTGCGGTCAACTTCGATGCCCGGAAAGTCAGGGTCGCTCTCGATCGCGGACAGCGGCGTCGTGACACGCTCCACGGCGAGGCCGGCGTCGGCCAGCTTTGCGGCGACAAGGTCCTGGATCGCGAATTCGTCGCCGGTCACAGACTGTACGACGATCAGCTCGGCAAGGTCCGCCTCGATTCGACCGTGGTCAGCCCTCATGCCCGCAGCAGCGGCCTAGTGAGACACGTAGGCCCACCGGAGCCGTTGACGGCGATCTCTCCCCCGGCGAACTCATGAACCTCAACGCCGGCAGCTTCGAGAGCGGCCTTGGTGCCCGGGTTGCCTTCGAGCAGCACGGCAACACCAGGACGCACGGCCAACACGTTGGGGCCTAAAGAGTCGATTTCTTCATCCGGGATGGGGATCATCTCGACATCGTGCTCTAGCAGCAGTGAATAGAGGCCGGCAGGAAGGCGTTGGAGGTCCACAACCGCGAGGTCTTCACGCACCATCGAAATCGTGCTCAACAGGTGCAGGCACTCCGCAGGTCCCGCATCGTATGCGACGTCGAAGGTGAACACCCTCTCGCCAACCAGCTCGGTGAGCCGATCGATGCCCGCCTGGTTGGTACGCAGCGTCCTACCGACGCACAGAATGTCGTCGGTCAGCCAGAAGATGTCGCCGCCGTCGACTGTTCCCGGGGCGTCAATCCGGCCCACGATCGGTATTCCATTCTCCTCGAACCACTTGGCGAGCACGTCTTCTTCGCCGACACGCTCTGGCTTGCCTGATCGCAGCAGGATGGCCCCGTCACGCGTGACGAGAGCCGGATCGTAGGTGTAGACCATGTCGGCAAAGGGAGCGTCAGAGGCGAGATTGTGAACTGTCACGCCGAGCGACTCGAGTAGATCGCACAGTCCCATGTGTTCCTTGGCTGCGATTCCCAGATTGACCGGATGCAAGTACCCGTATGCAGGATTGTCATATGCAACACCGAACGCAGCGCGCGGCTCCTGCACGAGCACATGCTGCAAAGAAGCCACCATCGATGACACGCCATAGGGAACCGCCATGCGCATCACTCTATCCCGCCGGATTCGGCCTGGGCCAGGCGCCCTCGTTCCCCTTACAATGACTTCATGGTGTCCACGCCGCTCAAGTCGCGCCGCAGCCTCTTTGCTGCCCCGTAGCCGCGCGCTGACGTACCACTACCGCACGCCCGCGCTACAGGAGGAAGACGATGAGCGAAAACATCGCCGACCGATACAAGGACATGATCGCCCCGGTAATCACCTGGGACTCGAAAGTCGAAATAGTTCATGGAGAAGGCTCATGGTTGACCGGAGCCAACGGGAAGAGATACCTCGACTTCTCGACCGGAATCTCCGTTTCCGGCCTCGGCCACCAGCCGGCCCACGTCAAAGCTGCCATCCATGACCAAGTGGATAAGTACTGGCACGCCGGGGGCGTATTCCTATATGAGCCGCTGGTGAAGGCGGCCGATCGGCTCGATGAGATCACACCGCCGAACATCGACCAGTTCTTCTTCATGAACTCCGGGGCTGAAGCCGTCGAGGCATCGGTGAAGCTGGCACGTAAGACGAGTGGCCGGCAGGGAATCATCGTGTTCCGGGGTGGTTTCCACGGCCGCACCATGGGCTCCGTGAGCTACACCACGTCGAAGTCAATGTATCGGCAGGGCTACCACCCGCTTGTCGGCTCGGTGTTTGTCACGCCATTCCCCCACCCGTTCCGCTGGGGTATGACCCAGGAGGAAGCCAACGCTCGGGCACTCGCTGAACTCGAGCTGATGTTCAAGCACGAAGTGACTCCAGGCGAGATCGCCGCCATGCTTGTCGAACCGTTGCAGGGAGAAGGCGGCTACTACCCGGCAAGCAAGGAGTTCATGGATGCTCTGCGCGCCATTTGTGACGAGCACGGCATCCTCTTGATCGTCGACGAAGTGCAGACGGGGTTCGGTCGCACCGGCGACTGGTTCACCTCGACCGTCTACGACGTCAAGCCGGATGTCCTGGTGATGGGCAAGGCAATTGCCAACGGTCTTCCGTTGTCAGCTGTCGGTGCCAGCAAGGAACTGCTCTCCAAGTGGCCTCCCGGCTCGCACGGCAGCACATATGGCGGCAACCCCATCTGCTGCGCCGCTTGCACTGCGACAATCGAGGCGCTGCACGATGTCGTACCGAACGTGCCGAAACTCTCCGACCACGCATTCGGTCGATTCCAGGAGCTCAACGAGACGCACCACACCATCGGCGACGTTCGCGGGCTTGGCTTGATGATCGGCGTCGAGCTGGTCGGCGAGGGCCGAACACCTGATCCGGACGCCTTCAAGGCTGTCTCGAAGCTGGCTTTGGACAAGGGGATGTTCATCCTGAACTGCGGACCGGACGGCAATGTGATCCGGTTCATTCCGCCCCTGAACGTATCGACGGACGAGCTCGACCTCGGCATCGACATCATCGATGAGGCGCTTACGGAGTACGAGGGCTCCTAGCTACACCGGACTGCACGGCTTGGACCTTGCGACGACGCTCTTCGCGCGCCTCACCGGGCACCAGAGCTGCGGCGAGCGCACCAGCAATGGCGACAAGCACCAGCCACTCCCCAAACCTCGTGAAGAGGGTGGGCCCGGCACTGCGGAACCGCACCTCGCCCATCAAGACCGTCTCTTCGAATAACTCCGTCGAGAGCCCTACCCCTCCCGAAGCGGTGATGAACGTCGACTTGCCGGTGATTGCTGCATGAACGAGGTCCTGACCGACGGCCGCCGCGTTGACTCGAGCCAAGCCGATCAGCTGATCGGAAGCGGCGCCACTACCGAACGAGGCTTCGTTGGTGGCGATGACCATGAGTTGAGCTCCGATCTGAGCCTGACTCCTCACAAGACGGGAAAACGCTCCCTCAAAGGAGATCACCGTCCCGAGTAGGCCGCGTGGTGTCTCGAACACGACCGGCCCCTCCCCCCGAATCATGTCGCGAGGCACCCGTTCCAGCTGTGGGATGAAGTCGAGCACGTCCCGAAGCGGCACGTACTCCCCGAACGGCACCGGGTGCCGCTTCCGGTACTCACCGACCTTGCTTCCATTCGGCGCATAGACGGTGTTCACGTTGTAGAAGTTGTCGGGGCCGGCCGACCGAGTACCGCTGGCAATGAAGTATGCCCCCAGTCGCTCCGCCTCCCCGCTGAGGATCTCATCCACTTGGAAGTTCTCGGAAGGCTCGAACGGAGAACCAAGAGCGTTCTCGGGCCACACGATCAAATCCACGCTGCCGTCTGGAATCGCCTGAGTCAGCTCGAGATGGGACTCGTAGATGAGCATCTTCTCGTTCTGACAGTGCGTCCCGGGGCAAGGCGAACCTCCCTGGACGATTGCAACGTTGAGAGGGTCACCATCTGCCGACGGTGCGAAGAGGACCCCACCGGTTGTCAGGACGACGACTGCCACAACCGAGTCGACAAGTAGCCGCCACGCGTGCGCATCTTCGAGGACGAGCACGATTCCCGCAGACACCGCGATGGCCAGCACCGTCCAGCCACCCGGACCGACCCATTGAACCGATCCGATGACGCCCGGGACGCCGGCGGCTGCGGTTCCCAGCTGACCCCAGGGGAATCCACCGAACGGAAACGTTGCTCGTAGAAACTCGAAAGCGGTCCATCCCCCAACGACGATGAGAAACCAACGCCCATTCGGCCATCTCCGAAAGGCCCAGGCCAGCAAGGCAAACCCGGCTGACGTTGCCGCCAGCCACACCACGAGCGGGATCCACGCCACCGCTCCGAGCACAAGGACGAAAGAGAGCAGTGCCCCGTAGAAGACGAGGCCGTAGACGAACCCAACTCCCAGGGCCGCGCTCGGCGATTCGACCCTACGGACGGCAAACAGCAGCGGCGCCGGGGCCACAAGAGCCAGCACGCCGAAGTTGAGCGGCGGGAAGGCCGCCCACATCAGGAGCGCGCTCACGATTGCAGCTGCAAGGGGAATCATCGAATACGTGAGAATAGCTACGCTCGGCAAATGACCGACTTCCGGCTGTTCGTGGGGCAGGGCGTTCGCCTGCCAAGCGGCCTCGCCGGCAACACGATCCTCGTCAAACACGGGATCATCGCCGGTGTGGGTGGCCAGGTGGAAGTGAGCCGATTGCTGCCGCCCGGAGTCGCGTGTCCCGTGGAACGCTTCGATGGCTTCTTCCTGCCGGGACTACGTGACTCGCATATTCATCCTGTGGCCTACACCGCGCTACTCACTGGGGCGCCGCTAAATCGAGTTAGAAGCATCGCCGAGATGCAGGACGCGCTGCGAGCTGTGGCGATCTCGCGAACCGGGCTCATCAACGGCACCAACCTCAACGAGGCCACCCTCAGCGAGAAACGCCTGCCGGTGGCTTCTGACCTCGATCCGGTGGCAACCGATCGGCCCGTGATGGTGCACCGGTACGACGGCCACATGGCAATCGTCAATAGCCGGGCACTCCAGCTGGCAGGTATCGATGCAACCACCCCCGATCCTGATGGCGGCGTCATCGACCGCGACTCCGTGGGTCGCCCGACGGGAGTTCTGCGCGAGACCGCGATCGACCTCGTGGCGACCACTCCCGGGATTCAAAGCCCTGTTGAACCCGCGGAGGTTGCACACCGAATGCGCGCGTTGGCCGGCCTCGGTATCACGTCGATAGGCGCCATGGTTAGGAGCGGAGAAGGACCGTGGGCTCACCTCGGTGACGAGGCCGAGATCCTGGCTACCGCTTCCCCTGAGATACCGATCCGAGTCCACGCCTTCATCACAGCAGATACCGTGGAGACTCTGCACCAAGCCGCCTCGTTGGTAGACGGAGTCACGGACCGCATTGACTGGGCAGGCGTAAAACGGTTCGGCGACGGCAGCTTCGGATCACATACCGCGGCGATGTTTGAGCCGTTCTGCGACCACCATGGAACGGGAACGATGCGGCTGAATGACGCCGACGTCAATATGGCTCACGTTTCTGTTGAGGCGGGTCGGGCCGTGGCCATCCACGCCATAGGAGACGCCGCCGGATCGAGAGTTCTCGACGTATTCGAGCACCTCGTCAAAGAAGGCGTCGAGGGTCACCGACTGCGGGTTGAACATGCATCGGTACTCACCGCAGCGGATATCGAGCGGATGGGGAAACTCGGGGTTGTAGCGTCGGTTCAGCCGGCGTTCCTCGGTTCTGAAACCGACTGGATAGAGGCGCGGGTCGGGTCTGACCGCCTGCGCCGCACTTACGCGTTCCGCTCGCTGCTCGAGGCGGGGGCCCTGGTCGTCGGCGGTTCGGACTCCCCCGTTGAGTCGCCAGACCCGTGGGAAGCAATGGCGCTATGCAGGGACCGCGCTGGACTGGTACTCGAAGAAGCGTTGACGGCCGAAGAAGCGCTGGCCGCGTACACGACAGCGGCCGCCAAGGCTCTCGGCGAGGCAGAGCCACTTGCCGTGGGATCGCCGGCCGACTTCATCGTCGTCGACACAGATCCGATCGAGGCGACACCTCAGGAGTTGCGCCAGACACGTGTCCACGCCACGTTCGTCGGCGGGGTGCTGGTTGAGGTCGACTCCACGGTGAGGACCTGGATCGACTAGCAACCTGCGCTACACCGGTTGCAGAGATACCCGGCGTTGTGGAAGCGCATGTCGTCGAGATCGTGGCGCTCGCACAATGTGCAACGCGTCGCGATGAAGTCCTCCGCAACCTTTTCTGATGGGCCGTCGCCGGCCAAGAGGTCGGTTACGAGGACGGCGGCGTTAGCTCCGTTTTTCACGATCGGGAGGGTAATGGCGACCTGTGACAGGTCGTGGATCTAAGCGGCGGCGAGCTTGTCGCGCAGCGGACCGGCTACATCCTCGTACTCCGCGTGTTCCCCGGTGGCCAACTTGGAATAGATGAGGTCCTCGTTTGCCATGACCTCAAAAGCCCCGCCGCGGCTGGGAATCAGTTTGATGTCGTCGATCTTGTGCTCGAACTCGTCGAGCAATTTCGAGACCATGCCAACTGCACGGTCGGTATAGCCTCAAGCGGCGCAGTATTCGATGGATAGCTTCATGGGTTGGGAGCATAACTGAGCCGCGGAAAGTCCCAGCCGATCGCTGTGGGCCCGACCTCGAGGTATCCGGTATCCAATATCCGGTATCCCGACCGCGTACTGGATACTGGATACGGGCTACTGGATACCAACTCGGCACCTAACATCCACCCCCATGGCCAACCTCAACAAGTTCTCCTCGCGCATAACTCAAGAGGCCGTTCAGGGTGCTTCGCAGGCCATGCTGTACGGAACAGGGCTCACGGCTGCAGACATGGACAAGGCCCAGGTGGGAATCGCCTCCATGTGGTACGAGGGCAACACGTGCAACATGCATCTCGACCGGCTCGCCGCCACGGTCAAGGAAGGCGTTGTCGCCGCCGGCATGGTGGGCATGCGATTCAACACCATCGGCGTGTCCGACGGCATCTCCATGGGCACTCCTGGCATGCGATTCTCGCTGCAGAGCCGTGACCTGATTGCAGACTCCATCGAAACGGTCATGGGCGCCCAGTGGTATGACGCCAACATCTCGATTCCCGGCTGCGACAAGAATATGCCCGGCTCGATCATGGGAATGGCCAGAGTCAACCGCCCTGCTCTGATGGTCTACGGAGGCACGATCAAGCCGGGTGTCGACGCGGCCGGCACACCGATCGACATCGTGTCGGCTTTCCAGTCATACGGCGAGTTCATTGCCGACCGCATCGACGACCAACAGCGCCGCGACGTTGTCCGCCACGCCTGCCCCGGTGAAGGTGCCTGCGGTGGCATGTACACCGCCAACACAATGGCATCTGCCATCGAGGCGCTCGGCATGAGCCTCCCTTACAGCTCCTCCAACCCGGCGACGAGCCAAGAGAAACATGCCGAGTGCTTGGCCGCAGGCGCAGCCGTCCACAACCTCCTCGAGCGCGACATAAAGCCCCTGGACATCATGACAAGGGAAGCCTTCGAAAACGCCATGGTGATAACAATGGCGCTTGGCGGGTCGACGAACGCCGTCCTTCACCTGATCGCCATGGCGAGGGCTGCTGACGTCGATCTGGCGATCGACGATTTCCAGGCTACGAGCGACCGCATCCCATTCCTCGCCGACCTCAAGCCGAGCGGCCGGTTCGTGATGGAAGATCTCCACAATGTTGGGGGGACTCCGGCTGTGCTGAAAATGCTGCTCGGCCATGGGGTGATCGAGGGCGATTGCCTCACCGTGACCGGAAAGACCATGGCAGAGAACCTCGTCGACCTCCCGGGTCTTGAGGAGGGCCAGAGCGTCGTGCAGCCGTGGGAACAACCCATCAAGGAAACGGGCCACATAGCGATCCTGCGTGGCAACGTTGCCCCCCAAGGGGCGGTCGCGAAGATCACCGGTAAGGAGGGCCTGAAGTTCACGGGCACCGCCAAGGTCTTCGACAGCGAAGAGGACATGATCCACGCTCTCGAACGCCATGAAATAGGGCCGGGGGATGTGGTCGTCATTCGCTACGTCGGGCCGCGGGGTGGTCCCGGAATGCCCGAAATGCTCACGCCAACCTCGGCGATCATGGGCGCCGGCCTCGGCAACGAGGTTGCTCTCATCACAGATGGCCGCTTCTCAGGAGGCTCACACGGCTTCATCGTGGGCCACATCACTCCTGAGGCGCAGGCAGGCGGAGCAATTGCATTGCTGGAAAACGGAGACACACTGACCATTGATGCCACCAGCCGCAGCATCCACGTCGAACTCACGGACGACGATCTCGCAACTCGACGCGCTGCATGGTCAGAGCCGCCGTTGAAGGCGTCCAAAGGCACGCTGTTCCGGTACGCGATGACGGTCAAGACGGCTTCGGAAGGCTGCGTGACGGACGAGACCTAAACATCGTCTTAAGCAGTACTAACCAAATACGAAGTTCGAGTCTTTTGTCACTCCGTAACTCCCGAGCGCCTGTACCATTCCGGCCGTTCCGACCCCTCATGGAGTTATCCCACGATGACAACACCCTCTGCGCCGCCGCGCCGAAGCCCCTGGCGCAAAATCATTCTCGGTGCCCTCTCGCTTGGCGTCCTCGCCGTCTTCGTGGCGGTCGGACTGGCTTGGTGGACTTCTTCCAAGATCGAGCGGATTCCAGAAGACGAACTGGTATCGCTGGTCGACGTCGACGGTCCCCGCAACATCCTCATCGTCGGCACGGACAGCCGCGAGAACCTCCCCGATGACTTCGAGGGCAACTTCGGCAAGTTCGGGGGCACTCGCACCGACGTGATCATGCTGGTGCACTTCATCCCTGGCGACCGCGCCCAGATCCTCAGCCTCCCCCGTGACCTCAGAGTCAATATCCCGGGACAAGGATTCAACAAGATCAATGCGGCCCACTCCTTGGGCGGCCCCGACCTTCTCGTACAGACCGTGATCGAGAATCTCGAGGTCGATATCAACAACTACGTCGAGATCGATTTTGCAGGCTTTGCCAACGTGGTCGACGCTCTCGGCGGCATTGAAATGGAGTTCAAGCGACCGGCCCGCGACCTCAAGTCGGGTCTCGAGATAACCCAATCCGGTGTGCAGCGCCTCAACGGCGCCACGGCATTGGCCTTTGCACGGTCTCGGCGATACGAGGAATTGACCGACGACGGTTGGACGAAGATCGGCGACAACGACATCGCTCGCACCCGCCGTCAGCAGAACGTGCTCTTGGCACTCTTCGACCAGGCCACTTCGACCAGAAACGCCCTCAACCTGCCGAGTTTCGCGGCGACAGTTGCCGAGCAGATCATGGCAGACGAATCGCTTTCGGTCGGAGTGCTCGTCGAGTTGGGCAGAGCCGCCCTCAGCCTTGAATCTTCTGATCTCGAGGCAATGACCTTGCCGGGCCGCATCGAGACGATCGACAGTGTGTCGTTTGTCGTCAGAATCGATCCCGAGAGCAACGACGTGTTACGGGCGTTCCGGGCCGGACTGCCCTTCCCGGTCGGTTAACCGGTCGCGATCTCCGCCACTGCCGCAACGAGCTTTTCGAGCTCGTTGGTGGTGTTGAAATAGTGGACGGAGGCGCGCACGACAGAGTCGAGGCCGCGGTCTTCCATGTCGACGCGTGCCGACGCCGTTGTTGCGGAAGATGTGTTTATGCGCCGGGCCCGGAGGGTCCGACTCACCTCGCTGCTCGGCAAGCCCTGCACCGTGAAAGTGACGATCCCGCACTGGTTTGTGCCACGGTCTCGTGTCGTGACGCCGGATACGCCATTGAGCATTCCGCGCAGCGCCGTGGCCAACTCGCGGATCCGGTCCCATGTTTCGGCAGGGCCCACTCTTGTGGCATACCGGGCAGCCACGGCGAGGCCGGCTTTGGCGGCGAGGTTCTGTTCCCAGACTTCGAACCGGCGTCCATTTGGCCGCAGCTCATACTCGTGGCGAGATGTCCAGGCCGCACTGTGACCGTCTAGGACGACCGGATGTATCGACTCGATTCGCTCCCTGGCCACGTAAAGGAAACCCGTGCCGCGAGGGCCGCGCATGAATTTGCGCCCCGTCGCAGTAAGGAAATCGCATCCGATCTCACGGACGTTGATCGGCAACTGGCCCACAGACTGGCAAGCGTCGAGCAGGAATGGCACGCCGGCGTGAGCTGCAACCGCTCCGACCTGTGCCGCCGGGTTGACGAGGCCGACGTTGGTGGGGACATGATTCAGCGAAATCAATCTGGTGTGCGGCGTGATCAGGTCGGCAAGCGCCGCAACGTCGACTTCTCCGGTCGGCGCATCGGGGGCCACAACGATGTCTATTCCGCTGCGCTGCGCGAGGTGGAGGTAGGCGAGGAAGTTGGAGTGATACTCCGTTGTCGTGGTGAGCACCTGATCGCCTGCGGCCAGCTCCAATGAGTAGAAGATCAGCTGCCACGCTCGCGTAGCGCTGTCGAGAAAGCCGATCTCGTCCGCATCGGCACCGATCAAGCCGGCCACGGCCGGATAGAAGTCCTCGATATCCTGCCGCCGTGCATCGGCCGTCTCGTAACCGCCGCGAAGCAGTTCTTCTTCCAGGTAGGACTTGACGGCATCAGCGACCTGGATCGGCTGCAGCGAAGCCCCCGCGTTGTTGAGATGGGTGACGTAATCGCATCCCGGCGTCTCTGCCCGCAACGCGCTGATATCGAGCGGCAATTCGCAACCTCCGGAGGCGACAGTACTCAGATGAGCCCGAGGCTGATGATGCCGACCGCAACCGCCGCCGCCCCGGCGAGGCGACGCCGCCCAAACGGCTCGTTGAGCAACAGAACTCCGGCCAGAGCGCCAAACACCACCGATGTCTCTCTAACCGCCGAGACCAGCGCCACAGGGGCTCTTGTGGCGGCGAACAGGACGAGTGCGTAAGCCCCGATATTGAGTGCGGCCGCCACAGTCACTGCAACCGGACGCTGCCTAACCGGAGCAAGTAGACCGGCGAGATCTCGGTTCCGCAACGCAAGCCAAGCCAATCCCAGGCCGCTGATTCCAGCGAGGCTCACTGAATACGAGAGGGCCCCGCCGCTGCTGCGAACAGCTGCCGCATCGATGACCGTGTACACCGAAATCGCGACGCCGGTGAGAAGCGCCCAGCGCACTCCCGTACGGTCGATTGACCGCCGTGGGCTCCACGAGATCCACACAATGGCGGCGACGATCAACGCGATTGCGCCAATCTGGTCGGCACCGAGCCGATCGCCGAGAAAGATCCACCCGCCGACAGCAACAAGGGCCGGCGCGGCACCTCGCGCGACCGGGTACGCAACGGAGAAGTCGGTGTGACCATAGGCCGCGGCCAGCGCTGCGAAATAGAGAACGTGGACGACGCTCGATAGGGTCAGGTGCCATCCAACCGAAGCAGGAAAGCCCTCGATCACATATATCCACGGGGCGTAGAGGACGAACCCCAAAAAGGCGATGGCAACGACCGTCGCCAGACGATCGGCACTCTCCTTGAGGATGAAGTTCCAAGTGGCGTGGAGCAGAGCCGCCAGGAGGGCCAGGGCAAGAGCGATCGTCGCCATAACGGGACGGTAGCTTCGCTAGGTGCCACTCACTGAGAAGTGCATCCAGTCCTTCAACGTCCTCCAGTTGCCACCCCAACGCCAACCGATATCCGCGAACGCCTCGACAACAACGCTCGCCTCGACCATCCCCGGCAGCGCTAGCTCCCGATCGACGTAGTAGGAGGCAAGCTCCGGAATCACAAGGTCACCTTTGATATACGGGTTGTGGAACGGATTGATGTCGATAGCAAGTCCATAGGCATGCTGTGACCAATTGCCCGTGTTCACCGCGTCTCGGCAAGCAAACGATCCCGTGACGTTGCCATCGCCTGTCGGAGGCGCATCAATCTCATCGGCACGAGTCACACGCATCTCCTCAATGGGGAACCCGGCGACGAACAGGCGCTCGAATACGGATACGACGTCGCTCGCAACCAGCCCGTTCACGATCATCTCACCCGTGTGTACCCGGCCGTCGAAACCGTGGTGGACGAGAGTGAGGTAGGCGAGGTCTTCGACCCGCACCGGGCACGATTCATTCCACGATGACCTGGCGAGCACATCGTCCGGAATCGGCCTGATGGTCGCCTCGAAGCCTCCCGAGACCGGCGCCGGGAGTAACTGGGGCGTCGCAAAGGAGCGGTCGACCAAATCTGGAGGCGTTGGCTGCACCACTCCAAAGCCATCCGGACGCTCATCCAGGACCCTGGTGCCAAGCCAGTTGGGGCGGGCATGAGGCGAGAGAGTTGTGGAAGTGGTTGTGGAAGTGGTTGGGGAAGTCGTCGTCGAACTCGTCGTGCTCAACGCTGTGGAGGGAGGTGCAGTGACGGTCGGCTCTGGCGCCGATACAACGACTGGAGGACTCGACGCTGGCGCAGCCTCAGCGACCGGTCCGCCATCGGAACAACCGATGAGCATAAGTGAGATGAGGGAAGCTCCCAGCAGTATTCGCACGTGGGCAAGGTACCTCGCTCCCGAGAATAGTCAGTGGCCTTCCTGGGACTTGCAGCACTGCCGGTAGGCAGAATTTGGGCTTGGTCCACGAGTCGTGAACCCCCATACTCCGACCGATGTCCACCTCGACCACCGCTCTCTCGAGCCGCGCTGCGATTGTCGTCGCCCTGCTGGCCGCGAGCTATGTGGCGGCGCAGGTGCTTGCCGATGTAGCAAGCCTGCGAATCGTCGATATCTTCGGGAAGGCGATCGACGGTGGCACCTTCATATACCCGATCACCTTCACGCTGCGAGATCTGATTCACAAAGCTGCCGGCAAGAGAGTCGCCCGCGCTCTCATCGTCACCGCGGCAATTGTGAACCTCTTCATGGCTGGACTGTTCTGGCTGGTTAGCGAATTGCCTCTCGTTGCCGGCTCCGGAGTGACCTCGGAGCTATTCGCCGATGTCTTGGGGCCGGTGTGGCGCATCGTCCTCGCCTCGATCGTGGCTGAAGTCATCGGCGAGCTCCTCGACACCGAGGTCTACTCGGCCTGGGTCAAGCGTTTCGGCTCAGACAAACAGTGGGGCCGCGTCTTGGTTTCCAATACGGCGGCGCTGCCGGTCGACTCGGTGCTATTTGCACTCATTGCGTTTGCCGGAACCGTCCCCGGGTCGATCGTGTGGGAGATCATCTACATCAACATCGCCTTCAAGGGCGTTGTGACTGTGCTCTCGATCCCGCTCATATACACCATCAAGCCGGCCGTAGTGGTGGCGGACGGCTAGCCGGCCAGGAAGGCAGCCGCCGGACCCGCTGGGTCGATGATTCCTTCGAGGGCTTCGAAGGCAAGTAGAACGACCGGCGTGCCGATATCCGGGGGCCCGACTTCGAGCTCGTCGAACCAGATCTCGATGCCCTGATCGGACAGCGCGGCATCGTCGATGTCTGCTGCCGTCAGATTCCCGGCCCAGAGCGAGAACGCATCCTCGTCGCCCCCGAAGTAGCCGGCGAGCAGGCCACCTTGGACGAGCGGCAGCATTTGCGCCCGACCCTCGCCGCCCAGGACGACGTCGTCCAGACCAACCGCCACCCCGTCGACGAGATCGATCATGAGAGTCATCGCCTGGCGCTTGGCACCGCCCGACCCTGCCACTTGCTCGTCGGAGAAGAACCGGAAAGAGATCAGGGACTCGACAAACCCGGCAACCTCGTACTCGAGTGTCAGTGTGCTTCCGGTCAGATCACGGTCTCCCTGGCCCTCGATGGAACGCCACAAAGCGAGAGTGGCGCCGATCTGAGACTCGATATGGCCATCGACGAGACTGTCCACGCGTGCTTGGAGCGCGGCGTCTACGTCTCCGTCAAGGCTGGGGGCGGTAACTGTGGCGTCAAACTGAGTGCCGCTCTCATCGCGGACTTCGGGAGCCAGGCTCCACGCTCCCACGGTTTGCTCGACGGGGCCTACTGGCACCACCGAAGTGGTCGTCGTCGTCGTGCTAGTTGGAGGAGGGCTGCTGGTGGAGCTGGTTGTGGTCGGCGGCGTCGTCGTTGTCGTCGGGTTGGCGGCGGCAACCGTCGTTGACGTGGGAGTCCCCGCGGCACTTGCTGCGGAGTCGCCGATCGGTGCATTGAGATCGGGAACTGCAGGTGCGCAGGCCGATACAGCCAAAGCGAGGAGCCCGGCGAGAATGGCAATTGGACGCGACGTGTTCACAGTTCTTGCTTCTCCTGGCCGGCGGCGGCGGCCTCTCCTCGAATCTTGCCTATAACAACGGCGAATGGAATGGACTTCTGGACGGTTATCTTGGGCGATACCGAGATATATGAAGAGGAATGAAATGCACTTCCGCACCAAACAGATCCATGACGGCGTAGAGCCGGACCCGACCACCGGTGCCATCCTCACCCCGATCCACCAGTCGACGACGTTTGTGCAGCCTTCGGTGGACCGCTACATGGAGAAGGGTTTCACATACAGCCGGTCGGGCAATCCGACGGTGCGCGCTCTCGAGAACAAGCTGGCGGCGCTCGAAGGCGGAGTGGACGCTCCTGCGTTCTCGACAGGAATGGCCGCGATCAACGCCATCTTCATGGCCTTTCTGGACGCCGGCGCCCACGCCGTGATATCAGATGTGGCGTATGGAGGCACTTATCGTCTATCGACGACGGTCTACACCCGATTCGGCGTGGAGTTCTCTTTTGTCGACACCTCAGACTCCGAAGCTGTCGAGGCCGCTATCCGCCCCAACACGCAGCTGATCCTGACCGAGACACCTGCGAACCCGACACTCAAGCTCACCGATGTGCGGGCAGTGTCCGACATCGCGAGGCAGCGCGGCATTCCCCACGCCGTCGACAACACGTTCTTGACGCCTTACTACCAGCAGGTTCTGGAGCTGGGCGCCGATATGTCGGTCCATTCCACGACGAAGTACTTTGACGGCCACAACGCCACGGTGGGCGGCGCAGTGGTGTTGGCCGACCAGGAGCACGCCGAACGGGTGCGCTTCATCCAGAACTCGACGGGCACGATCATGTCGCCGATGGTGGCCTGGCTGACGATGCAAGGGACGAAGACACTGTCGGTGCGAATGGACCATCAGTCGGCCAACGCCATGGCCATCGCCGAGTTCCTGGAAGCGCACGACAAGGTGGTCAAGGTTGCCTACCCCGGCCTGGCTTCATTCCCGCAGCACGATCTTGCCAAGAGCCAAGCGAGCGGCTTCGGCGCGATGTTGTGGTTCGAGGTCCAGGGCGGCGCAGCTGCCGGCAAGGCGCTTATGGAGTCACTGGAGCTGTGGACCCTTGCCGAGAACCTCGGATCTGTCGAATCCTTGGCCACCCACCCTGTCACGATGACCCACGCCGCCATCCCTGCTGAGGAAAGGGCGCGCGTCGGCATCACGGATGGGCTGGTGAGGCTGTCATGTGGGCTGGAAGACTCGCGAGATCTCATCGCCGACCTGAATCAAGCACTGGGGAAGATCTAGTCGCACGCCGAAGTGCCGTTCGGCGTGCTTCGGCGATGGATGTGTAATCGCTCGTACCCGTTGATCTGAGCTGTTGCGAGTACGTCTCGGCGAACGCATAGAGTCGCAAGAGTGGACACATCTTCTGATATGAACCCTGATGCGCTGCCCGGTGCGCCCGAGCCAACCGTCAAACGGATTGATGTTGAAGGCGCGCGCATACATACGGAGGTCCGCGGGTCGGGAGCACCAGTGTTCCTCATCGGAGCAGCCGACGAGGACGCCGAGGTATATCAGGGGATCGCAGAACGACTCGCAATGTTCAATACCGTCGTCACCTACGACCGACGGGGAACTGGGCGAAGCGACCGTGCCAATTGGCCGTCCGACTCGACTCAGCACGCGGACGATGCCGCCGCCTTGATCGCGAGCCTCGAGTTGAGAGAGGTCTTGGTTCTGGGGGCCAGCGCTGGGGGCATCGTTGCGCTGCGGCTGGCCATCCGCCATCCAGACCCGCTCAAGGCGGTCCTTTCCTTCGAACCGGGGATCTTCGGCATGGCAGCAGGTGGTGAAGGGCTCCGACGTCGTATCGAAGATGCCGTGAACGATTATCTCAGGTCGAATCCTGACGACTGGCAGGGAGCGACCGACGCCCTCGGACGGGAAGCAGTGCGATCCGTTGATGACCTGACTTCTCTATTCACACCGCCGGCCGGCAAGGAATGGTTCGTCCGTCGCACCGCAGCAAACGCAGAGTCGCTGATACGTGGGGATCTTCCACTGACCAAGGAGAGCTTTGACCCAAGCTCCGTTGCAGACTGCCCTGTCACCCTTCGTTTCTCCCATGGAACAGCCTCTCTACCGATCTTTGGAGCCGTAGCGAAGAGGCTGGCTGCCCTTCGCAACGAAAGGCCCGACGTTCTGGAAGGTGCGAGCCACAGCATCTTCTATCACCCCAACCAGG
>JAHEJX010000099.1 GCA_024638645.1 Actinomycetes bacterium
GCCCTCCACTCATGGGTCGGAATCGTTCTGGTGCCAATCATCGCGGTCCACCTCGCTGGGAGTCTCGGGTGGATAAGGCGTGTTTGGAATCGCAGACGAAAGGACCCAGATTTCAACCTCGGCGTGCTCAACGCAATCCTCGGATCGCTCGCCGGCGTCTGCATCGCAACGGGATTTCCTCTCTGGCTCGAGTGGTCCGAAGCGCCAGCCCTGAGCGCCCTCCACACCGTCACCGGGTTCCTCAGCATCCTCATCATGTTCGTCCACCTTTGGATGAATCGAACGAGGATCACGCAGCTGGCCAAGCAGTAAGCCGACCCGCCTCGAAACAGAGGAGACAACGATGAGAGGCGCAGATCACCCAGTTCTCGCGCAATAACGATCACTTCTCCTACTCGTCCGAGAACGGCACGTCGGCGGGCGGGCGTCGCGCCGAACGGGTGCCACGTACCGTGGCAAGTCTCGACAGGTTTCGGTTGTAGTCCGCTTGACGGTTTCTAATCTCGCGGGGGAGCACCGGTTCGCTTAGTCGCGTCCGTCGGTTACAGATCCGTGTTACGTCTGCGCTTCCCACATGTCGGGTGTGATGGCTGCGACGTCATGGTGGGGTGACAGCAAACAGAAACAGTCACGATTAATATATAGATCACGATATCGTGAGGTATACTCTCTCCATGAGGGTTAGATCTACCAACCCCGACGTGCGTCGTGTCGATGCGGCGCTCCGAAGTGTGCTACCCAAGTCGGTCGACTTGGAGATTGCCCGCGAGCACAGTGATTCGAGTTCCGACTTCCGGGTCGTGATCAGCGGGACACCGTTGCGCGTCACATGGGTTCGCAATGCGTGGCTGAGCACGATCGAGGAGATCTTGGCTCGGGTGGATCCGCCTCAGGTGCTGGTCGCTGAGCGACTGCCACCGGGTTCCCGACTGGCCCTCACCGAGGCTGGGATCGGGTGGGTCGAGACGACCGGTGCAGCCGAGATCGCGATCGGCTCTCTGGTGGTGTCGAGAACTGGTAGCCGCGCCAGGATCGACGACAGAGCATCGCCCGGCTGGACATCGACCGTTCTGGGGGTCGCCGAGGCGGTCTTGGTCGGGGTCAAGCCGACGGTCTCGGCGACCCATGAAGCGACCTTGCTCTCGGTTGGTGCGTGCACCAAAGCACTCCGCTCGCTGACGGATCTCGGTCTGCTGGAAGCCGACGCCGAACGAGGGCGCCGTTCGGCTCGCCGAGTTGTCGATGCCGATGCCCTGCTCGATGCCTATGTCGCCGCGGCTCACGACATCGGCTCCCAGCAAAGCGTGGCTGTCGGTGTCGTGTGGCGGGACCCCATCGATGGTGTCGTTGCGGTTGGGCGTCGATGGGACGCCGCCGGCGTGGCCTGGGTAGCGACTGGTCTCGTGGCAGCCGCAGTCGTCGCTCCGCTCGTCACTTCGATAGGAGCCGCCGAGGTGTATGTCGACGCCGACGGGATTCCCGAGCTGGAGCTGGTAGCCGCTGAGGTTGGCTTGAGCCCGATTGAAGGGGGGCGGTTGCGTCTGGCGCCGTTCCCCACCGCCACGACGCGCCAACTGGCAACCGTGGCCGGTGGTTTGCGGGTAGCTCCCTGGCCGCGGTTGGTGGCCGACCTGCGCAGATCAGGTGTGCGCGGCGAAGAGGCGGCGGAACATCTGAGGGAGACAGTCCATGATCGATGAGGTTCCGCGCTCTCGGGTAGCTCGCGTCGCGGCGGAGACCGCCCTTGTTCGGATCGTGCATCACTACGGGGAGCGCCCCGAGTTCGTGGTACTTGGTGGCCTCGTTCCCGAACTCCTCTGTTCCGCTAGCTCCTACCGGCACGCCGGGACCACGGACGTAGATGTGCAGGTCGACTTAGAGATAGCCGGTGGATCGATCAGCGCGGCGAGGCTCGAGCGAGCGCTCCGCAATGCCGACTTTGTGCCTGACGATGAGCACGTGTGGCGGTGGGTTGCCGAGGGGCTGGAATCGCCGGCAATAGTCAAGTTCGAGTTGCTGGCAGACCTCGACGACCAACCCGACGGGTCGACGCTCGTGTTCGATGGATGTGAACGGCTGGGCGCCGCCAATCTTCGGGGGACGGGTTTTGCGGCGCGCGATCTCGAAGTGCGCGAGCTGAGGGCGAAGATCGGTGGTGTGATGAACGTCAACGGTCATAGCTGCCGACGCCGTCGTGGCTGTCGAGCGATTCTGTGAGCTGGTGCTGGGATGACAAGTACCGACGATCGACTGCGAAACCAACGAGAGGGCGAAGCACACAGAGGTGACGCGACCATCGGCAGCCGGGTTTGGACCACGCCTGGTCCGCGCGTGGTCCGCGAAACGATGAAAACTGCTGCACACCAACGCGAGGCCATGAGCCTCGAAACCCGTTGAGTCACAAGGGATTCCGGCAGATCTACCAACCGCGATCAGGACACCCGAAACCCCCTGATCTTCCCTTACAAGGAAGAAGTCGGCGGTTCGAATCCGTCAACGCCCACTTCTCGAGGCCCGGCTTTTGCCGGGCCGCAATTGGTGGGCTGGCAGTTCGCCTTGCGAACTGCTGCCACGCGGTTGGGACCGTTGTGGAACGCCCCATCCGTGCCGAGAGTCAGGTGCGCCGTCTCGGGCCCACAGCTGCACCAGGTCTCTTTCGGCCCACCGTTGCGGAGGACTACGGTGGCGACGTGTCATGAGGCGACGAGCTATCGGGTCATCATGAGGGGTTCGGCATGAACATCGGGTTGGCGGTCCTGCTTGGGGCAGCGGGGTATTTCGTTGGTGCTGTGTCGTTTGCGCGCATTGTTGCGGGTCGCGTCATACCGGACGAAGACATCAGTTCCACGACGATGGAGCTGATCGGAGGCGCCACGATCGAATACCGTGGTGTCAGCGCCACTGCGGTTGGCGCTCGTACGGGCCCGAAGTGGGGCATCGTGGTCGGCCTCGGCGACATGCTGAAGGCGTTTGCGCCCGTGCTGGTCGTGCGTCTCCTGTGGCCAGACGATTCCTACCACCTCGTCGTCGCAGTGATGGCCATCGTCGGTCACAACTGGCCGATCCACTACCGCTGGCATGGCGGCAGGGGTCAGTCACCGTTATACGGCGGACTGGCGGCCGTTGACTGGGTGGCGATCCCTGTCACGACACTGGTCGGGATGTTCGTCGGTCTTGTGGTGTTGCGCGACATGTTCTTCGCCTACACGCTTGGCCAGTTCCTCTTGATCCCATGGTTCCTCTGGCAAGGCACGACGGCCGAGGTCATCTATGCCGTGGCGATCAACGCCGCCTTCGTGATCGCAACCATCCCGGAAATGCGGGAGTACTTCCAGAAACGCAAGGCAGGAGAGCTGAAGCAGGTGAGTTCGTGGCGTGAGTTCCGCACGTCGCATCCCGCAATGGGCTCGGGGCGTGACACCGGTGAGACGTAGCGCAATGTGGTGGCGGAGCTGGCGAGCTTCGCTTTCCAAGTGGGTTCGAGTTGCTTCGCACCTCGGGCCTGTGGATTGTGCGGTGCAGATAGCAATTGGGCTCAAGTGGGTTTCGAGTGCTCGCATCGCTCGGGCCTCACCAGCGGCGTTGGCTGACCGCTCACTCGTGTTTCGATGCACCGTTGCAGCTGGAGTCTGACCCATTACTGAATGTTCGCCTCAAGCTGATCAACGAGCGTCGTCGGGCAAAGCTGGAAGGTCCCTGCCCAGCCCAATGATGTCGTCTACCGAGACTCCGACCACGTTGGGCGTCAGGATCGAATCGATGCTGGGTTCCTCACCGTCGATCGTTGCGGCGCCGATCGGATTGTGCAGCGTGAAGCAGTCCATCCGGAAAGAACGAGACGTGCGGGGAAGCGATCGGCCGCTGATCCACTCCCAGCTCCGTACTGCGGCCAGCTCGTCATCAATCTGCCTACTGAGCACGAGAGGGTTCCGGCGATTCGAGGTTGCCGAGTCGTCGATACGTCGGTCGGTACCGATGTGACCCGCAACCGACTCTCGCCTTCTTGGCGTCTGGCTTGCAGGCCGTTAGTCCCTACCGATGGCAAAGGGAGATTGATAGGTTCAGCGAAGGGCGCCGACCGGAGAGTCACATGGCGCACCGTGGCCCAGATCGCGAAGCGACGACGCAGTCCAGGGGGAAGGACGTCCCCTGCTGTCTGTGGGCTGCAGGAGTCGCCGTTATCGCCGCTAGGTCCTTGCCGCTCGCCGCTGAGGCCACCTTGGGCGGGAGTGTTTGATGAGCCGCACGTTCCGTTTGTTCATTTCATCGACGTTCTCGGACCTTCAGGAGGAGCGCAACGCCCTCCACCGGAGGGTCTTCCCTGAGCTTCGGGAGTTGTGCAACAGCAACGGCGCCCGCTTCCAGGTGATCGATCTCCGCTGGGGGGTGAGTACCGAAGCTGGGCTCGACCAGAAGACCATGCCGCTGTGCCTGGGCGAGATCGAACGCTGCCAGAAGACCGACAAGCCCAACTTCCTGGTGTTGCTGGGAGATCGGTACGGGTGGCGGCCGCTGCCGGCCACGATTTCCGCGGACGAGCGCGACCAGATCCGCGACCACGTTGCTGCGAACGAGCAGCAGCTCCTCGACGAGTGGTACTTGCGGGATGACAACGCCAAGTACTGGAAAGGCGATGAGGTCTACAAGACCGTCTACTACTTGAAACCGCGGGCCAAGGCCGGTCCGCATGGGGACTCAGAGGAAGGCTGGCGTGCCTGGAGCAAAGCCGAACGGGAGCTTGGCAGAATCCTGCGCACCGCAGTGGTCGAGCTCGGGTTCTCGGACGAGGACAAGGTCAAGTACCTGGCTTCGGCTACCGAGCAGGAGATCCAAGCGGGAGCCCTGGCGGTAGAAGACGCCGCCGACCACGTGTATTGCTTCTTGCGATCCATCGGCGGCTTGCCGCACGATGAAACGTCCAAGAGCTTCGAAGATCTCAGGCTCGTTGACCCGGACGAAGCGGGATGGGCGGAGTACGAGCCGGACAGCGACGCCACGGAGCGGCTCAACGACCTCAAAGCACGACTGGCCGACCGAGTCGGCGGCGCCAACGTGGTCGACTACTCGGCCTCGTGGTCCTCATATGAGCGCCAGGATCAGACTCGAGATGAACTCATCGCGGTGGCCGACAAGCACTGCGAGCGGCTTCCCGATGGCGCCGCCGACGAGGAGATCTTCGCCCGGCTCCCCGGGCACGCCACATCGGATCACATCGACCAGCTGTGTGCGGATGTGCTGGAGCGTCTCAGTGCAGTGATCGAACAACGATTCGCTGAGGGTGAGGGCCGGACGCCACTCCAGATCGAGAACGAGGCCCACGACCGGTTCGGGCGGGAACGCGCCGCCGTCTTCGTTGGCCGGGACGAACCACTTGAAGCGATCGCCGCATACCTCGGCAGCCGGCCCGGCGGGTTGCTGGTGGTGCACGGCGAATCCGGGTCGGGGAAGTCGGCGCTGATGGCCAAGGCCGCCCTCGACGCGGCCGGCGATCTCGGTCAGCAAGTGCTCCGTTTCGTGGGTGCGACCGCCTCCTCATCGGAGGGTCGGTCGCTGATCGCCGACCTGTGCCGCTACATCGGTTCGCTCTACGGAGACGAGTCTGAGGTTCCCGCCGACTTCCGTGAGTTGGTTCAAGAGCTCCCCAAGCGACTCGAGTTGGCCACCGCCGAGCAGCCCCTCACCATCTTCTTGGACGCCGTCGACCAACTCGGCAGGACCGACCCGGCGCGCACGCTGACATGGTTGCCGGGGGAGCTCCCGGACCATGTCGCAGTGGTTGTCTCCACTCTCCCCGAGGACACCCTCGAAACGTTGCGGGCAAAACGCCCCGAAGCCGACTTCGTCGAAGTCAGCCCGATGCCAGAACGTGACGCCAGAGAGCTGCTCGACACCTGGCTCGCTGCTGTGGACCGCGAACTCCAGAACCCGCAGAAGGACAAGATCCTCGACTCATTCCAAAACAAGGGCCTGCCGCTTTACCTCAAGCTGGCGTTCGAGGAGGCCCGGCTATGGCGGTCGAACGAAGACGGCGACCTGGAAAACGACATCCCCGGCGTCATCAAAGCCAACCTGTTCAATCGCCTCGACAACCCGGAGAACCACGGTGAGGTGCTGGTCTCGCGAGCACTCGGGTACTTGGCGGCGTCTCGATATGGACTCGCCGAAGACGAGCTGCTGTCGGTCCTGTCCGATGACGCCGCCGTGAAGGACTGGCTCAAGGCCGAGACGGCTCGAACCGGGCAAGACCTCCCAGAAGTGGCCGAAGGCGAACAGCGCATCCCTGTTGTGCTGTGGGCACGGCTGTACGCCGACCTAGAGCCATACCTGACCGAGAGGGCTACCGAGAGCGCCACGGTCTTGACCTTCTATCACCGCCAATTCGGTGAAGTGGCACGGGAGTCGTTCGTGGAGGACGGTCCCGGCACCGAGCTCCATACCAACCTGGCCGAGTACTTCCGGTCGAAGGTCGATCCCGCGGGGGATGGCACGTGGCCCGACCAGGATCTCCGCGGATTGAGCGAGCTGCCCTACCACCTAACCGAAGCCGAGAACTGGGACGCCGTCGAGGAAGTGCTCACGGACTTCCGCTTCATGGAACGCAAGGTGGCGGAGGTGGGGATCGTCGACCAGATCGACGCCGCCGGCAAGCCCACCAAGCTCTACACCGGGGTGTATCAGCTGCGCGACGATTACGACCATGCCCTGCGGGTTATGGGCGGCCAGGGCGACGACCCCCGGCGCCGCATCATCGTCACCGCCGTCGACCTCGGCAATGGTCTCGAGATCCGCTGCCCTCACTGCAACCGGATGCTCCCGTGGAAGGAGGAGTACCGAGGCGACGAGCAATTCGCATGTCCTCTGACAGACCCTGACTGCGGCGGGCCGCTCAAGGTCAACCCCTTTGTTGTGGGAGAGCGCGCGTGAGCGCTCAGGAAACCGTCGAGGCGGCGATCCGCTCGGTCGGGGGGCACTTGACCACGAATCCCACGTGCTCGCTGATCGGCCGGACCTCGTCTGGCAGCAAGTCCACAACACACTTCAATGGAGTGAGATTGATACCCGGCTCTCAGCTGAACGCGAGGAGCGCAGTCGACCCGGCTCCGCCCCGTGGTCGTGGCAGCTGACCGGAGCTCCCAGGCTTCGAGTTGCGCGGTGAGTCCGGACGGGAGCTGGATCGCGTTCTCGACCGATGGTGGGACGATCCGGCTGTGGGATCCGGCGACCGGAGTCGAGCAAGAGCCTGCTCTCGCCCACCCGGGGTTGCTCGGTGACTGTGCGGCAAGCCCAGATGGCAAATTGCGAGCAACGTCGACACCCTCAAGGTCTGGGACGCGGCATATGGACCGTGAGTGGATGGTCGCGCCCTGGATGTACCGTGGGGAGGAGATTCCGCTCTCAACTGGATGTCTCAAACCCGATCAGCTTGGTTTCTCGACTGCGTGGCACAATGCTGAGAGAGCTATCGACAAACCTGAGGGATCTCGTGGGCGACCCATATGACTGGCCCAGCTTTCACGAAGCGCTGCGCACCAGCGGCCCCAAGCTGCTGATCGGCCTCGATGAGGAGACCCGCGAGATCGTCACCATTATTGCCTCGAGCACCGATCGGTTCTGGTCGGACGGTCTCGAGGACATGCTGGCTCAGGGAGCCTTGGACGGTGACCTGCGCGGCGGTGTATTGATGACTCTGGAGCTATGGCGCGAGAACGTCCTGACCGCTCTCTCCGACGACTTCTCTATGGAGTTCGACTGGTCGGCTATCAGCATCGATGCCGAAAGCCCTCTCGTCGCAAAACTGGTACAAGCCGCGAGGCCATCGAACTCTTGAGCCGTCGACAGCTTCGACTGGAATGCTCACTCGTTAAGATCGATCCGCTCCAAGGTGGCAGCGACACGAATTAGATCTGCTGCCTCAACCTCGATGACGTCAGGCGTCAGAACGGAGAACCGGTCTGCCTCCTCGCCTTCGATCGTCTGAGCGCGGATCGGATTGTGGAGCGTTGCTTGGATCGTGTACGTCTCCACCTTCTGGTCGAGCCGCGGCAGTACGAGCTTCTCTACCGCCGCGATGAGCAGGTCGTGGAAGTCCACATCGAGTTCGTTGTCCAGGATGAAGTCGACAAGCATGTCGCCGTCGCCGAACCCGAACTTGTGGAGTAGGCCCTCTGGATAAAACGAGACAACGTCCGATTCGCTCATGATGACACCTCCGTCGGGCCTGCCCCGACCTCTCGATCCAAACCCCCGATCAGTCGTCCCGGACGATCTCGAGGCCCACGCTTGCCAATAGCCGTGGGATTCTCTCCACGAACTCACGGTCGTACTTGCGGATTCTTTCGGGCACCTGGCTCCACGGCACCAGATACGGACTGACCTTGCCGTCGATGTCCTTGTCCGGACCCCAACGCCAACCGGCGCTGAGGCGGTCGGCCGTCCACCTCCCGTGTTCCATCTCGGCCAGATGCTCCACTTCCTCATCGGTGAAGGCGAAGGGAGCGACGGCGCCGTCCGAGGCCCGTACCGAATGCCCGACTGCAGTCACCTTGTCGACGATGGCATCCACCTGGCTGCGATTGCTTTGTTTCAGGTCCTCGGGGAGCTCCTCCCAGGGCCGCAGTGCTGGGTCTTCGGCCGGCGCGGTGGCGATCTCTTCCCGATAAGCGCGGTGCAATAGCCGTGCCAATGCGTCCCGGCCAGCCTCATCCAGCGTCGCCTTGGCCGGGGCCGCAAACGCCCGAGCGGTATGGGGGTCGGCGGGTAGGGAAACCAGACCTGCGGCAGAAGTCCATCGGGGGTCAGCCAGCAGCCGTGATGCCGCCCGGCCGCTGCCGGCAATGATGCCAACCCGGGCGCCAAGCGCGAGGGCGATTCGGTACTCGGCGGCGGCGATATCGCCTCCGCCGAAGCCGAGCATGACAACCTCGCTGGGATCGATGCCAGACGCCACGAGGTCGAGCCAGTACTGGAGCGGCTCCAAAGGACTGAAGCCCACACCGTGCGTCCGACGAGTGTCGTCGTAGCGAGGATCGGCCGGGGACACTTCCGGGAGCGACGCGGGGACGTATCCGACGGTCTGGATTCGATCACCGGCCGCTGCGCCGAGTTCCGCCACCAAGCCGCATACACCGTGGCCCGTCCCGCCGGAGATCACGGTGCCGCGGAAACCCGCCAGCGCTTCGGCGAGGATCGGGCGAAAGCCCTCGATCTGCACGGCACGTTCAGGATCGGTTCCCCCGGCGACGATCAGGACGGGGCCCCCGATTGGGGGGACTCCGGGAGTTGCCATTGCCTCGACATCGGTCCGGGCCGACTCGTCTGCGGCCAAGACAGCTCGTGCCAACACGAGCAGCCGATCGACCCACTCGTGACCTTCGATTTGATCGGCCACGACCCGGGTCCGATCCAGCGACGGGAGCATTGACCCGGCCGCAGTTGACCGGACGGCAAGCGCGTACCAATCGAGCGCACCGTGGGGATCGCCGAGCAGCAGGTTGAACTTGGCCAATGAGGAAAGTGACCATGGCATGTTCATCCCCACGTCTATGTGGGCGCGGCACCGGGCAATGGCAGCGGCTGCCATGGGCCCTAGTACGTCGAGCACTTCGATACTTCCGGTCCGCTCGATCTCACAGTCGACATAGTTGAGCAGCGGGTAGTAGTCGGTCGGATCCACCTCAAACGCATGCAGGTAAAGGTCGCGAGCTTTGGCATCGTCCTTGCCCCGCCAGGTACCGGCCAACGAAGCGATAGCGTCGCTGTCGGTGGGGTCCTGCTCGGCAGCGACCTCCAGATAGCGGCGTCCCCGCTCGATGTCACCGTGTTTACCCAGCGACACCCCGAGATCCCGGAGCAACGGTTGGTCGGTGTCCTCTAGTTTGTCCGCATTCACGAACGGGTCCATCGTGCGAACTGCACGGTCCCAGTCGCCGGCCGTCATGGCCAGCTTGCCGATCCGCCAGGCAAGCCGGGCGTTGTCCGGGTCGTACTCGAGCACCGTTTCGAGGGTGGCGATCTCCGCCTCCAGCGCATCGGGTTCTAGATAGGCGCCGTACGACGCGGCGTAGGTGCGCAGCCCATCCTCGATGCGTTCGACGGTGCGATCCACGTCCTCGAGATCGGCAGCCATCAAGGCCACTTCGCGGAGCCAGCGATCGGGCAGAGTGAAAGCACCCTTGTATGTGATGTCGTGGGCGAAGTCGGCCCAAGCGTGCTCGGCGAGGGTGCGAACCTGGATCTCCGCTTTGAGCGGGTGGAAGGCGCCAACACCGGGACACCGAGGCTCTTCGCACACGAATCCGTAGAGCTCCCCGTCGGCTTCCGCCAGATCATCTTCAGGCTGCAGCGAAACGATGTAGTGGATCGACCGGTAGCCGAACTCGGCCCAGCCGAGCCGCTCCGATACGTCGGAACTGTTCTCCCAATCAACTTCGAAGTGTTCCTCGACGAAACGACTGACCGCACGGAGCTCAGACGCAGTCCGCGCGATCAGGCGACCTCCGCAGAGGTCTGTCAGCTCGTGGGCAGGCATCGTGTACCTGGCCGCTTTGCGGAGGCACTTCTCGGCGAAGGAAGGGATCTTCTTGGCCCGAGTCTGGATAATCGACAGGGGAGCATGTTGTTTGGCGGCAATCCCCAGTATCCGCTCCAGTTCCGAGCCGAGACGCTCGAATGAAGTGTGGAGCCGCGTGTACTCGGCTACCTGGCTCTCCAGCCATTCGCGGCTGCCGGGTTCGTACAACGTTCCTCCGCGCTGCTTCTGGTCATGCTATGCAGAACAGGTCCAGCCCTCCCAGGGCCGATCGACCCTCGCTTCGGTCTATCTAGCCTGGAGGCAGAGATTGGAGAGACCGATGGCACTAGATCTGAGCAAGCCGGGGAGGTTGCGCCGGTTTCTGGGATGGCCATTGCTCACGCTGATGGCGGTCACTGCATTCATACTCGGGTACGCCGGATTCGCCAGTGCCCTTGGTGATAGCCAATCGGTTCTGGACTACGCGTACCTGTCGCTCCAGCTGTTCACTGTGAATTCTGGGGGCGCTGCCGGCCCGTCCCCGCCGCTCGCGCTGGAAGTCGCCCGCTTCATGGCGCCTGTCGCCACCGCCTACGCCTTGGGAAGGACCCTGCTTGGGGTGTTTCGCGAGCAAATCGACCAATGGCGACTCCGCCGCAGCCACGGGCACGTAGTGGTCATTGGCCTCGGCTGGCTCGGAATGGCTTTAGTCGAGCGTTTGGTCGATCAGGGCCACTCGGTGGTGGCCCTGTCGGATGCCGCCGATGACGAGACTGCCGCTGCGATGCGCCGGCTTCGAGTCCCGCTCGTCTTCGGTGACGCCGGCCAGCCGTCCGTATTGGCCGAAGCCCAAGTGGCACAGGCAAGTCATGTCGTCGTGTTGGCCGGAGGCGACGAAACCAACGCTGAGGTGGCCATGACGGTTTCACGCATCGTCGGTTACCAAAGCGACGGCTCCCTGGTGTGCCTCGCTCATGTCAGAGATCCCCGGCTCTGTCTGATGCTGAGGGGCAAGGCTCTGGCCGCGACGGGTGGGGACGGTCTTCGCCTCGAGTTCTTCAATGTCGCGGAAGAGGCGGCGGCAATCATTCTGGACGAGCACGCTGCGTTCCTTGTCGAGGACCGGCCCGCTCGCATCGGCGTTATCGGAGACAACGACGTGGCTGCCGCCGTCATATCGGAGGCGAGCCGGCTCCGCCGATTTCGGTCGGAAGATCCGATCGGCATCGTGTTGGCAGGGCCCGCCGAGCTGCCTCGGACAATTGGGCGCCGATATCCTCACCTGGAGCGGAGCGCCGCCATCGAGGTCGTGCCGGGGCCGCCCGAACCGCTCGAGCCGGAGTCGATCGAGAAGCTGGCCCAGTGTGGTGTGGTGGTCGTCGGCATGGATGACGACAGCACCGCAATTGCCGTCACGCTCGATGTGGCGGACCGGATCAAACCGGTTCCGGTGGTCGTCTCCCTCGGGGCGTGGTCGGGTTTGGCCGGCATGTTGGCCGACGGACCCGACGGGAAGTCGAACATCGAACCGTTCCTGGTGTTTGACCGCCTGCTGGGAACCGATCTGTTGCAGGCAGGCATCGTCGAGAAACTGGCGCGACTCGTACACACGACGTTTCTGGAGGAGCGTCGACAGCAACCCGTCGACCCCGCCCATGCGTCACTAGTCGAGTGGCGGGACCTGTCCGAGGCATATCGGGAGTCGAGCCGCGCCCAGGCGGCGAGTCTGGGCGACAAGCTCAGGTCAATCGGCTGTGGCCTGGTACCGCTGGCGGATTGGGAGGCTCCGGAAGCGCAGCTTGCCGATGCGGAAATCGATACTCTGGCGGTTCTCGAGCACAATCGCTTCGTCGCCGAGCGAAAAGCGGCCGGCTGGCGGCTTGGACCGCCAGATCGCGACGCTCATACCGATCCCTATCTAGTGCCATGGGACCAACTCGAGGGTCTCGAGGGCGGCGAGGACGTCCGCAAGGTGAATCGGGCTGCCGCTCGCGCGATCCCGGCTTTGTTGGCCCGAGCTGGGTATCGGATGGTGCGGGTCGGCGATCCACCGACGGACCTTCGACCCTAGGCCGTGTCCGCAAGCAGCTGCGACGATACGGGTGGTCTATGAAGGCGAAGCAACAACCAGGGATCGTGCACCATGTCGCCTATGTGACGGCAGCGCCGCAGATCTTGGTCAAGGTTGACAAC
>JAHEJX010000100.1 GCA_024638645.1 Actinomycetes bacterium
CCCTCCCCCTCTCGGAGACCGTGGTTGCGGTTGGGATAGGCCATGTAATCGAATGACTTGCCCAACTCGATCAGGCGATCCACCAGCCCTTCCGTGATCTCGAGGTGGGTGTTGGTCTCCCCCGTGCCGTGGATGATCAGCAGGTCCCCTTTCAGACCTTCCGCGAAGTTGATCGGAGCGGACCTGCGGTATCCCTCAGGGTTTTGCTCGGGGGTCCGCATGTAGATCTCCTGGAACCACGCATTGTAGAGATGCGGCTGCGGCTTGGGAGCCACGGCAATTCCCAAGTGGTAGACATCCGGCTTTCGGAACATGGCGTTGAGCGTGTTCGAGCCACCGCCGCTCCAACCCCAGATACCGACCCGGGACAGATCGACGTACGGCCGGGTGCGGGCCAGCTCCTGCAGACCCGCCGCTTGCTCCTCGGTGGATAGCGGGCCAAGGCTACCGAACACCGCCCGCCGCCACGCAGCACCTTTGGGTGCCGGCGTGCCACGGGTGTCCATGCACACCACGAGATACCCGAGGTCGGCGACCACGCGGTGGAAGTGGGCGTGGCCGCGGCCCCACAAGTCCAACACGTCTTGTGCGTGCGGCTCCGTGTACTGATACACGAAGACGGGATAGCTCCGGGACGGATCGAAGTCCCGGGGCTTGATCATCCACGCGTCCAGCACAACGCCGCCGCCGATTTCGAGTTGGAGAAACTCGGTCGGTGCTGAGATCAAGGACTCCGCTCTCTTGCGCAGCTCGTCATTGTCTTCGAGGTGGCGCACGACCCGGTGCTCCGGCAGCTGTACCAGTTCAGTAACCGGGGGCGTGTCGAACGTCGAGTAGGTGTGGAACGCCCATCTGGCGTCTGGGGAGAAATCGTAATCGTGCGTGCCGGGTTGGTCCGTGGGGGTAACACGTTCGGGCTCTCCGGTGCCGTCCAGCCGCACGCGATAGAGGTACCGCTGGGTCGCATTGTCGGGGGATGCGAAGTAGTAGAATAGACCTCCCGCTTCATCTACCATCCCACGTTCAATGATGTCGCTCGCGCCGGGCGTCAGGAGAGTCTGCTCCTCGCCGTCGCGCGAGACGACATAGGCATGGCGCCAGCCGTCCTTTTCGCTCAGCAATACGAACGCGCGGCCGCCGCGGATCCACTCCACGCCGCTATTCAGTCGGTAGCTGGCGACAACCCACGCGGGATCGGATTCATCGTATATGCGCGTGACGGCACCGGTGCGGACGTCGGCGATGAGGAACTCACGCTTATCCCGGCCGCGGCTCAACCATTCCGCCAGCAATTCATGTGAATTCGCAGCCCAGTCGACCTGTCCGAGGTAGAATCCCTCGGCTGGGGCGGGAATCGAGAGCCACTGCGGCTCCCCTCCCTGGGCATCGACGATCCCGATACGCAAAGTCGCGATCGTCTCGCCTACCCTGGCAAAGCGGGCTTCTGTGAACCCCCGATACGATGGATCGCCCGGAACGAGCATTGCCCGCAACCGGACGTCAGACACGTCCGACTGTACGTAGGCAATTCGCCTCCCATCGGGGCTCCACACCGCACGACCGTTCGAAACCGAGCCAACGGCCCCGTCCGTCGTGAGAGGAATCGCCCGGTCGGAGCCGAGTTGGTGGACATACAGATTCCCCTCGTCGGCGTACAGAAAGCGCTGCCCGTCGGGCGAGACGCTGTTGTCCACGGCACCACCAGCAACGCCAGCAACCACTCTGCGAAGCGTCCCTGCATTCCGATCCAGGATCCAGTAGTCGGTTACCGGGCTTCCCGCCTCGCGCCTACTCGTCTGCAGCAACAGCCGGTCGTTGTCCGGCATCGGGGCGTAGTCTGCAATGGCCAGGGGGTCCGTCGCCCCCTGAGGAACGAGTTGCGACTGTGAGGCCAGCACTGTGCGTTCGCCGCTGGCGGCATCATAACGTACCAGTTCTCGTGCATCCGTCCCGGGCGCCGGCTCCAACATGGTGTAGCCCGAGCCGTCCGGGAGCCAGGTGGCTCGAAACGATCGGGGATTGAATTCCCCACGCTCGTAGATCGCCCGGAGTCGTGCTTCGGCTTCGGTCGGGACCTGCGCGGAGGCATCGACGCCGTGAAGCACTAGGACGGCTGCGATACCGGCCAGCCGGAGACAGGGTGTGATCCTTCTCATCAGCAATGTTCTAGGCTCTGTGACAATCATGTTCTACGCCCCCAAAGGCCAGCGCTCACTCCCAGCGATGCCGTATTAGGCGCCCAACGACGGCGGCGCTGCAAGTCCCCCCGGTTCGTCGAGCCGCGCTCCCTCGTCGGTTCGATGGCCCGACCGGACACGTTGGCGGAATCGCTCTCGAGAGCCACCAAAAGTGGTCCAGGAGAGAGTCGGCGCCGACCGACTGGACTGACGGCCCGCGGCACGCCCCGTTCTACCCTGCGAAACCCATCTGCGACAGCATCTCCTGGAAGCGCGGATCGTCCTGCAGACCATCGGTCGAGTTCCCGGGCAGGCGAAGCTCGGCCACCGAGCGCGTGCCACTCAGAAGTGTGCCGCTCTCTCCACCGCCCCCGGAAAACGGCCCGTCTCACCGCCATTTCTGTGTGCCGCTTTGTATGCCAACTGAGCCGCACAGGGCCGAGCTGAGCGAAACAGGCCCGAACTCAGCGTCTTCGTAAGACCTGACGCAGCACAACGTTACAACACTCAGACGAACTCAGCCGAACTCACCGAAACACCCCTAGGAATGAATGGGGCCTGCCTCGGCGGTAGCGTTCCATCCGACACGACGGTCAGCGCCGCGCGATGAGGCGGAGGCCGCCCCGCTCGGGGGTGGGAGCTCAGCCGAACTCAACGCAACGGAGCAGAAGTCAGTGGGTCGCAACTGGCGCTCGCGGAACCCGCCGCGTCGACGTCCCTCGCTGAGAACGCCTTCACGATCAGTTGAGACTCCCCTTCCCCAGGTGACGCGCAGCTGAACGACGGTTGAAGGTCTGTATTCAGGTTTTGATCGAGTGAAGCCACGAACTCGCGAACCCGACACACAGGCCAGACCGATGAACCGAGTACCTCAGCTTTGCCTCCCGACCCTGATCATGGCCCTGGCATCCGGTTGTGCCAGCGGGAATCCGAAGCCCCTCGCCCTGGTGAGCCCCGGCTGGACGCCGCTGCCGGTGGCGGCCCTCCCCCTTCCGGACCGCATACGGTGGGACCACGAGAGCTTCATCACGTATGCAGATGCATCACGAGCGGCGTACACGGGAGCCGCCAGAAGAGACGGCCGAGTCGGCAGTTGGCTCTGGTACGCGGCCGCCGGCTTCGCGGCGATAGGTATTTCCGAGCACCGGAACGCAGTGGGTGGCTCCTCTTCCGATATCGAGCGGGCTGATGCGCTCGTGGGCTACGGCGTTTCGTCCGCGGCGTTTCTACTGTGGGGCTGGCACCGAAGGTCGAACGCCAAGCGCCGACTGAAATGCATGACTGACGCACAGGAATTGACCGCCGCATTCCGCAAGAAGTGGGTCGAACAGACGGTGCCCGCCTCTCACGAGGAGTGGGCGGCCTATCGGGGCGATCAGGATCGGATCGTCCACACCCTCACGTGCTCGTGACGGCTAGATGTTTGAATCCGCGCTCGCACCCCTACGGACCTCAAGACTCGTCCTCTTCCACGTCCACGCGAAACAGTTGCTGGCCCACGGCGAACATGTCCCCCGACCTAAGGGGCCATGATCCCCGGATCTCGACGTAGACTCCGCCCTCAGAGCCCTCATCCCGCACGATGTAACGGTCACTCCGCGAATCGTCCGGCCCTGTGGACCGCACAAGAAAGGAAGCATGCCCGTTCTCGAGACGGACGTCATCGGGAAAGAGCAGGTCGCCTTCCGCACGCCCGACCACCGTGCGCCGCCCGTGTAGGGGATAAGCCTCTGCCTCCTCACCCCCTTCGACGATGCGAATCAGCCGGGGACCCGCGGATGCGGATCCGCTCCAGATCCGGGTCGTGAGTTCAAGGGGAGCTGGGAAGACGTCGGTCGAAGCGGGTTCCGCGGAGGCTGCCTTTGCGCCAGCGACCTCATGCATCGCGGATTTCCTGTCATTGGAGGTCATCGAACCGACGCCCGAGTCGGTGGATGGCTCTCCCCCCCCGCTCACATCAAGGCTCCCCTTTCGGATTTCGCCCACTAGATCCTCGGTCTGATCGAGCGGAGTGAGGTCGTCCTCCGCCAGCGCTCGGCGGTAGAGCTCGTACTGACGAAGAGCCCCAGAGCGGTCACCGCTCAATGCCAGGATCTCGATCAGCTTGTGATTGGCCTCGTCGTCGGCGGGATCTCGCTGAATCCAGTTCCGCACCGTGGTGAGAGCGGCAGATAAGTCGCCTTCCGCGATCGACGTCTCGGTAACCCTCCGGTACGCGTGACGGAGAGCCCGGTCGACCAACGCGCGGCGCCCCGATGCCCAATGTTCGAAGGTCGGAGAGTCACTCGTGAAGCCTTGAAGAAATGGACCACCCACCCTCGCAAGCGCGGCTGCCGGATCGCCTCGTTCGAGCTCGCGATCGAAGTCGACCAGATCCGACCACAGGTATTCATTCACTCTAACGCCCCGGGTGTCGGTCTCGAGCCAATGATCACCCAATCGCTTTCGAAGCATGTACAGGGCCTGGCTCAGGGAGTGCCGTGCCTTGTCGGGGTCCCTACCCTCCCAAAACAGGCTCAGGAGCCGGTCCCGGGAAACGGACCGTTCTACGGCCAGGTAGCACGTCAGTGCTTGAAGCAAGGGCCGGGAATTCAGGTCGTCCACAGGCACGCCATCGCGGAGCACCTGGAGCTCTCCCAGAGTGCGAACCAACAGGAGTGGAGCGGCGGCCGATCTCATGCGTCAAACCATGAAGCGAAAGAGCTGAGAGCCGATCCTCACCGTGTCGCCGGGACGAAGCTCCATCTCCCCGCGCACACGAATGAATGTACCGTTCGTGGACCCCAGGTCTTCGAGGGTCAGCTGTCCACGAACCCTGTGCACGCGTGCGTGCTTCCCAGACATGAATGGGTCGTCCGAGTACTGAAGTTGGCCGGTCGTGCGTCCTATCTCGAGGGGCGACTCAAGGGATACACGTGCACCTTCCTCATCGCCTGAGACCTGCGTGAGGTAGATCTTGGCCATGCTGTTCGCTCCTTTACGCTGGCGCCCTGATGTAGCGAGGACTGCCGGCTCGCTGCGGCACCCCCATTCCCCAGAAGGTCGCTCTGGATGGCAGTCTAGGAAGCAGACTCGGCCGGCTGCAACCGGGATTTGAACGGTTGTCAGTGCCAACCGCCGCAACCAAGATGAGATCTTCGGGCCTGGGATGATCCCCACTTGACTCAAGCAGCGCTCCCTTGAGCGCCTGTTGACCGGGGAGTGATGGAAGTAGACCAGCTTGCATGCGTAAGGCGATCTCAACACCCGACGGAGGTGGCGAATGCACTGGCAACAACCTTCACAAATGCGTCCCGCTGTTCCACGCACCCGACAGGGCACGCACCGGGAGAAGATTGAGGAAAGCGTCGCTCGGGCTTCCACTTGGCTCTTCGCAGTCGTGGGGATCTTCATGGCCGCCTGCGACGGAAACGGAGAGAGCCCCACGGGACCGACGATTCACGAGCCTCCTCGGGTCGTGGCTGTCACCGTGCAGCCCGTGACGGCCCGGATGGCGGTCGGCGAGACCCGTCAGTTCTCCGCGACCGCGACGTTCTCCGACGGGAGCACGCAGTCCTCCGGGATCACCTGGACATCCGGTGACGAGTCCGTGGCGCGGGTGAGCGCGTCCGGCCTGGTGACCGGGGTGTCCGACGGGAGCGCGAACGTCCAAGCGACGGCGAGTGGGCTCTCCGGCTCTGCGAGCGTGACGGTGGAGACGCCCCCGTTCTCCGGAGCGTGGGCCATGATCACCGCGGGCGGGCTCGGGGCCGCACACACGTGCGCGTTGGACACGAATGGACGGGCGTTCTGTTGGGGCACGGGTGGGGTCGGACAACTGGGGGACGGGGTCAAAGACGCTTTCCACCGGAGCCTGCTACCAGCACCGGTCGCGGGGGGCAGGCAGTACACGTCGATCAGCGCGGGCGCGAAACACACCTGTGCCCTGACGCCTGCCGGCGAGGCCTATTGTTGGGGAGGGTTGCCGGGCGATATCGCGGAGGTGCCGACCCGCGTGCCTGATCCTTCCTCGGGGTCCGTGACATGGTCCTCCATACAGGCCGGGCTCTTTTACACGTGTGGCATCACCACAACCGAGCATCTCTACTGCTGGGGCCAGAACAATGTCTCACAGCTCGGCATCGATCCGGCCCAGGCAAGGATCGACGTCCCGACACGGGTGAGTCAGTGGTTCGGCTACCCGAGCGGGTCCGCGCTCCAGGGGCCGTTCCCTCTCGAGCGGGTCAAGAGCGTCGCCGTGAGCAAGGACAATGACCCGCACACCTGCGCGACGTTTGACGACGGTGGTACTCGAAGGCTTGCCTGCTGGGGCGGCAATGACAGGGCTCAGACGGCTATCGGGGGACCCTCCGCGTCTGTCGACTACCCTGCACATACGACCTGGGATGTCGAGGCCGTGTCGGTCGGTCTCGGCACCACATGTGTGATCGGCGACGCCAGTGATCGGTTCTGCCTCGGATGGGCGACCGGCGGTCGGCTAGGCATTGGCGACGTTCCTTTGGACGTGTTCTTCCTTCCCACCTGGCAGGGCCTCAATGACGGGATCCAGTGGGAGAGCATCGAGATCGGGATGTTCCACGCCTGCGGTTTGTCTACCGCCGGCCAAGCGTACTGCTGGGGGGAAGGATCGGACGGGGAAATCGGCGATGGCGTTTCCCGGCCCGGCAAGTTCGTAAAGGTGCCGGCCCCCGTGGCGAACCCCGCGCCGTTTGCCGGACTTAGCGTGGGAAGGAAGCACACCTGTGCGGTGACGGGAGATGGGCGAGCGTACTGCTGGGGCCACAACTCCTCCGGGGAGCTCGGAACCGCGGATACGTCCGACGCGCTGGCCCCCCGTCTGGTCAAGAACCCGGGGTTGTAGGCCCTTCCGCCCGTGGCCAGGGGGCTCGCAGTCGTAACTTGCGGGTCCCCGGTCAGCTCCCCTTTTCGCCAGACTCTCCCCGCGTCCGTACAGGGTCGCGAGCCCTACACTTGGGAGGCCAGTTAGCAGAGCGATCCGCGTTGCCGGAGCCTCTAGCCGCTTCCCGGTTCAGGGGTCTCGTCTATGAGCGTACGAATCTCCGTGGCCCGCTGTCCCTGCCCCATACGGTCGAATAAGTCGGCAAGTATGCTCCGGTATTCGTTGATGCGCCGTACGTCGCCGGGGCGGAGGTCCCGATAGACCGAGAGTCCCTCTTCAAGGTGTGATTCAGCCTCCCGGTCGCGACCCAGAGCTATCAGCGCCTGTCCGTGGAACACGCGCATCATTGCCCCGACCCATGCCTCTCCCGGGGGCCAAGGATCGGCAGCAATGATGGCGAGTGCTCTTGTGGTGAGCGACACGCCCTCGCCTTGGCGGTCGGTATGAGTCGCGAGGAAGCTCCCGACGGAACTCCCCGCCCAGGCGTATTCTCGATGCTCCGGCCCGTACAGGGCCCGATGCAGCTCCAACGCCTCCTCATAGAGGACGGTTGCCTGCTCGATTTCACCAATCTCCTTCAGGCGATTGGCTTGATTCAGTACGAATCTCGAAATGCGCGGACTGTCGGCACCAAACTGACGTCGCCTGGCCGCGAGTGCCTCCGCACCGAGCTCGGCTGCAAGTGTGTCACTGCCGAGTGAGGAATGCACGGCCGACAAGTTGTTCAGTAGCAGAGCTTCAAATGAGACGAAGCGTGCTGTGTCAGCCTCCGGAAGGGAGCGAAGGAGTTCGAGTGCCCGTTCGTACGCCACCCGAGCGCCCTCGAAGTCGGCTTGCTCCTCCCGTAGGCGCCCGATGACGTTCCATGTCTCGGTGGCGGCGGCGGAGTCCGCGGTCTCGAGCGAGCGCAGGAGATGCTCCTGGGCACGCTCCCACTCTCCCTGCCTCATGTATACGTTTGCCGCCGTTGTGAGCACGTCCTGAGCCACGTCCGGGGCAAGCTCGGCTCGATCGGAAGCGCCGTCTAGAAGCTCCACGGCCAAACTGATATGGGCTGCGGCAGAATCGAGGTCGTTCCGCTCTTGCTCCATTTCGGCCCGCAACCTGAGTATGGATGCGAGATGGACGCTCTCGTCCCCGTGGACTTCGCGGGCGAGGTGGTCTGCCCTGTCCAGGTGCTTCTGAAACGCGTCGAGGTTTCGTTCCCTCAGCAGTGGACCGGCAACCGCAAGACGAAGTGCTGCCTCAACCCGTGCATCTCTGGGTGTGCGCTCCGCCCATTGATCAACCGCCCACGCAGCCGTCTCGATCAAAGACGCCTCTGCCCCAGGTCCCTCGGACGGGTCACTGCCCTGCAGCAGATACTCCATATACTCACGTAGCTGCTCGGTCGCCGCCCTCTCTCCCGCCTCCCGGGTTCGAGCAGCCATCCAGAACCCGGAGGCCACCACCGCAGCCATCAGAGCTGTGGCTGCCACCACCCCTGCCTGGTGCCGCAGCACGAACTTCCTTGCGACATACGCGCGGGACGGCGGCCGTGCCCGGACTGGCTCGTTGTTCAGGAACCGCTCCAAGTCTAGAGCCAGACCTGTCGCCGTCGCATAACGTCTTTCACGCTCCTTCTCCATTGCTTTGAGAACGATCCAGTCCAGTTCGCTCTCGAGCTCGCGGCGGAGCGCGGAGAGCCCTACGCCGAACGTCTGCGCCACCCGATCGGCTTGGCTGGCCAGTGTTTGTAGGCGCCGACTCGGCCTCGCTGGCTCTCTGGTCCGCAGTGTTTCCAGGGCCGTCGCGTACGGGCTCAGCTGGTGTGCCTCGAATGGCAGGAGACCTGTGAGCAAGCTGTAAAGCATGGCTCCGAGCGCGTAGACGTCAGTGCGCGTGTCGACGTCACCGGTACCGACTCCGGCCTGCTCCGGGCTCATATAGGCCGGCGTGCCCAGCGCATCGTCCTCCTGGGTCAGGCCCTCGTGGTCCTGGGTCATCGCTTTGGCGATGCCGAAGTCGATCACCTTTGCCAGCGGACGACCATCGTCCTCCGTGACGAGGACGTTGGAGGGTTTCAGATCCCGGTGGATGATCCCCTTCTGGTGTGCGTGCTGCACGGCGCGGCAAACCTGGACGAAGAGCGCAACCCGCTCGCGCACACTCAATCGCTTGGTGTCCACATACACGTCGATCGGGACGCCCTGGACCAACTCCATCACGTAGTACGGCCGCCCGTCCTCCGTGGCCCCCGCGTCGAACACGCGTGCGATGGACGGGTGGTCCATGACGGCGAGCGCCTGTCGCTCGGTCTCGAACCGGCGGACGAAGGCGTCTGTGTCCAGCCCGCGACGGATTACCTTGAGAGCGACCTTCCGTCGAAGCGGCTCGGCCTGTTCCGCCAGGTAGACATTCCCCATGCCACCTTGCCCGAGGAGCCCCAGGATTCGGTAGGGACCGACCTCGGTTCGCATCGCTGGTCCACCGTGGTGTGACGTTCTGTCAGAACCCTGCAACCGAGTCTCCCCGGAAGACCTTGCCACTTGATCCGGCGGATCCAGTGGGGCCTCGCCGGCTCCACCTGGCGGTCCTCCTGAACCTTCCGACACGATGACCCTCCCGTCACGCGGTCTCTGCGCAGGATGATGATAGATCGGAGTTTCGCAGGATCGCCAGTTCGGAATCCACCTCTCTCGGCCTGTTCCCGAGGTGAACGGGGCCAGGTGCCCCGCCCTTGACGGCGTTGGCTTTCTTGAGGCACGCGAGGCCCCTCCCCTCCCACACCCATTGTTCCTTCTGAATGATTGAGAGGGAGCCGGGCACGAGATGGCGTGGAGCCGAGCAGTCTGAGGGCGTCCCTAACGAAATCCCAGGCTCGACCTCAGAAGTGTGCCGCTCTCTCCACCGCCCCCGGAAAACGGCCCGTCTCACCGTCATTCCTTTGTGCCGCTTTGTGTGCCAACTCAGCCGCACGGGGCAGAACTGAGCAAAACAGGCCCGAACTCGCTGTCTTCGTAAGGCCCACAACAGCAGAACCTTACAGCACTCAGAGCAACTCAGCCGAACTCACCAAAACACCCCGAGGAAGGAATGGGGTTCAGGGGGTCGGCCGTTTGAGCCGAGCGGCCAGCGCGTCATCGAAGATCCACCGGGTTTACCGCGAGACCACCGAGTATTGCTCAACGAGAGCGCAGGTGAATCCGGCCGTCCCGACCTGGGACGTGAACAGCCGGTCCCAATCCGTAGGATGCTGCCACCGTCTGTCTACCCAACGGACAGCTTGCGGATCGTCCCACCTTCAGATGTAGCGAGACCCCCGCCCGATGAATCGGGCGGGGGTCTGGCGTTGGCGAGAGCCGGTCAGGTCAGGCGGCTTCTTTCCCGCGGCCTCAGTTGTTCGCAGCCAGGTACTTCGCGAATCCCATGAACGGGTTCGCCAGACCGAACTGTCGCAGGTTTATCACGTCGGCGAATTCGGCCGCCGCCTCGGCGTCGCGCCCCATCTTGTCGAGACACATCCCTCTCACCGCGTTGGCGAGTGGATCGGCCGGCTGTGTCGAGGCAAGTGCTTCGAGCGCCCCGTCCGTATCACCCTGTTCCACCAGGGCCAGCGCTATGGCCGTCTGACCCACGCTGGTCCAGAACGCGTCGGCTTCCGGGATGTTGCCAGCGGCCTCCCGCGCGGCATCCACGTGACCCGCCGCGCCGTGAGCGAGGGCCGACATGCCATGGAAGGTCGGGTTTTGGGGTCCAAGCTCACCGGCCCGACCCAGGTGTGCTCCGATCTCACCATCGCGCCCCATCAGAGCCGCGGTCACGGCCATCTGCAGGTGGGAAAAGCTGGCGGGGCCCCCAAGATCTTCGCCTTCCGCCACCTGAGCCGCGGACGACAACGTCGCCATGGCCTGCGAGCGGTCACCGTCCAACATGTAGGCCGCGGCAGCGCCTCGCATGTGGTTCACCCGGGCTTGCGGCGTCGGAGCCTGCTCGGCAGCCGCCAGCATCTGTGCAGCCGCCTGTTCGTAGGCACCCATCAACACGTGGACCTCGGCGGTGCCCGTGTATCCCGCCTCGTAGCCCTGGTCCCTGGCGACGGCGTGCCCGTAGTGTCTCAAGGCATCCTCGTACTGGCCGTCGAACTGGAGCATCTCGGCATAGGAGTCGTGTGCGTTGGGATGATCCGACGCAAGTCTCAGGTAGTCGCGTACGGCGTCCAACGCCCCGTTCTTGTCACCCTGACCCCAGAGCACGTAGGCCAACTGGTTGTGAGGGGGCGCGTAGTCCGGAAAACGCTCGATGATCCGGCGCTGCCGCTCCGCCGGGTCGGTTCGGTCACCTCGGGCGTTGGCGATCTGGGTCGACCAGACGAGGAGATGGGGGTCGTCGGCGTTCACCCGGCTGAGCAGCGCCAGCATTCGCGACGCATCCGGGACCCCGCCGCTCCGCCAGGCTCTGAGTGCGGTCGCAAGCAACAACTCGTCGGTGGTCGCCTCCGACATCTTCCCCAGGCCCTCGGCCATCATGGCCTGACGATCATCGTTGGACACCGGGGCGACGAAGGCCAACATGACTTTGGCCAAGCCCCAGGATGGATCGGCTTCAACCGCGAGCTCCAGATGCCGTACCGCACCGACCGCAAAAACGTTCTGCGAGTCCTCGACTCCCGCCCAGAAGTGACTCTGCGCCTCGTCCGACGTTGTGGAGAGGTCGAGAACGTCCTCGTTCTCTGACTGTGCTGACGCAGGCGCGGCGGCCAGCGCTGGAAGAAGGGCCGCAGCAAAGGCTGCAGCGATCCATCTGGTGTGTCCCGCTGGGCGCGGGACGAACGACGAGCGACGACTCCTGCTCATGGCGGTCTCCTCGGGTGGGGGGGTACCAACGGAGAGACATGCCCGCATTGTTGTTGCTGAGGGTGCTGGAGCGAAGTGCGTCTCGCAAGCCCGCGCTTACGAAGTTTGAGGTAGCACGCGGGAAGTGGCAGACCGATTTCGAATCAGTGGGGCGGCCGAACACGGGCGACTCCCCGGCGGGACGACCTGACGAAATCCTACGGCAGGATAGGCTTACGCACAGGTCGCGATGCTCTGACGAGCCCAACAAGACCACCCCCGGAGAGAACGGGGTGGACGACGTTGCAGTGAAGCAGTGGGTCGCTCGCTCCGCCCATGATGCAGGCCGGGGATACACCCATCGCTCGTGCGAACGGGAGGGACATTTCCAGAACAGCCCGTCGTATGGAACAGAGCTGTCATCGCCACCACCCACGAGTACGTGATGAGACGCTCGCCTGCGACGACCTGGTGCCCGGTTCCGGGCCGCTTGGCCTGGCTATCTTGCCTTATGCTACTGATCTGTAGCGGCTGTAACCCAACCGATCCTCGGCTGGACGACCTGAGGGTCGCAGGCAGCGTGACGGACGTCGCCGGGCTTCCCATTCCTTCTGCCAACGTGACTCTGTTGAGGAGTCCGTGCGCAGACGGCTGCGCCGTGCGCATGCGGGGGTCGGACGTCACGGGGGCGGACGCACGCTTCGAGATCGTCGTCGAGCGCGATGACGACGAACAGAACTTGTGGGATCT
>JAHEJX010000101.1 GCA_024638645.1 Actinomycetes bacterium
TATCACTTCCGCGCCGAGTGGAAGGCGGAGGACATGGTGGTTGTGCCGAGGCTCGTCGCAGACTGACGTGGCAGCGATACGGGCGGCGCATTGGCTGCGGAACTACGACTCCGAGAGCTTTCGCGACGACCTCCGGGCAGGTTTGGTTGTCGCCGTCATGCTCGTGCCCCAGTCCATGGCCTATGCCGCGCTGGCGGGCCTTCCCCCTGTAGCCGGTCTCTATGCATCCATCGTTCCTCTCGTCGTATACGCATTCCTGGGCACGAGCGGCCAGATGGCCGTTGGGCCGGTCGCAGTGGTCTCTCTGCTCACTGCCAGCGGACTGGCTCCGCTCGCCGCCGGCAGCACCGTCAAATACGTTGCGTTGGCAGGAACGTTGGCCCTGATGGTGGGCGTGATTCAACTGGCAATGGGCATTCTCCGCCTCGGCGGTCTCACCAACCTTCTCTCCCACCCGGTACTGACCGGCTTCATGGCGGCGGCGGCCCTCATCATCGGCTTGAGCCAGTTGCGTCCCTTCCTCGGCTTGAATCTGCCACGCCCCGAGTCCTTCGTCGCAGGCCTTGGCGAAGTCGCGACGCACCTTGGGTCGGTCCACGGACTAACGCTCGCCATCGGTGCGGCGGCGGCTGCTGCTCTGGTTGGAGGCAAGCGCGCGCTGCCACGGTTCCCCACCCCACTTGTGGTCGTGGCGATCGCGGTCGGTCTCGTCGGGGCCCTCGACCTCGCAGGCTCCGGCGTTGCGGTGATCGGCGAAGTTCCCCAAGGGTTGCCGGCTCCGGCGCTCCCCGACCTGTCCTGGGCAGCCATCAGGTCGCTCGTTCCGACTGCCCTCGCCGTGGCACTGATCGGCTACACAGAAGGCATAAGCATCGCCAAGGCCATGGCCGCCAAGACCCGCCAGGAGATCAGTCCCAATCAGGAATTCATCGCGATCGGAGCGGCCAATGTCGGCTCTGCCTTTTTCCAGGCCTTCCCCGTCGCCGGGGGACTGTCGAGGACTGCCGTCAACTACCAAGCCGGCGCTCGCACCGGAATGGCTTCGATCATCACCGCGGCAGGCGTGGCGCTCTCCGTGTTGTTCTTGACGCCGCTCTTCCACGACATCCCGCAAACCGTCCTGGCGGCAATCATCATCGTGGCAGTAGCCTCGCTGGTGGACGTCACCGCAGCTCGCACCATCTATCGCGTTCGGCTTACCGACGGCATTGCGATGCTGGCTACGTTCCTCGCCACGCTCATCCTCGGTATCGAGATTGGACTTCTCACCGGCGTTGTCGTCAGCCTTGGTTTGTTCGTGTACGGGAGCGCGGTGCCTCATGTCGCTGAGCTCGGCAGAGTCTCCGGCACCACTACCTATCGCAATGTGCTCGCATACCGGACGGTGACGGACCCCTCGGTCGCAATCGTGCGGCTCGACGGGCCTCTGTACTTCGCCAATGCCAACTTCCTACGTGATCGCTTGCTGGAGCTCGTCGCGGCGCGCAAGGATCTGCGCACGGTGATCGTCGATGCCAGCGCCGTGTCGGAACTGGATGGGTCCGCCGATCACTCACTACGTGAGGTCATGGTCCACCTGAGGGATGCCGGCATCGACCTGCACTTGACGACCATTCGAGGCCCCGTAAGAGCCGTCATGGAACGATCGGGCCTGCTCGGGCTCGCCGGTAGAGACCGCATTCATCCCGAAATCGAAGACGCGCTGGCGGCGGCCGGCTTTGCTCCCGACAGCGCCATACGTTCGCCGCGGACGGGCGAAGAAGCGGACGCCGACCTCTTCTGATTTCAGCCTTCCCAGCGGAGTTCGGTCAATTCAGCACCCCAGCTCCGATTGAGAGTGCCTTCTGCGTGCTGGGGGATATCGCGCACGGACACACCGAGGCCGGCACGCTCGGCGTCGTCGATGAAGGCTTTGAGGGCTAAAGCTCCGGTGTAGTCGATGCGACCGAGACCCTCGAGATCGACTATGACCTGTTCGATATCCGGATGGTCGGACAGCTGCTGGGAGAACACTTCGTCGAGGCGCGGCGCCGAGCCGTAGAACAACACACCGGAGGGGCTGAGGACAAGTGCGGAACCTTCTAGCGTCGCAGTCACACGAATCTTCGTCTCGCGCCGGAAGTGAACTGCCGCCGCAACCAGCAATCCGATTATCACTCCGATGTCGATCCGCGGCGAGAGCAACAACGTAGCCAGGAACGTTACCCAAGCCACGAACGCCTGCCCCCAGGTCTGGGCGACGAGTCGCACCATCGCGGTGATGCGGATGAGCCGCACCACTGCCACGATGACGATCGCAGCCAGGACGGCTCGAGGCAGATCGCTGATCACTCCTGCGAAGGGCAAGAACGCGAGGACAGCCAACCCCGTGATCGCACCGGCCCACCGGGTTTGCGCCCCGGAAATGTGGGCAACTGAAGAGCGGGAGAACGAGCCGCCGACGGGGAAGCCGCCAGAGACGGCGGCTGCGACATTGGCGACGCCTTGCGAGACGAATTCACGGTTGGGGTCCCACCGTTCCCTGTCTTGAGTAGCGAAGGTGCGGGAGATCGACGCCGCTTCTGCAAAGCCGACCAGGGCAATGACCACACCGGGAATCAACAGGCTCAGAAGATTGTCGAATGGGAACGTGAAGCGGAAGTCGGGCAGGCCAGACGGAACATCCCCGACTATCGAAACGTCCGCTCCGAACAACTGGCCGGCCACAACTCCCACAATCACCGCGAGCAGCACACCTGGGAATCGGCTGTGGACTCTTCGGCCGGCAACGATGACTGCCGCCGCGAAAACGCCGATCGTGACTCCGGCCCAGTTCCAATCCCCAACGTCCCCAAGCGCACGCAGCGCATCACCGAGCAGCGAACCGCCATCGGGCGCAACGCCGACCATGGTCGGAACCTGCGAGGCGAGGATCAGGATCGCCGCCGCCGCTGTGAATCCGATCAACACGGGCGACGACATCAGATAGGCAACGATGCCGCCGCGCGCCAAGCCGAGGGCAATCCGGGCGAGACCTACGATTAGCGCCAACACGACAGCTTGCTCGATGTAGTCGGACGTGCCGGGGGTAGCGATCTCACTGAGGGCGCCGAAGGTGAGCAGCGCCGTCATGGCCACCGGACCAGTCTGTAGATAACGCGACGAAGCAATGAACGCGGCGGCCAGCGGGGGAAGAGCGGCCGCGTACAGGCCCACGTATGCCGGCAGGCCGGCGATCTCGGCGTAAGCGAGCGATTGCGGGATGAGCACGATGGCCACGCTCAGCCCGGCGATGAGGTCGCCACGCCTTGGTGCTTCGAGGTTTCCTATTAGCGATGAACCGGTCATGAATGGTCCGGACAATAGGCGCCTTGCTCGCCCGGCACAGAACCGGAGGTGACTAGTTCGGTGGTCAAATTCCGGAATACCTATTACACGAAGGGCCTGACCACCCTAAAATCAAGCTATGACAGCCAAGTTCAAGTCAATCGCTCCGGAGACCGCAAAGCGCATCTTCGAAGGCGGGGCACACATGATCGACGTGCGCTCCGAGGATGAGTGGGCGGCGGGCCATGTCGATGGATCGGATCGTGTTCCCACCGGCCGCATCAGTGTTCACAGCGTCGGTAGGGCTGACACGATCATCGCAGTCTGCGCCAACGGCACGCAGTCGAGGCGAGCCGCCAGGAAACTCGCCAAAGAGGGATATCAGGTTTATCACCTGCGAGGCGGGCTCAAAGCTTGGCAAGACGCCGGTTTACCACTGCGCAGCTCGATCGGCTCACGTCCACAGGTACTCTGACTCGCCGCCCCAATTGACGCGCCATAGCGCTTTCTTTATTGTCCGGACAATTGGCGAGCCGGCGCAACTCCGGCAGGAGGCACCGTGCGTTACGGCTTTGTCATCGACCAGACGACGTGCATCGGCTGTCACGCCTGCACTGTGGCCTGCAAGACTGAGCACGATGTTCCCCTCGGTGTAAACCGGACCTGGGTCAAGTACATCGAAAAGGGTGCCTGGCCGGATACCAAACGCTTCTTCTCTGTGATGCGTTGTAACCACTGCACCGACGCCCCTTGCGTCACAATCTGCCCCACCACTGCGCTGTACAAGCGTGAAGACGGCATTGTCGATTTCGACACGGACCGCTGCATTGGCTGCAAGAGCTGTATGCAGGCCTGCCCGTACGACGCCCTCTATATCGACCCGGAAGATCACACGGCACAGAAGTGCAACTACTGCGCACATCGCACAGACGTCGGCCTCCAGCCGGCATGTGTGGTGGTATGCCCTGAGCAGGCAATCATTGCTGGGGACCTCGACGATCCCACCACGAGGATCGCCCAAATGGTTGCGAGCGAGAAGTTGAGCCAGCGGGCGGTCGAGCAGGGCACCAAGCCGAACCTCTGGTATAAGGGCGCTCACGAAGCGAGCCTCGACCCTCTCGAGACCATCGATCCAGGGGACGGTGGCATCTGGCAGGACCCGGCTGCTTCGTGGCTCGCCGTTGATCTCACACCGCGCTCGAACGGATCGACGTACCCCAACTCGGGGCCGAATCCGAACGCAGCGCCCGGCCCCAAGGTGGTTCACGAGCATCGCGATTCTCCGGCACGGGTTGTTTACAACAGCCGCCACCCGATGCCGTGGGGATGGCGGGTGTCGAGTTACTTTCTGACCAAAGGCATCGCCGCCGGCCTGGCGATCGTCATGGCACTGGCACTGCTGTCAGGGGCAGCGATCGATAGCCGCTGGGCTCGCTGGGGCGTGCCGTTAGCCGCCGGCACTCTGCTGGCAGTGACGGGCATATTGCTGGTGTGGGATCTGAAGCGGCCAGACCGTTTCCTCTTCTTGCTCACGAAGGGCAACCCCGGATCTTGGCTCGTTCGTGGCGCCTGGATCCTGAGCGCATACGCCGCCGTGCTCGGCATCTGGTTCATTCTCGGCGCCAGCGGCGGAAGCGACCTTCTCGAAATCGTGATGTGGATTGCCGCAGTCATCGGCCTTGCTGTGGCCGGCTACACGGCCTTCCTCTTCGGTCAAGCCGAGGCACGCGATCTATGGCAGAGCCCAATCCTGTTGTGGCATATGATCGCCGGCGCATTCGCGGCTGGAGGGGGTGCCACCTTGTCGATCGCATTTGTCGTCGGCATCGACAACCAGCCACTACTCGACACTGCAACCTGGTGCCTCATCGGTGGGGCGGCAGCTCTTGGCCTAATCGCAGCAGCCGAGCTCACGTCACGGCACCCGACCCGCAACGTCGCGGAAGCGATGCATCACCTGACCAAGGGCGCCTACAAGACTGAATGGTGGATCGGTGGCCAGGTCGTCGGGGTTGCGATTCCAGTCATTCTCGGCTTCATCTATGCCGGCAACCCCGACCTAGAGGTCGTCGGCGCAATCGCCGGCCTCGCTGCCATGGCCGGCATCTGGTTTGCAGACGACGCATACGTGAAAGCTGGACAAAGCGTGCCCCTCTCATGACGGATGTAACGAAGTGACTGATACCGAACGCAACATCGACCGGCTCATGCCCGGTACGGAGCTGACCAACTTCCCTCCCCCTGAACTGTGGGACAACTGGGAAGAGTGGGACGCCAAGGCGTGGCCCACCAAGAAGAAGAACAGCTTCCGGCTGGTGCCGACGACGTGCTTCAACTGCGAGTCTGCTTGTGGGCTGCTGGCCTACGTCGACAAAGAGTCCGGTGACGTCCGCCGCTTCGAGGGCAACCCGGCGCACCCCGGCTCCCGGGGCCGCAACTGCGCCAAGGGCCCGGCAACCATCAACCAGATGTACGACCCGGAGCGCATCCTCCATCCGATGCGCCGCGTCGGCGAGCGGGGATCAGGCAAGTGGGAGCAGGTCAGCTGGGACACCGCGCTCGAAGAGATCGCCCGCCGTATGCGCAAGGCGATCAAAGAGGACCGCCACGACGAGATCATGTATCACGTGGGCCGCCCCGGCGAGGACGGGTTCATGGACCGCACCCTCAAAGCGTGGGGTGTCGATGGTCACAACAGCCACACCAATATCTGCTCCAGCTCCGCTCGGGTCGGCTACGCCACCTGGATGGGCCATGACCGACCTTCGGCCGACTTCGCCAACGCCAAGTTCATCCTGCTGATCTCGGCTCATCTCGAGACAGGCCACTACTTCAATCCCCACGCGCAGAGGATCATGGAGGGCAAACAAAAGGGAGCCCAGCTCGCCACGATTGATACCCGCCTGTCCAATACGGCGTCGATGTCGGACATCTGGCTGTCGCCGTGGCCGGGCACTGAGCCGGCAATGTTGCTGGCGTTTGCCAATCAGCTGCTGCAGTGGGATGCCATCGACCGCGAGTTCATTCGCCGCTGGGTCAACTGGGAGGAAGCCCTCGATGCCAGGGCTCCCGACAAACCCAAAACCGTCGACGGCTTCGTAGAGCACCTCAGGGAGACCTACGCCGGTTACACCCTCGAGTTCGCCGCCGAAGAGTGTGGAGTGCCGATCGATCGCCTCGAGAAGGTAGCCAGCGGCATCGCCGATGCCGGCAACAAGTTCGCTTCCCACAACTGGCGTTCGGCGGGCTCTGGCAACGAAGGCGGCTGGCAGGTGGCCCGGTGCCTGTGGTTCCTCCAGGTGCTCACCGGCTCGGTAGGCACCCGTGGCGGCGTCTCCCCGAATAGTTGGGACAAGTTCAAGCCCAAGCACTGGAACATGCCACCGCCCCACAGCCGGTGGAACGAGATGTTGTGGCCCAAGGAGTACCCGATAGCTCACCACGAGCTCTCGATCCTGCTCCCCCACTTCCTGAAGGAGGGCCGCGGCAAGGTCGACGTCTATTTCACCCGGGTATACAACCCAATGTGGACGAATCCCGACGGCTTCACATGGCTCGACGTGCTGACGGACGAGTCGAAAATCGGTCTTCACGTTGCGTTGACCCCGACATGGTCGGAGAGCGCCTGGTTCGCCGACTACATCCTCCCTATGGGCGTCGCCTCCGAGCGCCACGACACACACTCATACGCCACCCATGCCGGCAGCTGGCTGGGATTCCGCCAGCCGGTGCTGCGCGTCGCCGGCGAGCGTGAGGGCAAGGAATTCAATCGCACATACGAAGCCAACCCGGGAGAGGTGTGGGAAGAGAGCGAGTTCTGGATCGATCTGTCCTGGCGGGTCGACCCCGATGGAAGCCTCGGCATCAAGAAGTGGTTCGAGTCGCCAACCGATCCGAGCCGCCCGGTATCGATGGACGAGTATTACGGCTGGATGTTCGACAATTCAGTCCCCGGTCTGCCCGACAAAGCCGCGGCGGAGGGGATCACACCACTCGAGTTCATGCGCAAGTACGGATCCGTAGAAGTGGAGCGCGAGATCTATCGAGTTCATGAACGGCCCGCCCCCGAGTCCGAAGGCGTCGTCGTGGACGGTGAGACCAAGGTTGGCTGGCCAACCCCGTCGGGCAAGCTCGAGTTCTATTCCTCGACCCTCAACGACTGGGGCTGGGACGATGTCGCGGTCCCGTCATACATGAAGACCCACGTGCACTGGAAGGATCTCGATTTAGAAGGCAACGAGCGCATCCTGCTGCCAACCTTCCGGCTGCCGACCCTCATCCACACCCGCTCCGGCAATGCCAAGTATCTCTACGAAATCAGTCACGGGCATCCACTGTGGGTGAATCCAAGAGACGCAGACGCCTTCGACTTCGCAACCGGCGACATGGTGAGGATCACGACAGATATCGGTTACTTCGTGATGCGGGCCTGGCGCACCGAAGGCATTCGTCCCGGTGTCGTGGCCGCCTCGCATCACCTTGGTAGGTGGCGCCTCAACGACGCTATCGGCAACGAGCGGTGGAGCTCCGCCCTCGTCGATCTGAAGAAGACGGACACGGGTTGGATGCTCCGCCAGAAGGAAGGCATCAGGCCATTCAAGTCTGACGACCCGGACAGCGAGCGCATCTGGTGGCAGGATGCCGGCGTCAACCAGAACCTCACATTTCCGGTCCATCCCGACCCCGTCAGCGGCATGCACTGCTGGCATCAGCGGGTCCGTCTGACCAAGGCTGAGCCGGGCGATCGCTACGGAGACATTGCAGTGGACACCAACAAGTCCATGGAGATCTACCGCGAGTGGCTGGCGAAGACGAAACCCGGCCCCGGGCCGGGCAACCTACGGCGCCCGCTATGGCTGAACAGACCGGTCAAGCCGACGCCGGACGCGTACCAGGCTGATAGTCAGTAGTCGGTGATCGGTAGTCGGCTGGCGGAACCCGCCGAGACTTTGGAAGAGGCAGGTGCTGTGAAGCGAGTTTGGCTTCTGATCGGAACAGCCGCGACAGGAGCAGGCATCCTCATCGGCCACGGGTGTGTTCGCGGACAGCTGTCCGAGCGGCTACAAATCCGGCTGGCTCCCGGCCTTCGTCGACAAGGTCGACGCTGCGGGTGAGATCTCATTTCTCAACAGCGCTCACGGACGACGCTGGGATGAACAGGTCGGTGAACTCGATCCAGAGTCGGGCTCGACCTCCGACATTGAACGGCTCGTGTCGAGGGTCACAGAGACCCATCCCTCCGGATAGTCGAGGTAGAACCGATGCCAGATGTGCAAAGGGCCGACTGATCGGAAGGTAGCTGGTATCTCGTAGCTGGTATCTGGATACAAGTACCAGCTACTAGCTACCAGATACGAGATACGGTCCTAGGCCTCGGTGCTCGCGCTGTGCAGCGCCCAGAGGACGTCCTTGATGGACGCTATTCCGAGGAGCTCGCCATCTTCCATCACGGGCAGGTGGCGATAGCCGGCGGCGAGCATCCACTCGGCGACTTCGTCAACGGGGATCTCGGGACCGACGGTGTCCGGATCAGGGGTCATCCAATCGGCGACATGCTCGTTGGAAAGGTCGACGCCCTTGGCTGCGGCGCGCAGAATGTCGCGTTCGGTGATGATGCCCGCAAGTGCCGAACCCTCGATAACGCCGAGTGAACCGGTTGATTCGGCGACCATGGCCTGCGCCGCCTCTTCGAGGCTCGTGGTCATGCCGCACAGCCGTGCCGTGCCGCCAACCAGTGATCTGATCTGCATACGGCCTCCTCCGTTGAACGTGGCAACAACGTATGCGATAACAATCGCGCCAGGGGTCACTACTTTCGAGGGCCGTTAGGCCCTGGCTTGCTAGCCCTCGGAAGACCAGCCGTCCTGCCAGTCGTCACGGCGTCTCCGCATTGCTGCAACGCCGATCCCCGCCACGATTGCCGCCGCGCCCGCCACTACAAGCGTCAGCGCCAGTCCATTGCTCGAAGAGTCTGTCGGTGATGATGAAGGGCCGGGCGTCGCCGATACGATGTCGACCGGGTCGAGCAGTGCTGCGACGGCGCCCGCGTCATGCACGCTGCCGCAGATGTCGATTGAGGGCTCTTCGGTGTTCTGGATCGTGATGCCAACGAGACCTGACATCTGGCTCACGCCACAGTCACCGCCGCCCATGCCGGTGATTACGGTCATTTGGTCAGACACCACGCCTTTATAGGCCTCGGCAACCTGGAAGGTGACGGCCACCGATGCCCATTGATCGTTGCCCCGGTATTCGGTTCGGGCGATCTCTTCACCAACGAACACCGTGTGAGCCTGGTCGACCATTTCCTGTGTGGTGACCGGCATACAACTGCAAGCAGACGCCGCGCCGGGGGTGAGCGCCACGAACAGCGTGGCGATGATCGCAAGGAGAACGATTCGGGAGTATCGGGCGAGTTGCTTCACGCAGGTGAGACGCCTCCGCGGCGGTTCCTGGTTCCCATCGCGCAGATCAAATTCCGCCGGCCAAGGCTTCGATCAAGTGAGTCTGGATCTGCCCGAGGAGGTGAAGCATCAACACAGCCGGTTCCTGCGGAGACAAGCCGCCGGTCTCCTCCCAGCCGTCGTTTTCGATGCCGAGGCGAGCACCCAGGATCAGCCGAGCCTGGTTGATGGCGCGCATCCAACCGGACGCCTGCTCGTCGCTCAGCGGCTCGCCCGACTCGACTGCGTCGATGAGGTCCTCGAGCGCGGCGACGTCATCGGCCCTTCCTTGATCGATGAGGTCCCCGGCAAGCCGCCGGTATTCAGCCGACCGCTCTCTGTCACCGCTGAACACCTCCGGCGTCAGCCGGTCTGCCGCCGGGTCCCCGCCATGGTTGCCGACGGTGTCGATCAACCGTGGCACCATGCGCAACAGCTCGATCTCGAACTCGCGAAGTCGACTGTGAATCATTCCGTGGCGGCGATAGAAGAGCTTCATGACGCTTTCTCGACGGTCGCCCACAAACCGTGGCGATGCATGGCCGCTGCATCCAGCTCGGCCTTCTCGAGCGGCCCGGTCGTCACGATCGCCCGGCCTTCATTATGTACCTGAAGCATCAGCTTGGTCGCCTTCGGTTTGCTATAACCGAACACCTTCTGGAACACGTAGGTCACGTAGACCATCAGGTTGATCGGGTCATTCCACACGACACAGTTCCAAGGAAGAGCGGGGTCGATCTCTTCGATGTTGTCCGGAACGATGACCCGTTCCGGCACCAAGGTTTCGGAGAGGATCATTTGGCGATCGGCGCGGCCAGCACGCCGTCGGGAATCAAGAAGGCGTCGACGAGCGGGCGAGCGTGGACGCGCACCTCGCCGGACAGTCGAATGGCGAGTTTGCGGGTTGCTTTGGAGGCCGCTGCGGACAGTCGACCGTGCTCCAGGAACCAACCCCTGTTGTGCTCAATGCGGGTAAGCACCCAGAGGTCGCACATCAGGTTGAGCACGTCTTGCTCGGCCTCGTTCTCGTTCGCCTCGATCGCAGCGACGAACCGATCCAATACAAGGAACTCCACATGGGTACGGGCCGCCGCCAGCACGTGGTCCTGAACGGCAGTGAACGCGTCGGCCGACTCCATCCCAGAGTCGAGGCGCTTCTTGATGCGGGCCGCCAGCGCGCCGACGTGATGCTCATAGCGCCAGCGGAACAGGTCGAGATGCCACTGCCGGTCGCGCAGATGTGCCTCGTCTGCTCCGCCGAGCACTGGCGCGGCCTCCCGCAGGCTCGCAAACGCCTTGGAGGCAAGGAAACGGATCGTGCCGAGCACGTTCATGTCGGCAAACTGGAGTTTGTAGTCAGACAACAGCGACTTGGTGACGAGCTGGGCAAGGACTGTGTTGTCGCCTTCGTACGTCGTAAACACGTCTGCGTCGGCGCGAAGTGCCCCAAATCGATTCTCAGCCAAATAGCCGGCCCCGCCACATGCCTCGCGGCATGCTTGCACAGTGTCGATCGCATGCCAGGAGCCGTACGCCTTGAGCCCAGCAGCTTGTGCCTCCAGCACTCTGGAGTCGATCTCGCCTGCCAAGTAGTCGTCGATCAACCGCTCGAAAGCAAAGTGATAGGCAAAGGTTGCCGCCAACCGCGGCATCAGCCGGCGCTGATGAGTCGGATAGTCGAGGATCACTGTCTCAGCCTCACCTTCTGGACCGAACTGACGGCGCCGCGTGGCGTATCGCACCGCGATCGTCAAGGCCGACTTGGCCACTGAGATCGAAGCCGCACCCACACTGACCCGACCACCGACGAGCGTCCCAATCGTGGTGAAGAAGCGTCGACTCGGACTCGGAATGTCCGAGTGGTACGTCCCGTCCTCGTCGACTGTCGCGAACCGGTCGAGCAGCGCGGTACGGGGCACCCGCACTCCGTCGAACCATATACGGCCATTGTCGACGCCCTCCAGGCCGATCTTCGGACCGCAGTCCTCGATGCGAATCCCGGGGAGAGCCTCCCCCGACTCATCGCGCAGTGGGACGAAGAGGGCATGAACACCGTGGTCCTCGCCGGTCACTTGCAGCCGGGCGAACACGACGGCCGCTCGGCCGTGCAGTGCGGCATTGCCGATGTAATCCTTGCGGGCCCCGTCGTGGGGTGTCGTTATCACGAACTCCTGCGTTGCCCGGTTGTACACGGCAACCGTCTCGAGATCACGCACGTTGGAGCCGTGGTCCGTCTCGGTCATAGCGAAACACCCCAGCAAACTGCCATCGCCGGCCGCAGCCAGATAGGCATCGTGATGCCGCTTCGTGCCGAGTTGGGCGATCGAGCCACCGAAGAGGCCGAACTGCACTCCAACCTTGGTCAGCAGACTCAGATCGTGGTGTCCCAGCACTGTGAACGCGCCGATGAAGCAACTCATCGAGTCCTCCCCGCCGTACTGGGCGGGATACCCGATTGCACCGATGCCTCGCTCGGCGATCTCGCGGGTCCACGCCAGCACCACTTCTCGGTAGTCCTCCCTCGCGATGTCCTGGCGGTAGTGGAATCGAGGTTGGATCAACAGCCGCCGCATTCGATTGCGTATGTCTGCCCGAGGTCCGTCGAGGTAACTGCCCAGGCTCGCAGGGTCGAAACGTGCCTCAGCCGCAAGCTCCGATGCACCGCGTCGCATGCCGAGCATCGATCGCGTGAGCTCGGGACCCATGACGCCGAGCAACGACTCGATCTCCGCGATTGCTCGCGCCTCGGGTGCACGTAGCGGCATGTCGGGGCGGCCGGTGTACACGATTTCGGCGGCCAGCCTGGCCAGGTCGAGACGCTCTGGTCTCTCCAGGCCTTCGGCGTACCGCCT
>JAHEJX010000102.1 GCA_024638645.1 Actinomycetes bacterium
CGACAACGGCCACAACCTGTCACACACTGCCGGTATGGTGGAACGCAGTCGCATGAAGGAGTGCCATGCGTATCCAATCGGGGCAGCTGGTCAGCCTGGGTTACGGCAAATACGTCCGGTCCGACGATGTCGTTGCGGTCGCTCGCATCGAGGAAGGACGCGGCCCGGGGCGGAGGACTTTGGTGTGGGTACGTGGAGTCGCTGATCCTATCGAGGCGTCCCGTGCGGAAGGCTCGATCGTCGACGATTTAGTGACCCCCGCCGAGGAGGCGGCACGAATGCGCCAGCAACGCTCCACCCTGTCGAAGGTAGCCAATGCCCTCGATGAAGTCTCTCCTGCCCTCAGACGAGTGATCGTCGAGGAGAGCGCCGTCGACCTCACCGACTTGGCCGCCGAAGCGAGGCGAGTTCTGGGCTGAATCGCACTCGGTTGCCAGCCTGCAGCGGGCGACGTCGCTGCGTATGTTTGGAACTGAACCGAGGAGGGATTGATGCAGTACGGAGTCTGGCGAGTCGAGCGACGCGATGGAGCCGATCGGGATGCATTCGCCGGAGCCGCTCTCGCATACTGCAGAGCGGTTCGCCATCTCGAGGGAGTCGATGACTGCCGGTTCTACTGGAAGCCGGTTGACGAGGTGGTGATCATCGCCCAAGGAGCGTCGGCAGACGCTTGGAACTCCAGCTCGGCTGAACTGGCCGGCGCCACGTTCGATCTCTACGACCACGGCAAGGCAATCGGCTACGAGCAGTGGATCGACGCCAAGTCGGGTGAAGAGATCTACAGGTCGGCAGGCCGCTAGCGACTCAGCCGGCGGGCAAAGGACCTCGTACGAATCGGGCAATACCTGAGATGGGCATGACGAAAGGATCGGCGTCAAGGTCGGCAAGGTCATGAAGCGATGCGGGCCTTCCATCTGGATAGCTGACGAGGAAGCGGTTGCCGAGAATGTCGATCGACTCAGGACGCCCCAGCTCGGCAGCCAGTGACAGGCGCCCGAGCTCGGCGCCGGTCTGCGAATGGACGAACACGACATCCGTGTGTTGGTCACCGCCCAGCAAGTCCTGCGTGTAGACCAGTAGCTCGCCGTTCCAGCCGAGCGCACAGCCGATACGGCAGTCCGATTCACAACCAAGATCAGAGACCGCAGGGGAGAACCTGACCGGGGTACCAGCGCCGTCCACGAACTCACACTCGCCGCCGATCTGGCCGAACCTGGTGAAGCTGATCAACCCGGCCCCGCATGACACCCTCGCCAGGCCCGCCTCCCATTCGCTACCCGAAGCTAGATCCACCGCCTGCCTGTCATCGACGTCAAAGCCGCGCAGGAGCCCGACGAGGCCGTGCGGAGCACTACCGCCCCCAGGAGGGCTCTCATGGCGCGTGTAGACAACGTGGAGGCCGGTATCGAGATACGTATCATGCAGGGTCAGCTCGTGCCCGGGCGACGGAACCAACAGCTCCTGGGGACGTGTCTCGCCGGGGGGCAGCCACCAGACACGAGTATCCCAATCTGGCATGTCGAGCCAGTTGCGGCCGCGATCCACCTGATACAGCACACCGCCCGCGGCGTCGTCAACTGCAAAGGCAACAGATCCGTCGAGGAGCTTCCGGATGACACCGGATGGTGCAACCTCGTAGATGCCATCGTCTGCAGCCACGATCACCGGCAGGTCGACGTATGGGTCGGGCGGGAACGGAGTGGGAGAAACCGTGATGGCTGTGGTTGTCGAGGACGGTGGCGCAACCGTTGTCGCAGGCGACAATGTCGTCGTTGGGGTGCCGGACGACGGGGTGCCGAACGGAGACGGCGCGTCGTCGGCACCGCTACACGAAGCCAGAACCAACACGCCAACCGAACACACCGAGAGCAAGCGATTCACACTCTCTCCTCTGAACTCGGGCGCGCACTGTCCGGGACCGGTCCGTGTGCTCACATTCACCGTATGGCGAGGACAGCCTTCCCGACAGAGGCGATTGTCACTCGCTGATGTGGCCCGTTAGCTTCGCGGTAATGCATCCCGTCGATCGCGCGGCCAGCTGGCTATTCCGCTTCGGCCCTTCCTCGCTGAAGGTGTTCAGTGGCGGCTGGGGTGAAGAAGCGGGTCTAGCCACGCTCGACACGAGCGTTGCAGTCGCTGCTCCACGACCGCTCGAGATCAAGTGGTCGGCAGCTACAACCGGCGACGGATTCATCAAGAGAGACGGCACTTTTCCCAGCCCAGCGGATCATCTCCCGCCGAACAGCCGCACTGCTCACGTCCGGATGATTTCGCCAAACTCACCGGATGGGCGCCTCGTGGTCATGATGGCGGCGTGGAACGAGCACGGCTACGACACCCGGACCGGGCTGGCGCGACTGCTTGCGGGCCATAGAGTCACCTCCGTCATGTTGGAAAACCCGTTCTACGGCGCCCGCCGCACCGGTGACGATCAACCCATAAGAACAGTGGCCGATTTTGGCGTGATGGGCCGGGCCGCAGTCGAAGAGGGACTCGCCTTGCTTGGCCACTTCGCCACCGACCATCACGTTGGTGTGACCGGGTACTCGATGGGCGGGAATATCGGAGCGCTCGTCGGGGCGCTGGCCCCCGAAGGAACGGCAATCGCGGCGCTTGCCGCGTCCCACTCTCCAGCGCCTGTTTGGCTCGACGGGGTCATCCGCCACTCCATCGATTGGGACGCGCTCGGCGGGCGAGAGGCGGCGCCTCGGCTACGTTGCGAGCTCGGCAGGGCCACCGTGCGCTCGATCGACCCGCTCCCCCACACGGCCAAGGCAATCATCGTCGGTGCCACCGGTGACGGTTATGTACCGAAGCGAGCCGTGGACGACCTCCACGCTCACTGGCCCGGATCACAGCTGCGCTGGATCGGCGCGGGGCACGCCACGATGATCTGGCGCCACAAACCGGCACTGGTCAACGCAATCTTGGAATCCTTCGACCGCGTGGCACGGAGCTGAGTCGAGGCGGAGGCCGTGGGGAGCAGGCCGCCCTCGCCGCCAGGACGGCGCAGTGTGGCTCCACGCGTTTGAGAGCGGCGCAGCTGCGCCGCTCTCAAACAGAGGTGTTGGCGTTACTTCAAAGGGTCTGCGGTGGCTGCGGTGGAAGCGGCCTCGAGCTCACTCTCGGCTCCACCATGCATGAGCTCTCCACTCGTGTTCTCGATGTGGGCACGGACAAACCACTGATACAGCTCGAGCTTGCCCGCCTGACCGACGAGCAGGTCTTCGGTTACCGGATCTCGATCTGCAGCGTACGAGATGGCTTCTCTGTGGTCTCCGATCACTCCGTCATAGACCAGGTCGAGCGCGGCGAGGTGAGCAGGCACTACTGCGCGACCGACCGAATAGTCGTCCCAATCGCGAGATTTGGTCATGTGGCCGATTAGGCCGTTGGGTACACCGCCGAGCGTAGCGATGCGCTCCGCAACCGCGTCTGACATCTGGCGGATTCCAATGACATGGTCATCGAGCATCTCGTGGACCGACAGGAAACCGGCTCCTACAACGTTCCAATGAATGTGCTTGAGCACGAGGCTGAGGTCCACAAGCGCCACAAGGCGGTCCTGCAAGTTCTCGATGAGCTCCCCCGCCTTCTCTTGCGAAAGGCCCGATGGGCTGAATGATGGCTTCAACATGAAATCACTCCTCTGACGTTCTCTTTTACTACGTACCCGACAGGGTTTCTGCCTAAACCCGATAGAAGAAACGGTGGCCCGGCAATGCCGAGCCACCGCTCCCCCCAGACTTCGGGTAGTCAGGCCGTGATCGAGCGACCGTTGAGTGATCGGTAGGCAATGAGCGCAACCACGGCGCCGATCACCGAGCCGATGATTCCCGTCGCGTTGAGCTCGAAGTCGCCCGAGAAGATCAGCGCAGCGAGAAAGCCGCCGACGAATGATCCAATGACGCCGAGCAGCATCGTGCCAAGAATGCCGAACGAGTCAGGTCCCGGTACCAGCAGCCGGGCGAGCGCTCCGGCAATGAGCCCGACGACCAAGAATGCGATAAGTCCCATGATTCTCTCCCTTCAAGAGTGTGTTGTAGATGACCTACCCTCTGTCATCGTCCTCAAACATGAGATCGAGGGTTTTTTGCGGACAATTGACCGCCGATATCGCCGCAACTGCGCATCAAGACCAAAGCTCGTGAACACCTCGTTGGCCCGTTACGAGCCTCCATCGCGGGTAGCCGGGCTCAGTGCGAGCGGAACTCAGCTGTGGCGTGCCACGCATCGGCACGGACTGAACGGAACGAATCAGCGACCCTCGCCACGATTTCGAGGCCGAATCCGCCGCCCAAGTCCCTTTCAGCCGGGTAGCTCTTGCCCTTGTCAATGACTTCGAACGCGAGCACTTCCGGCCCTCTCCACAATTTCAGCTCGAGGTCGGATTCAGGATTGGAGCCGTGGCGCACTGCGTTGGTGACCAATTCGGAGATGGCGAGCCGAGCCCGATCAACGACTTGCTTGGGAAACCCGGTCGCGAAGTTGGTGAGAAGGGTGCGTGCCTGGGCGGGGGCGGTGTCGCCGGCCGTGATCTGCAGGACGAGCCCTCTCTCGTAAGGGGCGGCATCACCCCCTGTCTTCTCGATGGCTTCGACGGAATCGAGCAACGGTCTGTCCGGTTCCTCCATGTCGCGGTCTTCCTTTGTCTAATCGTTTGTGACCTCTTACCCGGTGGGATCGCTTGACAAACCCGGCTGCCGCTCAACTCGGGTCATTGCCTGGAGCAACTCTTCCAAACGGCCCGCAGCCGCTTCACCCTCGTGTCGCAAGGCTGAATGGTCTCGACCTTCGTCGACCAGCTCGTCGGCAAGGGCGTCAATAGCCTCGACCATCGCCCGCAGCACGACCGGCTGGTCCAGGGCGGCCTGCCGAATCTGGCCGAGCGAGTCCGCAACGTAGTCTGCAGTTGTCGGAGCGTGGGGAGTGAACAATCGGGCGCCGTTGGCCGCAGCAAAACTGCGCGTCGGCGCCGGAGCGAGATGGGCAGCTCGCAGCCCAACCGCGAGGTGGCGCACCACGTCCGCAGCGGTTGCCGGGTCATTGATACCCGGAGAAAGGGCCCTGAGAGCCACGTCCACCAACTGACGGATTCCCAGCCCGGGGTCCTGTTCGACCGTCCGAGTCTCGCCGATCGCGATTCTGCTGCGAATGTGGTCGGGCATGGGCTCGTCGCTCCAGGCCGTCAGGATCCGCGATCCTTCTGCGACGAATTGCCCGGTCCATACGTCAAGCCGAGCAAGCGAGCCGGCAGGCAAGTCCTCGACCAAGTCGCGAATGTCGATTTCCTGAACAAAACCCGTCTCAGCGGAGCGCAAACATGTCGAATCTGCGGATTCGGGAAGCTGCCACGGCTCGTCATCTTCCAGCGGCACGTCGTCGGCGGCGGCAAGGCCATCACGAACCCGCATGCTGATGCGACGGATCGTGTCGTCGATCCGCACATGTCGAGTCACGTGATCGATGAAGCCGACGATCGACACCGCGCTGGCGACTCCAAGCAAGACCCCGATCGTCACAGTCCAATTGGGAGAGTTGGTGCTTTGACCGGGGGCATCGACTGTTGCCAGTGACACGAGGGCGAAGGTGAACGTCCCCATCACAAGAGCGACCGTCCACTGCTGGAAACGATCGCGCAGTACTTGCTGGACGATCCTCGGTGAGTACTGGGTGGCCGCCATTTGCACAGTGACGGCTGTGAACGAAAACACGAGGGCCGCGACGGTGATGATCGAGCCGGCGATCGTGGCAAGCAAGGTGCGTGCCGAGTCCGGGCTGGATCCAATGAGCAGGCTCGGGGCATAGGAACTTCGGTCGAGATTGTGGGCGACAGCCACCAACCCGACACTGAAGACGATGCCCGCAGTTGGGACGAGGAATTGACTATCACGAATCCGTTCGATCACATTGCGAAGGTTCACGGGTCACTCCTCGTCTGGGCGATGGCGTGGTCGAGTATGGCTCCACCCAAGATGGCGTACGCCGAGACGTAGAGCCAAAGCAGCAGGACCACTCCGGCTCCAAAGGCACCATATGCCTCGTTGATCCCTCCCGCCCACGATAGGTATGCGGTGAGCAGGAAAGAGGCCGCGAGCCAAGACACGAGCGCCACCAGTGCGCCGACGCTCGAAACTGCCAGCCCTGACGAAGGCGTTTCGAGGGGTCCGAATTCGTAGAGGGCGGTCAGAGCGGCAAGGCCGAGGAGCGCCAAAACTGGCCAGCGGGCCAATTCGACCATCTGTCGTAACGGCTCAGGCGCCACAGTCGGAAAGAAGGTGAGGAGACCGAACACCAGCGCAGCCGTGACAATAGATATGAGAGTTGCCACGAACGATACGGTGCGCAGTTCAAGGAAGCCACGCTCATTTTCGGCACCGTGCACCAGATTTATGGCGCGTATGAGAGCTCGCATTCCGCTCGATGCAGACCACAGCAGCAGGGCGATCGAGAGCGCAACGCCAATACCCAACCCACCAGAAGGAGCGTCGGCCAACGACTGCAATTGGGAAGTCAGCAGCGCAGTGACGTCGTCTGGGGCGGCCCCAAACGAGGTCGTGACAATCTGCTCGACCTGGTCCGCTTCAACAAGCAATCCGAACATGGCGATCGCTGCTGCGGCGGCGGGAAAGATCGCCAACGCTGCATAGAACGCGAGACTTGCGGCTAGGAAGGACACCTGCCGCTCACGAACGAGTTCTACAACTTGGCGACCCAGCGGCGGCAGCCGTTCCTGGATCTGCGGGATCATCCCTGTCATGGCAACCACTTACCCGTTGCGCTCGACGTGCAAACACGTTTAGCTGCTCGAGCATGTGGGTAGGCACACTCGAGCATGTGGGTAGGCACAACTGCCCGGACACACTCATCAGATACTTAGGAGGAATCAATGCCAGCGGTGACCCCGTTCGTTGCCCAATCGGACGGGGCGAACACCCTCGACGAGCTCAGCTCTCTGACCGCCGGCGATTGGTTGTGGGCAGGCGGCCTCGTCCTGGGAGCGGTGCTGGGCGGAATCATCGTCCGGAGAGTCGTCGGCGCACTGGCGGGCCGAAAGCTCGCCCCGCTCGTGTCCAAACTGCTTGCCCGAATTGCAGCTGCATTGGTGTTCGTCATTGGATTTCTGTATGCCATGCAGCAGGTCGGAGTCTCCCTCGGACCCCTGCTGGGCCTCCTCGGACTCTTCGGACTTGCGTTCGCCTTTGCATTCCAGGAGGTGTTGGAGAACTTCATCGCAGGATTCTTTCTATCGGCCCGCCGACCGTTCTCCATCGGCGACGAGATCACGACGGCCGATTTCGAAGGCAAAGTCGAAGACATCAGCCTGCGCGAGTTGACTCTGCGCACGTACGACGGCGAACTCGTATACGTTCCAAACTCGGCTGTATGGCGAAACCCGATCGTGAACCACACTGCCCGGGAAACTCGACGCACCACGCTGGGTGTCGGCGTCGGCTATGACACGGATCTCGAGGAAGCCGCCGATATCCTCACGAACACGCTCAGACAGGTCGATGGTGTCGCGACCGATCCTGCGCCGCAGGCATACGCCCACACCTTTGGCGCGTCGAGCATCGACTTCGCCCTCAGATTCTGGCACGAGTCTGGAATCGCCCAGGAATGGCTAGTTCGCGACCAGGTCCTGAAGGCGGCGCACGCCGCTCTCAACGAAGCCGGCATCGACATTCCGTTCCCACAAAGAGTGTTGACCATCGTCGGCAGCACAGACGAACTCACCCAACCAGCCGGCTGATGTTCCCATCTTAGAAACCGAGCAGATCACCGGCGCCTAGTCCTAGGCCAGCTTCTGGAGCTGTTCGAGCTGGTCGGCCGTGCCGATCGCCACCAAGATGTCGTTGGACGCCAACGGCACCGTTGGAGGGGGGTTCGAGGTCACGGTGCCGTCGCCGTGGCGGATCGCCAAGATGGTGGTCCCAACCTTGCTTCGAATCCGGCTTTCGGCAAGCGACTTGCCTATCAGCTCGGAGCCGGTATCGAGAGCGATCTCTTCCACTCTCAGCTCGAGCAGTGTGTTGCGACCCGCTATCTCGACGAAGTCCGTGAGACCCGAGTTCAACAGCAGCGCAGCAAGACGTTCCGCCCCGACCTCGGGCGGCGTGACGATGCGGTTGGCCCCTGCCATCTTGAGCCGGCGCTCAGCTTCGACATTGGAAGCTCGCGCCAAGACATACAGATCCGGCCGCCGCCCACGCGCCGAGAGGACAATGGACAGGTTGTCCGAATCGCTGTGGACACATGCAATCACTGCGCCTGCTCGCTCCAACCCGGCATCGGTGAGGGTGTCCTCCTCTGTGGCGTCGCCGCGAATCGCGGCAATCCCATTGGAACGAGCGTGTTCGACACGCTCTTCATCGGTATCTACGACGAGCAGATCGACGTTGCTCTGCGTTAGCCGGGCGGCAACGCTTGTCCCAACCCTGCCGTATCCGCACACCACCGTGTGGCCCTCGAGCTTGGCGATCATTCGCTCCTCCTGTCGTAGGCGGCGCCTGCCGCCCAGCAACTCGTCAATGAACAACTCCAGAGCCACCGCTCCCGTATAGAACACGGAGCCGACTCCACCGAGAACCAAGAACATCGTGAACAGTCGCCCGGCTTGGCTCAGGCCACCCGCCGGTTCGGCATAGCCGACGGTTGTGATGGTGATCGCCGTTTCGTAGAAGGCGTCGACGATCCCCAGGTCTTCGATGATCATGTACCCGATGGCGCCGATCAGGATGACTGCACCCAACACGAGGAGCGCGATCCGGAGCCGCTGCTGTTCTCTCACCCTCCCATGTTCGCGCACGACAGGGCTGTCCGGCCACATCTCCGCTCGCATCCGCAAAACACCGGTGACCCGGTCCCGCAGAATGCGTCGGACCGGGTCACTGTTTTTGATCGGGTTGGTTGCGTCTAGCTGGGTTCAGACTGCGTTGTATCGGCCTGAATATCGGAATTGATTGCCGGGTTCGGCGACCGTACCAGTTGCTAGGCGTTCTTGAGTAGCTTGCGGGCGCTCGCCGACTTGCGTGCCGTCTTCTTGGCTGACTCTGCCTTCGGAGCCACGAAGTTGGGCCCGTTGAACGGGCGACCCGGCTTGTGCACCGGCGCTGCAGCATGCAGTTGTCGAATCTTGGTAACCGTCACCGGTCGTACTCTGTTCATCTGGCGGGCCTCCTCGGAGAATCAAAACCGTTGCGCTTCTTCTGCTGCTGCGGGCGGCGGTCCTTGTCGTCGCGCTTGCGCATGGGGTCGTCGAAGTGGGACATACGGCGCCTTCTCCCGAAGGTGTCGTCGTCGTTGACGTCGTCCTCCCACCACGCTGCGCCGGAGCAAGTAGGGGTCCAGCTACGAGCCATGGACGAACTCCGGCTCAATGTCGGCAGCGCCGGCCGTAGCCGCTTCGATACGGCGCAGCGAGGCGAGAACCTCACGACCGAACCAGAAGGCGCCGACCAACAGGATTACGGGCCACAGGGCCACTACAGCGAGCAGCACTTCGATACCAACGATCCGGGGCGCGGAAACTCCGAACGCGTGAAGTTGGCCGAAGATCATCAGGCCAACGACAACGGCAACGATCACCGTTATCAGCCTGCGGTCTGCAGTCATATTGACTGTCTTTCTCCTTCCCCTCCGTGGAGGGACTCAGTGGATAGTGGCGGAAATATATCTTTAATGAAAGCTAGTTGTCAAGATACTTTTAAGGAAGATATCCTGGAGTGATGAACGACTATGTAGACGAAGTCATGGATACGTGGCGAGCAGTCAGGCCGGATCTCGATACCCGCTCCGTGGCAGTGGTTTCTCGCATACTGCGCACCGCCCAGGAGATTCAAGTGCGCCTTGACGCTTTGGTGGGCTCCGACCCCAGATTGAGTCACAAGGGAGACCTCGACACGCTCACTGCACTAAGGCGGTCCGGGGCCGGAAAACCTCTCAGCCCTACGCAACTCGCTCAAGTCGGCCAGCTCACATCCGGAGGAATGACCAACCGATTGGATCGGCTCGAAGACGCAGGTCTCATCACACGAATTCCCCACCCGGACGACCGGCGATCAGTACTCGTATCTCTCACCAACGCCGGTGCAGAGCTCGCTGATGAGGCCTTTGCTGCGACGCTTTCGACACAGACTCAGCTGCTGTCGCCCCTCAACGCGGCTGAGCTATCGGAGCTAGCAGCTGCGCTCAAGCGACTCTTGCTGTCGTTCGACGACGTACCGGTAGGACTGGCGGGCTGAGCCGGTCGCTCACTTGGTGCCCTAGTGATCTTGGCATGCAGGTCCAGTCATGAGAGCTGCGGCCGCGGCGCTAGCTGCGCGGCCCATACAGGGGGATCGCCGCGCCCCTTTCATGCGTTCCAAGGTCGGTCCGACCGACGACTCCCGATCGGTCGTTCAGGTTGGGCACCCACGTCCCGCGGTTGACTGCCGCTGAGCCGCTCGCCGGCCGCAAGTCCCGAGTCGCAGGGTTGACGTTGACATCCCACGAGGCAGGCAACGCCGCGTTCCGCAGCGCGTCGAACAGCAACGCCGTGCCGTGAGGTTCGACGCGACCCGGCAGGTCATCGACCGTGTCATATCGCACGTTGTCCCACTTGAACCATGGCCCGCCCGGATCGATCTCACGAGTCGTCCCCCAGCCGCCGTAGTCGAGATCGCGGAAACCGCCAGGGGACGCCGAGGTGAACTCGAACGCGTACCTGGTACCTAGGAAGATGTTGTTGCGTAGGACTGCGTTCTGCCACCCTGGCTGGCCCGTGAAGCCGTTGCCGAGCATCGCTCCGGTGTTGTTGACAATAAAGAAGCCGGACGGCTGGTTGTGCATCTTCACCGGCTTGGACTCCAGGTTGAACAGTTCGTTGCGGAAGATATATGCCGGACCGCCGGCCACCGGCTGGATACTCACGCCCATTCGAGCGTTGAACACGCGATTCATGTAGACCCGCACGTTGCGCTGGTTGTAGTCCACCTCTATGCCGTCATCGACGCAGCGATGGGCGAAATTGCCGTATACATCACTGCCCCAGGACGGCCCTGTCGAGGGCTGCACCGATACGCAATCGCCAAAATCGGCAACGTCGTTGTGGCACACGACGTTGCCCCAGCCCTTGAGATCGATACCTCGCTCGCTCGGGATCCCCTGGCCGGGCCACGGTGTCCGCCCGCGGATCGTGTTGTCGCAGACCGTCTGGCGTCGTTCCCATGCGTTGCCGCGGCGATTGGTCATCCCGTCGTCGACATTCGAGATTGTGTTGTTGGTCACCCAGATCTGCCGGGTGTTCTGGGCATCAACGCCCCAGTGGCCGTCCTGCATGGTGAATCCGTCGACCACCACCCAGGATGTGATCACATCAAACGATCCGATCGTCACAATGCCGCGATCGGTTCCGGCGCCGTCGATAGTGGCGCCGTTGCCTCGAAAGATGATGGGCTGCGCCTTGGTGCCGCTCGTCGCAATCTCGAACGGACTGTAGGAGCCAACGGCAACCTCGAAGATGTCGCCCGGTGTTGCTGCGTCGGCGGCGGCCTGGAGACCCCGGTACGGGTTGGCCTCGGTGCCGGCTCCACCCCCGTTACCGGGCACGACGTGGCGGATGGTGCCGTTCGTGTTGTAACTCTTCCGAGTACGGATCGAGTCGACCTTGGCTGCCGCCCCGCCGTCGGGGTCTATGACAGTCGCCCGCAGCTCGTAGCGTTGATTCGAATCGAGGAACATCGCCGACGCAGCGTGGTAGTTGAGCCCGAGCGGTGACCCATTGACGATCGCTTCCGGGTAAGCCCGCATCGACGGTGCCGCCGGCCGCCAGCGGGATGCGCCCTCTCTCCGGTACTCGAGGAAGAGCCACGAGTCATGGTCGGAGTCGCCCGCGAGGTTCCAGCTCACGCCAACGTGATCGAACGTTGCATCAAGGCGGAGTGCGGTCATGGTGGCGACGTTGGCGCCGCTCGCCGCGGAGGTGTCGCAAGAACCCGTTGCCTCGCTGCTGCGACACCAGTCGATGCCGGCGCCTCCATATGAGTTGTCCGAGCCCGCATTGCCAATCAGCGTGTCGGCGTGGCGCTGCCCGTGAAGTGTGTCGTTCCCGAATCCGCCGATGAGCAGGTCATCACCGTTTCCGCCGGATATCAGGTCAGAACCGCCGTCTCCGCGCAAGATGTCATCGCCACCTTGGCCATAGATCTCGTCGCTTCCGCCACTGCCGAGCACTACGTCACGTCCGCCGCCGGCGCAGATGAGGTCGTCACCACCACGGCCATCGATGATGTCATCGCCACCCTTGGCAACTATGACATCGGGACCTGACGTCCCAACAATGTGATCAGCGTGAACAGTGCCAACGATCGTTGCTGATTCACCGTTGCACGAGGGAGCGGCGGGGAGGACGGGCGCAGCGGGCGCGGGAGCGCCGGCGAAGGCCAGCGCAAGAAACAGCGGGGCGAACAACGTACGGCGCATCCGTCAAGTGTATGAAACTCGACGCATGTCGCCGAGGGCTATTGGTGCAATGGTGCTCGTCGCTTCAGCCGACTGCCGCCACTACTTCGAC
>JAHEJX010000001.1:0-11167 GCA_024638645.1 Actinomycetes bacterium
AAGCGCCGTGGCCAAAGCCTGCATCGACAAAGGGGTCGAGCAGGTCGTGTTCGACCGAGGCGGTTACCGATATCACGGACGCGTTCGCTGAGCTTGCGCGCTTCCTTCCCAAACCAGGACTCCTCCTCGAGCAACTCCCAGGGCGCGCCCGGCGAGTGCGACCAGTCGATGTGCTCCAAGAAGGTGGCGCACACCTTCGATGCGGCGTCCCACGTGTTCATATGCTCTCCAGAGTGCTGGCGTTTGCCGATTCTATCGAGGCCGTTCGCCGCGGTCATAGGCGCTGCGACTCGCGGATTGACCGGTCACCCGCAACGAGCTGTCGTACGATTCGCGCATGCGAGCCGTTGCGATTGCGTTGCTACTTCTGATCACCGCCTGTGGGACCAACGAAGTCGAGCTTGAAACATACGAGCTCGGCGATACAACCAAGATCGCGACGCATTGCGCAGTCGCCGACCCTGTCCTTGCCGGCAGCGCCGAGGGTCTGCCTTCGATTGCGCAAACACAGCCAGATCGAGTCGCTCGAGTCCTAGCCGAAACCCGCGCCGAGCTTCTGGCGGCCTACGACGGAGTCGACGCCCGCGTTGCTCCACGTAACGGACAGGTGTTCTCCGGACCGGCCGGAGCAGCCACAGTCAAGGAGGTAGAGGACAGTCTGATAGTGGTTGAGATTTCCGGCGAAGCTCTATGTCCCACCGCGCCGACCTTCTGGAATGGTGTACCTGTCGCTTTCTATCGCGAGGGGTACCTCGACTAATTGCGAAGCAGGGTAGAAAGACCCTTGCGCCGCCATCGGGTCCGGGCCACAATCCGATCAGTAGCAAAGCCCCTGCGGCGCCAAGCATCGGGTCCATAGACCCGGATCCAAATATCTGGAACCCCGGCGCCCACACGGGGGCTTTGCGCTGGTTGCAGAAGCAAACAGCATTCGTACTTTCCCGTCTCCGCGCCAGAGTAAGGGCGTTTGCGGATCCTGGTTTGCGGCTCGAATTGGTGGTAGCGGCATCAAGCACCGGCATATGGCTGCGGACCCGACCAGGGAGGGTCTCCGGCCGGCTAATTGCGAATGCGGTTGAGCCAGTTCTTCACGATCGTCACGATCTCGGTTTCGTTTGATGCACTACTGATCTCGAGGTCGGGTTCTTGACCGGCGGTCCCGTGAGTAATCCGGGCTTGGATTTCACCGCTTTCGCTGCGCGAGGCGCGAATTACGAGCAAGCCGTCTGAGTTGGACTCGTTTGCCATGGAACAAACGTATCAGGTGATAGTCCAACTACTCGTGATATCCGACTTCTAGGGCGCGGACGGCGACTGCGGCACAGGCGACTAGGCCGCGACCGACCGCACCTTGCGTGTTCCCAGAAACGCGCCAATCGTGATGATCGCCAGTCCAGCTATCTCGGCGGATGACATCGTCTCATCCAGAAAGACCACTCCGAGTACCGCCGCTACGACCGGGACCAGGTAGCCGACTACGGAAGCGCGTGGTGCCCCGGCCCTCGCGACGAGCGCGGCCTGAACCGACCGCGCCATCCCGGTGCCGAGCACGCCGAGGATGGCAATAGCAATGAAAGCGCTCCACGAGAACGACGAGTCGGCCAAGGCGAAGAGGCCTGAAGGGGTCAGCAACACAACTGAAATCACCTGGGCACGCAGAATCACGGCGACCGCTCCGTAGCGCTCCACCACTGGACCTATGACGTTGGCGGTGACCGCATATCCGAATACCGCAAGCATGGTGTAGACAATCCCGGCGACGCCGGTCTTGGCCCCGACAACGTTGTCCACAGAAAGCATGACGACGCCGATCAGTCCAAGTAGGAGGCCTGCGGCATGGACGAGACGTATCGAACGGTTGCCGAGCATGAGGGCGACCACCAGGGTGGCGAGCGGCACCGCAGCGGTCAGCATGCCGACGACTGAAGACTCGAGGGTCTGCTCTGCAACGGCGAAAGCCAGAGCAGGGCCTGCATTTCCGACAACGGCGATGAGCGTGATGACGCTCCAGTCTCGTCGTGCGATGGCAACGTCTTCCCGCTTTATCAAGGCGAGCGTGCCGGCGCCGAGCGCCAGTCTTAGCCACGCAATCAAGCCGGGTGCAAACGACTCCAGACCTAGGGCGATCCAGAGGTAGGAGGACCCCCAGGTGATCGAGGTAACGGCAAGTAATCCCCACTCAACCGCGCCAAAACGCGGAGAAGTGCCGTCGGATGTCTCGAGTACTCGTCGCCGTTCAGCCATCAGGCGAGCCTAGAGCTCAGCACTCGACCGGCACGCACCGCTTCATGGTCCGCGAGGTCTGACCTCAGAGGGTGAATTTCCCCTCACGGATGCGGTCCGCCTTCATGTTGGCCAGCTCTTCCGCTCCTGAGATGACAACGTCGTGGCTCGGAACGAAGTCGAGCGTCGTACTGCGGGCGTCGTAAGGCACGGAGTTGAGGATGACCTTGAAAGCATTGAGGCGAGCGAGTTGTTTGTTTTCGGAGCGGATGACCGTCCAGGGGGCGGCGCTGGTGTGAGTCCGCTTCAGCATCTCGTACTTCAGATCTGTGAAGTCGTCCCAATGTTCTTGGGCCTGCACGTCGATCTCGCTCAGCTTCCACTGTCGCAGCGGATCGTCACGGCGCCGCTCGAAGCGACGGGCCTGTTCATCCTTCGTGACACTGAAGTAGAGCTTGACGAGGATGGTTCCTTGGCGAACGAGGTCCTTCTCGAAGCCGACCACACCCTTCATGAAGTCTTCGTACTCTTTGTCTGAGCAGAAGCCGAATACCTTTTCGACCATGGCGCGGTTGTACCAGGACCGGTCGAACAACACCATCTCGCCACCCCTGGGGAAGTGACCAACGTATTTCTGGAAATACCACTGAGTGCGTTGTTCAGAGGTGGGCTTGCCGAGCGCCACAACCCTGTAGTGCTTTTCGTTCATATAGCGGGTGACCCGGCGAATTGTTCCACCTTTGCCGGCGGCATCGCGGCCCTCGAAGAGCACAATCATCGGCGTGCGGTGTGCCTCGAGGTGGCGCTGAAGTTTGAGGATCTCGACTTGCCAGGGGCGCAGCTTCAGCTCGTCGTCGCGTTTGCGTAGTGCTTTCTTTGCCTCTTCACGAAGCCCCTCGACTTCATCCTGCAGGTCGAGGTGAGCCGCTACCAGCTTCGAGAGCGGAATGGTCTCGTTGCCGACGACGACTTCATGTTCTGCCTCTGACATGGCGCAACGGTACCAGAGTGCCATTTCGCTCACATAGGGCACTTCGGACCTATGGCCCTGGCCCCGTGAGGGCCGGTTCGATAATTTCTGCAGGGTGAGGACGAGCAACCCGTGAAACTGTTTCGTATTTGGCTGTGCGTAAGCGCCGTCGTTGCTCTGTCCACCGGGTGCGGCCTGGAGACGGGTTCCGGAGACCTGGTGTTTGAGGTGCGGGAAGTCGCGACCTTCGACCGCGTTGCTGTTAGCGACGGAATCAGGGTCGTGTTGATGGTGACGGCCGACGCCGCCCACTCAGTGTCCGTTCGTTACGACGACAACCTCCTCGACGCGCTGCTCACGCGCGTGGACGGCACGACTCTGGTCATCGAGTTCGACGGAAATGTGAATGTAGGCGGCGGCAGCAGTCGCGCAGTCGAGGTAGTGCTGCCTCGTCTCAAGAGCATCGAAGCGAGCGGAGGGGCTTTTGTGAAGGCAAGCGGCAGAGTTCAGGGCTACACGATCGACGTTTCCGGTGGAGCCACTATTGCTGCGGCCGAGTTGGAGGCGCGCGAAGTCGATGTCGATGCCTCAGGCGGAGCCGTGGTTCGGGTATTTGCCCGCTCCTCGGTAACCGGCGACGCATCCGGTGGGGCTTCGATAAAGGTGAAAGGCTCGCCGCCGAGCGTAGAGGTCGACACCAGTGGAGGCGCGACCGTCGAGAGTTAGCTTTCGAGGGCCCAATCGACCGCGGCGACCGCGTGCAGCCTGGTGGTGGGGAAGTAGGGCACTGCCACTTGGTCGGGCTTGACCAGCAGTTCGATCTCGGTGCAGCCTGCGATTATCCCCGATGAACCGGACTCGACCATGTCGTCGATGATCTCGAGGTAGCGGCGGCGTGATTCCTCGTTGATGACACCTTGAACCAGCTCGTCGTAAATGACGCGATGAACGTCCTCCCTCGCCGCTTCGGACGGTATCCGCACGTCGAGGCCGTGTTTGTCGGCGAGGCGACCCCGGTAGAAGTCGCCTTCCATGGTGAATTTCGTGCCGAGGAGAGCCACCGAGCGGACTCCGGCGGCGATGACGGCGGAAGCGGTTGCATCTGCGATATGAATCAGGGGGATGGCGACTGCGGCCTGAACCTCCTCGGCCATCCTGTGCATCGTGTTGGTGCAGATCAGCAAGCAGCCGGCGCCGCCTGCTTCGACCATACGAGCGCCGTCGACCATCTTCTTCGTGAGTGCGTCCCACTCGTTGCGGTGCTGCAGATCCTCGATCTCGTGGAAATCAACCGAATACATGACGGTCTTGGCCGAGTGGGTACCGCCGAGCCGCTCTCGGACTTCTTGATTGATGATTCGGTAGTACTCGACGGAGGACTCCCAGCTCATGCCTCCGAGTAGGCCGATAGTGCGCATACCGCCACCTTATCTGCGACTACCTGTACATCCGCCGCCCCCATATCCTCCGTATAGCTAGTGACGAGCGGGAGTCACATGAGCCAGGTCACTGACACAATCAACATGTTTCGCAACCGAGTTGTGGGTCGTACTACGAGCCTCTTTGCTCACGCCCCCAACCCGCTCGAGCGCACGCTCGAATACCGCGGCGATCCCGGCCTGATGGGCCCAGGCTCGGTGAGCTGGCGCGTAATCGGCGACGTTTCTTCGTTCTTCGGCGGTATTCGAGCTCTCCTCATTCAGGCCGCCCATCCCGAGGTGGCTGCCAGCCTGCGCGAACATTCGCGTTACAAGGATGATCCGCTCGGCCGCCTTTCGCGGACTTCCAACTATGTAACCGCTACGACATTCGGAGCCATGCCTGAAGTCGACGTTGCAATCGGGCTGGTACGAAAAGCCCACCGTCCAGTGCGCGGCCAATCTCACCGGGGCCGGCCGTATGCGGCCAACGCACCACAGCTCGCTGCTTGGGTTCACAACGTGCTCACGGACTCGTTTCTCAGGGCATATATGGATTTTGGCCCCGAGCCTCTTTCCGCCATCGATCAGGACCGATTCGTCGCGGAACAAGCGCAGGTCGGCAGACTCCTCAATGCAGCGCCGATTCCTGAAACTGCGGTGGACTTGGGGGATTGGATCGTCAACCATCGCGACATTGGGGAATCGCCCGGCATGAAGGACGCAGTCAATTTTCTTCGTAACCCGCCGCTGCCGCTCACGGTGCTACCGGCGTACAAGACGATGGGAGCCGCTGCTGCGGCGACGATTCCCAAGCCGCTTCGCAAGATGCTTGGCGTGCCAAAACTTCCGGCCGCGCTCCTCGCCGGCCGCCGCACGTCTGCCTTCTTGCGCTGGAGTCTGGGAAATTCGCCGGCCTGGCACATCGCCTTGGTGCGCAGCGGCGCCGAGATCCCGGCAGGAATGTTCCTCCGGACGTTCGAAGAACCCGAGTTGGCCAGCTAAACAGCTGAACAAGGCACACGGGAGTCGGGTCGTGGTGCCGTCCTCTACGCTCGCCGAGTGCCACAGCTGATCCGCATCTTCATCGACGTGCTCGTCCCCGTCTTCGGCGTGGCCGGTGCGGGATTCGTTGCCGCCAAGCTCGTTTCACTTGATCACAAGCCAATGGGCACTCTGGCGTATTGGCTGTTGGTGCCGGCCTTCATCTTCCGCACTCTGAGTGACCCTGCCGCGCTCGACGGTCCTGTGGTCGGGATGCTCGCTTCGACCGTGGTCACAATCGCGATTGTGTGGGCCGGCTTCAGCCTCCTGCTGCGGAATCAGCCGGGGGAGCGGAGAGTGATCGACACGATGTCTGCATCACTCGGCAATGTCGGCAACCTCGGATTTCCAATCGTCCTCTTCGCGCTCGGAGAAGCTGCATTGCCCTCGGCCGTCATCCACTTCTTGGCGACAACTGTTTGCATCTTTGGGTTCGGGGTCGCGGCGTCTTCCAGGTTGCGCAGTGGGCACGCCCTGGTTGCCTTGAAGCGGGTTGCGACCACGCCGGCCATCGTCGTGATGCCCTTTGGCTTCCTGATGGCAGCAACCGAGTGGACGCTGCCGACGGCCCCAGGCCGCCTGGTGGGCCTGCTGGCCGATGCCATGATCCCCGTGATGCTTCTCACGCTGGGGATGCAGCTCGCATCCAGTCATATCGTGGTCGGTCTCGGCAGACTGTCCCAACTTGCCATGGGGAAGCTTGTGCTGATGCCCCTTGTCTTTCTCGGCGTTGCCACCGTGGTTGGGCTTGATGGTTTCGCCCTCGAGGCAGGGTTGTTGCTGAGCGCGATGCCGACCGCGGTGCTCGTCGCGCTAATCGGTATCGAATTCGACCTGCAGGCAGAAGTGGCGAGCGCGTCGATCTTGTTCACATCGATCGTGTCACTCGCCACGCTCAGCGTGCTGCTGGCGCTGCTCTAGTCGGCTTCGGGCCACCAGCTGCGCCTGCCGCGAGGCTTGCCGAAGCTGTCCGGCCACGGGTCGCCGCTGAGGTCCCCGGCGATGTCCCTATCGGCGTGTTCGAGCAGGCGTTCCAGCGTGAAATGCACGTCATCGATCTGTTCCATCACGTCACCGAGCCGTTCGTACCGGGCGGCGAAGCTGTCCATGGGGAAATCGGCGAGCTCGGCGTTGGGCACCTCATCCCAGCCGAGGGGAGCGGACACCCACCCGGTCGGCCTCACCGAATACGCACTCGCAATGGTCCGGTCGCGACTGTTCTGGTTGTAGTCGATGAAGACACCGTGGCGCTCGGATTTCCACCATTTCGAGGTGACGATGTCCGGGCGGCGCCGCTCCACCTCGCGACCGAAAGCCAGCGCGGCCTTGCGGATCTCGAGAAAGCTGTACCGCGGCTCGACGCGCACATAGATGTGAATTCCCTTGGAACCGGAAGTCTTGGGGAACCCCACTAGGCCGAATTCGCGGAGCGTTTCGTCGACTGCGAGAGCAACGGTCTGGATGTCTGCCCAAGTAGCCTCGGGCGTTGGGTCGAGATCGATGCGCAGCTCGTCAGAGTTCTCGACATGCTCAACGCGAGTGGGCCATGGGTTGAGATCAACACAGTTGAGTTGGGCCATCCAGATGATGTCGTACGGGGTACGCGGCACGAAGTAGCCCGCAGTACGACCGGACGGGAACTCCACAAAGAATCGCTCGCCTGCAGACTTGGGAGCCCGCTTCTGATAGAACGGCTTCTCGCCGACACCCTTCGGGAAGCGTTTGAGCATTGTCGGCCTGCCGAAGACTCCGGCCAGAGCGCCATCGACGCAGGTCAGGTAGTGCTCAACCAAGTCGAACTTGGTCCAGCCATGCCTCGGGAACATGATCTTGTCGGGGCTGGTGATAGCGATCGTTTCGCCGTCCACTTCCACCATGACGTCTTCCATGTCGAGATTGTCGCATCGCCGCGATCTATAGGCTGCGGCCCATGAGCGAACTACCCGACTACGTCATCAAGAACCGCGAACACTGGGACAAGCACGCCGACAGCTGGGTCGCAATGGGTGAGCGGGCCTGGAATCGAAACCCGTCCTGGGGTATGTGGGGTGTCCCCGAATCCGAGCTGCAGCTGCTACCGGTGGACATGTCCGGCATGGATGCGATCGAGCTCGGCTGCGGTACGGCCTACATCTCGGCATGGCTCATTCGACGCGGCGCTCGGGTTGTTGGCATGGACAACTCCGAACGCCAGCTTGCCACGGCACGGCGTCTGGCCACTGAACACGGTGTCGACCTGGAACTGATCCATGGAAACGCGGAGGTTGTGCCTAAACCGGACGAGTCCTTCGACTTCGCCGTTTCGGAATACGGCGTCGCCATCTGGTCGGACCCCTTCAAATGGGTTCCCGAAGCTCATCGCCTTCTCAAACCAGGAGGAGAGCTTGTGATGTTGGGGAACCACCCGCTGGTGATGTGTGTGCAGGACTTCACCTCGGACGCGCCGGCCACGTTCACACTGATGGAGCCCTACTTCGGCATGGGCCGAATCGATTGGGACGACGGGGATGACCAAGGCACGAACTTCAACATGCCAGTCTCTGACTGGTTCAAACTCTGGGGTGACGTCGGTTTCGACATCCTCGCCTATCACGAGCTGCAATCGCCCGAGAGCGGCGACGAGGTCAGCTTCTTCGTCACCAAGGACTGGGCGCATCGCTATCCCAGCGAGCAGGTGTGGAAGGTGCGGAAGCGCTAGCGAGCGATCGCGGTGGCCAGCGCCGCTGCGAGCGAAGCTTGGCTTGCCGCAATGGCCGCGACATGGCCGTCGGGTCGGATCAAGGCTGTCACTCCCAAAGGGATTTGGAGCGTTTCGGTCAATACGCCACTTATGTCGATTTCGCTCAGCTCGAGCGAAGCAACTGGTGGGTCGGCGCCGCTCATCGTCGGCCCTTGATTGGAAAGCGCAATGAACCCGCTTCCGATGAGCTCTCTGAGCCGCACAGGGCCACCCGGACCGTCGATCGTCGCGTCTGGCATCAATCTGCCAGGCGGCACCCCGATTGCCGCATCTGTGTGGGTGGTGAGCGGCGAGTCGGCGTAGTCGTATGGCTCAGCGAGCTGGCCCGAGTCGACCATTTGGCGGGCGTTGGCGTTGCCAACGGCCGCCTCCAGGGTCCGCCTCCTCGTTTCCCAGAGTTCGTCGCTCGGCGGTACCAGAAAGTCCATCGTTGCTCCGGTAATGCGCAGATTCTCTTCGGCCGCGGCCCGCCTCTCCTGCTCGTAGGTCGCGAGCAGAGCGTCATCGGCCCAGCCATTGATGACGAACGCCAACTTCCACGCCAGGTTCTCGGCATCCTGGACGCCGCTGTTGAGCCCGCGGGCTCCAAATGGGGAAACGATGTGTGCGGAGTCGCCGGCTATGAAGGTTCTTCCTTCACGGAACTTCGACGCGATCCGCTGATGGAACCGGTAGACACTCATCCAGACGATCTCGTACTCGCCGTCACCAACGATCTTGCGGATGCGATCGTCGAGGCCTCCTGACTCTGTCTCGGCATCTACGTCGAAGTCCGGTGGAACTTGCCAGTCGATACGCCACACTGAATCTGCTTGTGGGTGTATCAAGACCTGTCGATCCGGGTTCCACTCCGGATCGAAGAAGAAGCGTCTTTCGTTGGCGAAGCCGAGGTCGGCGCGTATGTCGCAGATCAGAAACTTGTCTTCGAACGATTTCCCGGGGAATTCCGCACCCATCAGCTTGCGGGTCACGCTGCGGGAGCCGTCGGCGCCGACGGCGTATCGGCCGTCGATGGTCGTCGCTCCCTGCGGTGTCTCGACCGTGACTGTGACGCCGTTGTCATCCTGGTCGAGGCCGGTGACGGCGTGTGCGTAGCGCAGCTCTACGAGCGGCTCGGAATTGACTTGCGTCTCCAGCCAGTACTCCGTGCGGTCCTGTCCGACGTTGACGAATGGCGGGAAGTGGTTGTCGCCTAATTCGGGGAAAGTGATCTGAAATAGCTCGTTGTCTCGATAGAAAGTGCGACCGAGTGTCCAGGTGACGCCTTCGTCGAGAAGCTTGTCACCGACGCCGATGCGTTCGAGAACGTCGAGGACATCGCGTTGCATACACAGAGCCTTTGAACCAATGGGGTCGCGGCGATCACTTGCTTCGAGGATCACGGAATCGACACCGAACTTCGCCAGCAGAAGTGCTGTTGTCATCCCGACCGGACCGCCACCGACGATGACTACAGAAACCATGGCTAGCTCTGCAGCTCGTCCCAGAGCTCTCTGTCGCGCTCCGCTGTCCATATTCGCGGATTGGCTCCGGCGAGCTCATCCCAGATGCGTGACACGTCGAACGGGAGTGTGTGTTCGAAGATGGGCCAACCGCCATATTGGGGAGCGAGAGCAGCATGGGCGGCGTCGAACGCTTCTTTCAACGTGCCACCCCGTTTTTGAACCGCCTCAACCGAATCTTTGAGAACCAGTAGGAAACCCCTGGTTTGATCAATGGCGGCGCCGACGTCGGCACCGCGCACGACTCGGCCGCGCCCGCCCACCAGCGTCTCCGCTCCGAGCGCCGCAACCCTGTCCAAAGTGGTCGTCATCCAATCCAGGTGATAGGCGTCGCCTGTGTAGAGGGCTGCTTCGGACTCGACCAGGTCGCCGGCAAACATCACTCGCTGCTGCGGCATCCATGCCACGATGTCGCCCCGGGTGTGGCCTCGTCCGAGATACGCCAGCTCGACCGTGCCGCGGTTGGTGCCGAGCTCGATTGTGACTCGATCGGTGAATGTGACCGTTGGCCATGTGAGGCCGGGGATACCGTCTGCGCCTTGGAACAACCGGGGCATTCGCCCAGCCTCCGATGCCCAGTCTTCCATCCCGCGCTCAGCAATGAGCTCCCTGGTGTATTGGTGGGCAACGATTACGTCGGCGTCGAAAGCAGCAGCGCCAAGCGTCCGCACCGCGTGATAGTGCGACAGCACTAGGTATCGCACTGGCTTGTCTGTGTGCTGGCGCAGTTGCTCGAGCCAGCGGCCGGCCATGTATGGAGTCGCCCTCGCCTCAAAACAGATCAGGAAGTCTTCACCCTCGATGGCGCCGACGGTGGGGTCGCCGCCGGCTGTGAGTGCGTAAACGCCGTCGGTCAATACCTCGAGTATCTCTTCCTTCTCATCGAGGTCGGCTTCTGAAGCAAACGGCTTGGACATGGCTCTCCTTGCCCGTGGCGGTATCTACGGACGATAGATGTTCGTTGGTGGAGCCAGCGAGCGGGCTCGTGTCGGCCGTCCCGTGATCTCACGGACGCCAATCCGGAGCAGGACGTTCGCTAACTTGGGCCCATCGCTAGCGGAGGGTAAGTGACGGAATTGCAACACCCCGAGTATCTGTCTGGCTTCGGCAACGAGTTCGCCACAGAAGCCCTTACCGGAGCGCTTCCCGAGGGGCAGAACAACCCGCAGAAGCCGCCGCTCGGCCTCTACACGGAGCAACTCTCGGGGACTGCGTTCACCGTTCCGAATTATCGCAACCGCCGTACCTGGTTCTATCGCATTCGCCCGTC
>JAHEJX010000001.1:11267-53086 GCA_024638645.1 Actinomycetes bacterium
GGTACAACGTCATGGGCTCGATCAGCTTCGATCACCCGGATCCATCGATCTTCACTGTTCTCACTTCGCCTTCAGCGGACGAGGGTGTGGCGAATATCGACTTCGTGATATTCGCCGACCGCTGGCTGGTCGGGGAGCACACGTTCCGCCCCCCCTGGTATCACAAGAACATCATGAGTGAGTTCATGGGAATCCTGTACGGCGTCTACGACGCCAAGGAGGAAGGGTTCAGCCCCGGCGGGATGAGTCTGCACAATATGTATTTCCCGCATGGGCCGGATCACGACGCCTGGATGAAGGCCACGACGTCAGAACTGAAGCCGGAGAAGCTGTCGGACACGATGAGCTTCATGTTCGAAACTCGTTATCCGTTGATTCCAACGGCTTATGCGGGCTCAATCCCGGCCCTCCAAGACGATTACCCGAGCGTCTGGCACAGCCTGGAGAAACACTTCGACGCCTGATGTTTCGCATCAGGTTCGAGTTTCGCTTTGCGCAACTCGGCCGTTGGATCTGCGGCCCGCAGCAGCTGTTGATTCGACAAACTGGGTTCCACAAGTCACTTGACTTATCGGCCGCGAGGTGGTCTAATTCGGTCGATCGACCGAAAGGAGTGAGAGTGCCTAGCGATCCAGACACCAAGGCGCAGATCTTGAAGGCGGCCAAGTCTGCGCTGCTGAATACCGGCTATTCCGGCCTGTCGACTCGCAAGATCGCAGATGAGGCAGGTGTCCCGCTGAGCCAGATCCATTACCACTTCGGCTCGCGGCACAACCTCGTACTTGCGCTTCTCGACCGTGAGAACCAGAAACTCCTGACCCGTCAGCAAGAGACGTTTCTGAGCGAGATGCCGCTGTGGAAACGGTGGGAGCAGGCATGTGACTATCTCGAAGACGATTTGCGGTCCGGATACGTTCGGATTCTCCAGGAAATGACAGCAGCGGGCTGGTCGGATGATGACATCGCAGCGGCGGTGAGGGACATTCTCAAAGGCTGGTTCGATCTCTTGTCCGGGACGGCAGCGGCAGCGGCCGAGAAGTTGGGCGGTCTGGGGCCGTTCACCCCCGAGGAGATCGGCGTTCTCGCCGGGATGCCGTTCTTGGGGATCGAGGCGATGCTTCTGCTCGGTTTCAAGGAGAAGGACCTCCCTTCCCGCTCGGCTCTGCGCAAGGTTGGATCGGTCATCAGAAAGCTGGAGGGCGACTAATGAGGGCTCGACTGCCTGACACCACCGGCACCGTGGTGCGCAATGGCGTAAGCCTCGGCTACGAGGTGTACGGGGATGGCCCCCAGACCGTTCTGCTGTTGCCGACTTGGACGATCATTCACTCCCGATTCTGGAAGATGCAGGTTCCGTACCTGTCCCGGCGGTATCGGGTGATCACATATGACGGTCCTGGCAACGGCAGGTCGGATCGGGTCACGAACCCGGATCGTTACAGCGTCGACGAATATGTGGACGACGCCGTGGCGGTCCTCGACAAGTGCGCTGTCGACAGGGCAGTCGTCGTTGGCTTGTCGATGGGCGGGCAATACGGATCACGGTTGGCCTGGCGGCATCCGAGCCGAGTTGCCGGCCTTGTGCTGGTTGGTGCGGCGCTGCCGCTGGCTCCGAATTCCGAGCGCTCCTCCATTGCGGAGCAGTTCTTCAAGCCATATACCGAGCCTTGCGAGGGGTGGGAGAAATACAATCTCGCCTACTGGCACGACCACTACGAAGACTTCACGAAGTTCTTCTTCTCGCAGGTCTTCTCCGAGCCACACTCAACCAAGCCGCTTGAAGATGCAGTGGCATGGGCCAGCGAGACCTCACCAGACATTCTCGAGGCGGAAGCGGCTCGACCGGTTGTGGCCGGCGAAGGCAGCCGGGCGTCTGTGGCCACGCCCGACGAGGCGGTTGCCGCGTGGTCGCTGGTCCTGAGCGAACTGACGTGTCCGGTCCTGGTTGTGCATGGGACACACGATCGGATCCAGCCGTACGGGGTCGGCGTCGAGGCGGCTCGCCTGGCTGGAGCCACGTTGGTGTCACTCAAGGGATCAGGTCACATGCCCAATGTGCGCGACCCGATCCGCTTCAATCTCGTGCTGCGCAGATTCTTGGATGGGTTGGCGCCATGAGGGCGAGCATCCCCCATGAAGCGGGCACCGTCGACCGCGACGGCGCGGACATCTACTACGAGGTCCATGGTTCGGGGCAGACGACGCTATTCCTAGTGCCGCCGGCACCCATCACGCACTCGAAGATCTTCAAGGCGCAGGTGCCGTATCTGGCCCGTCACTTCCGAGTGGTGGCGATGGACGCTCGCGGCAACGGCCGATCCGGTCAACCCACCGAGAAGGAAAAGCACACACGGGCCGAGAACGTCGCCGACATGCTTGCCGTTATGGATGTGACCGAGACGACGCAAGCAGTTCTCGTTGGGCACTGCCATGCGAATTGGTGGTGTGTCGAGTTCGCAGCTCGGCATCGCGACCGCGTCACCGGGCTGGTGGCGATCGAGCCCGGCGTGCCATACATCGGGCCGGTCCAGCAACACTGGAAGGACACTGCGCCCAACTGGGAGGCAGAGCTCGACGATCCCCAGGGCTGGGCACTCAACAACCGGCACGTCTACCTAACGGAGCATCGACGCTGGATTGAGTGGTTCTTCGGCCAGCAGCTCATCGAGGCTCACTCCACCAAACAGTTCGAGGACGCCGTCGAGTGGGCTCTCGAATCGACCGGCGCGGTGCTTGTGGCTGGCGAAGAGGGAATCGAAGTCGAGGCACCTTCCAAGGAAGACTTCGAGAAGGTTGTCGCGGCCATCGACTATCCGGTTGCAGTCATCCATGGCGAGCTCGACATCTGTCAGTGCGTCGAAAGGGGTAGGCAGTTCGCCGAGCGGGTCGGCGGCGAATTACACATCCTGGAGGGAGCCGGCCACCTCGCCTTGGCCCGGGATCCCGTCAAGGTCAATCAGATCATCAAGGAGTTCGTCGACCGACTATCAGGAGCGCGCATGAACAGCCACACATGGACACGCGGTATGAATCGACGCAAAAAGGTGCTGTACCTGTCGTCGCCGATTGGGCTCGGCCACGTGCGTCGAGATCTGGCGATTGCTCAGGAGCTCAAACGCTTGCAGCCAGAGATCGAGATCGACTGGCTGACTCAGCATCCGGTAACACCCGTCCTCGAAGCAGAAGGGGAGCGAGTGCATCCTGCCAGCGAGTGGCTTGCGTCAGAGTCCGGCCACTTCTCTGATGAGTCGCATGGCCACGATCTGCACTGTTTCCAGGCGCTGCGCAGCATGGACGAGATCCTCGTCGCCAACTTCATGGTGTTTCAGGAAGTTGTCGAGGAGGGCCTCTATGACCTAGTCATCGGTGATGAAGCCTGGGACGTAGACCACTTCTGGCACGAGAATCCAGAGCTCAAGCGAGGCGAGCACGCTTGGATGACCGACTTCGTCGGCTTCCTGCCGATGCCCGACGGCGGCGACCACGAGGCCTACCTGACCGCCGACTACAACGCAGAGATGATCGAGCATATCGAGCGTTTCCCGCGGATAAGGGACAAGGCGATCTTTGTTGGAAACAACGACGACGTGATCCCCGAAGTGTTCGGTGACGGTCTACCGAAGATTCGCGACTGGACGGAAGCGCACTTCGAATTCTCCGGCTATGTGACCGGTTTCACCCCGCCCACGTCTGAGGAATCGGCATCGTTGCGTGACGAGCTCGGGTTTGCCGAGGACGAGAAGGTGTGCATTGTCACCGTGGGAGGCTCGGGCATCGGCCAGTCACTTCTCGAGAAGGCAATTGCAGCCTTCCCGATCGCCAAACGGACAATTCCAGAGTTGCGCATGATCGCCGTAGCCGGGCCCCGCATCGACCCGGCCAGCCTGACGAGCCATCCCGGCCTCGAGGTCCACGGCTACGTTGACAGGCTGTACCGCCACTTGTCTGTGTGCGATCTGGCTGTGGTTCAGGGTGGGTTGACGACAACCATGGAGTTGGCTGCCGCTAAGCGACCGTTTCTCTACTTCCCGCTGAGTCGGCATTTCGAGCAGAACTACCACGTTCGGCACCGTCTCGATCAATACGGTGCCGGTCGCTACATGGAGTACGCGTCCACCGATCCGGACGCGTTGGCTGCGGCAATGGTCGCTGAGCTGGCCCGCCGCATCGACTACCGCGATGTCGAAACCGATGGTGCGCTCCGCGCCGCCAAGCTCATTTCCGAATTGATCTGACAAAGAGGGGGAGTGCGAGCCATGTGAGAGCACGTGTGTCTTTCCATATCCACAGATTCGGTCGAGCGACCGAACGAAAACAACTTGAATAGGAGAATCATTGTGAAAAGGTATATCCGCCTTGCCGTAGTCCTGGCGGCGCTGACAACTATGGCAACTGTCCTCATGGCGACTCCGGGCTCGGCTGCAAAGAACGTCAGCTGGTCGACGAGCGAAGTGGCTGCGTTCGCCGATCCGGACGCTCGGATTGGTACGTCGCATCTGGTGCGAACCAGATGGGGTGTGTTTGGCACATTTCGCACATCTCAGCTTCCCGCACGCGAAGCGCTCACCATGTGGTGGGTCGTGTTCAATGATCCGGCAGGGTGTTCCGAGCCGTGCGGAGAAGACGACATCTTCCTGAACGGTGACCCGGCACAGGGTCTCAACGAAGCAGGGATTGCAGCCGCCGACATCGTCGCGGGGTACGCGGACGGCGTGGTCGGGAAAAAGAGCGGCCGCGCATTCATGTCGGCCTGGCTCGGTGAAGGCGGCCCCGTCGACGAGATCATCTTTGGTGAGGGTCCCGTGCTCAAGGACGCACATGCGGCGGAGGTCCATCTGGTTGCTCGCAGCCACGGCCCGGCGGTACCGGGATTGATCAAGGTGCAGACCGGTTCCTACGCCGGAGGCTGTGAAGTCTTCCTCAACCCACCGGAGGTTCCGGACGCAGAGGGCGAATGCGCCGACATCCACTTCGCCATCCATCTGCCGTAAAGAGAGACATCGCCGGAGGGCGCGCATTCTGTGCGCCCTCCGGTCCGATCTCCGCAATACTGCGGCCGGCCATGGCTGCGACCCGACCCACCGATATTGCGGATATGAAGGCTCGGATGGAGAACTTCTCGACGGAGGAGGGCCAGACGCTTGGCCTCGGGATCGAGATTCTGCCGACCGACATCTTCATCAACACTTATCCGAAGGCGGGCACGACGTGGGTGCAACAGATGGTGCATCAGCTCCGCAGTGGTGGATCGATGGACTTCGGCGAGATCTGCGAGGTGGTGCCTTGGCTCGAACTGGCGCACGATTGTGGAGTGAACCCGCTCGACCAGGGAGGGTTCGAACCGAGAGTCTTCAAGACTCATCTGAACTGGACCAGGATCCCCAAGGGCGCCCGCTACATCTTTGTCGTTCGCGACCCTGTCGCCACCCTGCGCTCCTTCTATTCATTTTTCGAAGGGTGGCTTTTCGAACCCGGCTCGATCTCTGTTGCCGATTTTGCGTCCGGGTGGTTCATGGAAGGGACCGGCTCCGGCAACTACTGGAACTTCCTCGTCGAATGGTGGCCCCATCTGGCGGGGGGCGACGTCCTGGCAATGGCTTACGAGCACATGATTGGCAACCCGGAGGCTGCCGTGCGTCGCGTGGCGGGGTTCGTAGACATTCGCGGAGAAGATGTGATCGCGGCCGCGATCCACAATTCGAGCCGGCCCGTCATGGCAGACAACGCGGAGAAGTTCGACGAGCATGTCCTGCGAGCGGCCAGGGATCCACTGATGGGCCTGCCGCCGGGTGGTTCCAGCCATAAGGCTCGCGCCGCCAGTGTTCCGGTCGTCGTACCTGCCGAGACGCTGCGAGCCCTCGACCAGCTGTGGCGAGAAGAAGTCGAGGCGGCGCTCGGCTTCTCTAGCTACGGCGACCTGACGGACGCCATTGCCAGGCTCTAGGTCTTCAATTCCGCAAGCACTTTCACCCCGTCGATCACCGCCTGCATGTTGTCGCGATGTTCTGCGTCGCGGGCCGCGATGATCGCTTCTTCGTTCTCGGGGTTCTTTTCGATCATGCTGGTGATCCCGCTCGGGCCGGGGCCGAGCTGTCGGGTGTAGATCAGTTGAGTGCCCCCGTCGTCGGGTTGGAGTTGGAAGGCCCAAGTCGCTCCGGGGTTGTGCCGGTCACTGACCGCCCACGCGAAGGCGCGCTCCTGTTCGTATTCGGTCACCCAGGACGTTGTCTCCCAGCTCCACTTACCGCGCTGATTGCGACCTACGAACCTCGAGCCGACATCGATCTCGCCAGCGTCTATCCACTCCGCCCCGGTGAACTCACTCTGGAACTGTGCGGGCAGGTTGATGTCGCTCACCAACGCCCAAACGATGTGCGGCGAGGCGTCTATGTGGGTGGACACTTGCACAATCGGGAGATCTGCGAGTCTTGCCACGGCTACCTCCGCTTCTTGTCTGTTCCATTCTTCCAGCATCAATCCCCGTGCGCGGCGAGCCGATGGATAGGCTGCTCGTCAGTCGATAGTCAGAACCTGTGCCCGATCTCACGCCACTCATCATGTCGCCGGTCCTCGCGGAGAAACCGTGGGGCGGACGCCGGCTGGCTGCGTACGGGAAACAACTGCCCGAGGGCAAGTGGATCGGAGAGAGCTGGGAGGTAGCCGACCTGCCAGTAGAGGCGGTGACAGCCGTACCGGATGCCCGGTCCCGCGTTGCGGGTGGTCCGCACGCAGGGAAGTCTCTGCGGGAACTGATTGAAGAGTTTGGCGAGGACCTCCTCGGGTCCGCTGCGCCCACTGCCGAGGGTGACTTCCCGCTGCTGGTCAAGCTGCTTGACGCTCGCGAACATCTCTCCGTGCAGCTACATCCCGATGCGGCCTACGTTGCCGAGCACGCCGAGGCTCGCCTGAAGACCGAGTCTTGGTACGTGGTCGATGCAGCAGAGGGGGCACATCTCTACCTCGGACTGCGCGAGGGAGTCGGAGTCGACGATGTTGCAGCTCGTGCCGGCACCGCATCGATCGTTGGTCTCCTCGAAGCCGTGCCGGCCCGTCCCGGTGACTTCTACCACCTGCCCGCCGGACTAGTACACGCTCTCGGCGCGGGCGTACTCGTAGCTGAAGTGCAGACGCCGAGCGACACAACATTCCGTCTCTACGACTGGGAGGATCGATACGACCGGCCCCACCGTCAGATGCACCTGGCAGAGGCACTCGAGGCGATTCGGCCCGAAGTCCAGAGCGAGCACAGAGAGCGAACCGAATCGGACGTGAGTAGGTCGCTCGTCTCCTACCCCGAGTACTGGATTCGAGAACACAGGGGCGCCGGTGCCGTTACCGCCGATCCGGCGCCGGAATTGAGGGTGTTGATGGTTCTGGCAGGAGAGGCCTCCGTCCTGGGTGTGCGGCTGCGCCTTGGCCAGACGGCGATAGTCCCGGCGTGTTTGGCGGCGACGATGGTCCTTGCTGAAGGCGTCGACGAGCTCGTCCTCCTCGAGATCGGGCTCGTTTCAGGCGAGTAGTCCGCCGCTCGTGGGACTTGGCTGGTCACGTTGGCTCAAAAGCGGCGTCGGCATGGCCTGCCGCTACAGTTCCGGACGTGATTCCCAACTCCGTTGACGAGGTTCAAGACGCGCTGGCCGGCGCCTCATACATTGCGGACCGACCTCTTGCGGTCACGATCCACCTCGCCTTACAGCTGGGTCGCCCCCTATTTCTCGAAGGTGAGGCGGGTGTAGGCAAGACGGAAGTCGCCAAGGTCCTGGCAGAAATCCTCGGCCAGGACCTCATTCGGTTGCAGTGCTACGAGGGTCTCGATGTGAGCCACGCTCTCTACGAGTGGGACTACGCACGCCAGATGCTCGCGATTCGCATGATGGAAGCCAGCGGCGATGCCTCCGGCGAGGTGAGCGACATCATGAGCCGCGACTATCTCGTTGCCAGGCCGCTGTTGCAGGCCATTGAACAGAGCGCCGCCGGCGAACGTCCTGTGCTGCTGATCGATGAGCTCGATCGGGCGGACGAGGAGTTCGAGGCATACCTGCTCGAACTGTTGTCCGATTTCCAGGTAACGATTCCGGAGGTCGCCACGATCAAGGCCCAAGAGCCGCCGGTCGTAGTGATCACTTCCAACCGGACTCGTGAAATCCACGACGCGTTGAAGCGCCGCTGCCTGTATCACTGGATCGACTATCCCACCTATGAGCGGGAGTTGGAGATCGTTCGCACCAAGGCACCCGAGGTCTCCGGCAAGCTCGCCGCGCAGCTCGCCACTGCAATGCAGGAACTGCGCAGGGAAGACCTCTTCAAGCCACCGGGAGTGGCTGAGACACTCGACTGGGGTCACGCCCTGGCAGTTCTCGACCGCCAAGAGCTCGATGCCGAAACCATCGAGGAGACTCTCGGCGTGATCCTCAAATACCAGGAGGACCTAGCCAAGGTGCGCGCCAACGGCGTCGCCAAGCTGCTCGAGTCGGCGTGAGCGAAACGCTTACCGCCAACCTCGTCCACTTTGTCAGGCATCTGCGCGATCGCGGCCTTGGTGTCGTGCCGGCCACCGTAGAAGAAATGGCGGCGGCAATAGAGGCGGTCGGATTTGCTCGCCGCGACGACGTCAAGTCTGCCTTCGGGGCTATTGCGGTGAATCGTCCCACAGAGCGAGCCATATTTGACGAGGCCTTCGAGACGTTCTTCGGTCTGGGCGCGGCGACGCTCGAAGCTCATGAAGAAGATGTGCCTCTACCGCTTCCTCAGGAGAGTCACGCACAGGCAACTTCCCCGGTGCTGGCCGAGTACTCGCCGGAGAGTTTCGACGAGGACGAGGCTGCAGTGGAGATGGCGGAACATTCCACTGCGTCTTACGAGGAGCGTCTGATGCATCGTGATTTCCGTGATCTCACTTTGCAGGAGGCTGAGGAGGTGCGTCGCATCATGGCTCGCATCGTGTGGAGGCCGTCAGAAGCTGCATCGCGGCGCTGGACGGCAAGCGCCAAAGGCACCCGCCCCGACATGCGCCGCACGCTGCGCAACCTCGTCGGCCCGGGAGCCGACATGATGCAACTGGCCATGGCCGACCGAAAGCCGCGACGCCGCCCGCTCGTAGTGCTCGCCGACGTCAGCGGCTCGATGGAGACTTACACCGAGATGTTCCTCCACTTCCTGCACGCCGCGCAGGGCCGCATGGGACGCCTCGAGACATTCGTCTTTGCCACTCACCTGAGCCGAATCACCAGAGAGTTGCGCCAGAAGCTTCCGGACGTGGCACTGCGCCAGGTGAGCGCAGCAGTGGACGACTGGTCGGGCGGGACGCGCATCGGCGAGGCAATTGGCCAGTTCAACGAGGAGTGGAGCCGCCGGGTGACACGGGGAGGCGCGATTGGTCTCATCATCTCGGACGGTTGGGATACCGGAGCGCCCGAGCTCCTCGAACGCGAAATGGCCCGATTTCACCGGTCTATGCACAGGGTGCTGTGGCTGAATCCATTGGCGGGGCGGGAGAACTACGCTCCTGAGACGCGCGGCATGCAGGCGGCTTTGCCATACATCGACGATCTGCTGGCCGCCGCCAACGTCCTCGACCTGCGCGAGGTCGTGAGGCTGTTGGAATCTGTACCGGCACGGAGGTAGTGATGCGAGATGCATTGGCGACATATGAGAAATGGGCAGGTGAGGGCAAGGCCGTCGCCGTCGCCACAGTCGTCAACGTGAAGGGCTCCGCGCCGCGCAGTGAGGGCTCCAAGTTCATGGTGTCCGACGCGGGGGACATGGAGGGATCGGTATCCGGCGGCTGCGTCGAAAATGACGTGGCCTTACATGCTCAGGAAGTCATGGAAACAGGTGAGCCGAAGCTCGTCACCTACGGCATTGCGGACGAGGACGCCTTCGAGGTCGGCCTCACTTGTGGCGGAACGATCCAAGTCTTCATCGAGAAGTGGTGACCACTTGGCCGACGTAATCGCCGCCATCAATGCGCTCGCCGCCGAGGAGAGACTGGGCGCCGTAGCAACGGTCACCGAGGGCCCCGATCTTGGAACCAAGGCCGTGTTTGACGCCGCCGGCGCCACGGTTGCCGGATCGTTGCCGGACACCGTTGCATCCGCCGTCGCCGCCGACGCAGTCGAGCTGATGCGAAATGAGCAGAGCCGGACGCTGACTTACGGAGACCGTTCAGTCTTCATCGAGACTGTTGCGCCCCAGCCGCTGCTGCTGATATTCGGCGCCGGGCACATCGCTCAGCCTCTGTCCGTGATGGCCCATGAGCTGGGATTTCGGGTCATCGTCGCCGACGCCAGGGCAACGTGGGCAACAGACGAGCGTTTCCCCGACGTTGACCGTCTTGTGGTTGGCTGGCCCGATGCGGTGCTCGGCGAGATCGAGATCGATCAGCGCACGTACGTCGTCATGCTGAGCCACGATCGCCGTTTCGAAGATCCGGTCCTGGCAGCGATCAAGACTGCGCAGGCTCGATATGTCGGCGCCCTCGGCTCGAGGCGGACATCGCGAGAGCGAGCCGACCGGCTGACCGAAGAAGGCTGGCACCAGGACGAGATCGACCGCATCCACGCTCCGATCGGAATCGACATTGGTGCAGAAACGCCTGCAGAAATCGCCCTCTCGATCCTTTCCGAGATCACACGGGTTCGCTACGGCGCAGGCACAGGGATGTCTCTTGTCGGCCAAGAGGGCAGGATTCATCCGCAACGTGGCGCAGAGCCAGGAACGGCATGAGCCATGGCTCAACCCGAGATGATGGACGTCAGGATTCACTCCGGCGAGCCCTCATGATTCAGGCCGGTCTCGCTACGAGATACGAGATACGAGATACGAACCGAGGCTACGCCTCGGTTCTCTTCATATCCCGATGCTCCACTTTTCCGTCGGCGTGCAAGGCGAACCGTCCCTCGGTGCGGTCGTGAACCGGATCAGGCCGGGACCAAGGCCAGCCACCGAACTGAGTGCGGCGGTAGTCGTCGAAGGCTTGTTGCAGCTCCTCTGGAGTATTCATCACGAACGGGCCCATCTGGAACACCGGGGCACCGATCGGCTCTCCCTGCAGGAGCAGGAATTCCGCCGGCCCGCCGTCGTTGATGATCTCGGTCGTCATATCGCCCTTGAGCTTCACGCCGATCTTCTCGCTTAACGGAAGGCCGTCGACTCTCACGTCATCGCCCATGAAGCAATGCAGCATCCGGTTCACTGTCGCGGATGAAGACGGGAGTGTGTAGCGAGCGCCCGATTCGAGCCGAATCAGCCAGATTGCGAAGTTGGAGGCGGCGCGGCTCGCCCACGAGTCGGGCGGGGGAGCGGGCGGCACGTTGCCGTCGATGGCGCCTGCAATCACGTCGATCGAAACTCCGTGCGTCGGGTTGATCGTTGGGATGTCTTCGCCCCACAACATGCCGAAGTAGGCGTCGACCATCTTTGACTCGGGCGGGAGGTTCAGCCATATCTGGAATAGCTCGAGCGTGTTAGGGCCATCGGCGTCGAGAAGCGGGAACATCTCAGAGTGCATGATCCCTGAGCCGGTGGTGAGCCACTGCACATCGCCTTCGCCGTAGCGAGCCGTTGCGCCGAGTGAGTCCGAGTGATCGACGTAGCCGCGGCGCACAACGGTGACCGTCTCGAAACCGCGGTGTGGGTGTTGCGGGAAGCCAGGGACTATGCCGCCGTGGTACATGCTCCAGCCGTCTTGGTAGGAGAAATCTGAGCCGATGTTGCGGCCCGTCAGCAAGTCGCGCACAGGGCCAAGCTCTTCGGTGCCCTCGGGGTAGTGATCGACGTGGTGAACCGTCATGATGAACGGGTCGACGCCGTGCCACGGGAAGCCAAGCTCAACGAGCTCGAGAACAGAGGTGTTGTCAGACATGAGACTCCATCGGCGGGTGTGACAACATTACGGAACCAATCTTGCCGGCGGTTGATTCCTACCAGCTCTGGGGCGGGTCGCTTGCCGGAAACGACTCATCTCCCCACTCGTCGACGATGTGAGGCTGTTCATCGCGGTGGGAATAAGGTGCGACGCCTCGAACGTTTGGCATGGACTCCTGCCGCTTTCGGGCTTCGAGAATGATCACCGCAAGCGCACCGAGCCCGGCCCCGATCGCGGCGAGGTAGCGAGCCTTCTTCATACCCCCAACCTACCCAAAACGCTTGTCTTAGGACACCTGCATCAATTGGATCGTGTTGCCGTCAGGATCGCTGAAAGTAGCGATCCAGCCACCCCAGGGCTCGCGCTCCGGAAGGCGGCTGAACTGGACGCCGGCCGCGCTGAGGCGTCGATAGACCTCTTGAATCCGGTCCGTGTTGAGGTTCACCATGATTCGCTTTGGGTCCCGCGACGAGCCGTGGAGCTCGCTGTGCCGCGCAACTGTCAGCCGCATTTCGCCCCATTCGAAGTTGATGAACCCTTCGCGATCTGACCGTGGTTGCAGCCCGACAATGTCTCGGTAGAAGCGCGCCATCTCGGCGTGTCTTGCCGGTTCGGTCCAGATGATTACGCCTGCGATTCCTGAGATATCCATACGATCGCTCAGCAGGCAGACATGGTCAGAAGTTCACCCCGACGGCTCCGCAGAGAAAGCGCATGTACGGAGTCGCTCGTCTGAAGATGTCTGTGAGGTGCTCCATGAAGTGGTCAGACGTCACCATCTTCTGGGTGATTCGCGTCGAGGCTATGAAGTCCTTGCGTTTGAGATCCTCGATGAGCGGGTGTTCGGGGTCATAGCCTTTAGGCGGCCTCGTCAGCGAGTCGCCGCCGACGGTGAGGACGTCAGTGAATCGTTTACCGCGACTTGCCTTCTTCCAACCGGTCGGATCGGCGTCGATCGCTGCCCGGATGTCATAAGCCACCTTCGTTTCGGGTCGCCACAGCCCGAGCCCCACGTAACACTCCCGGGGCTGCAGATTGATGTAGTAGCCGGGGGAGTGCACGTCCTTGGCCATGACGTGGCGGAATTGCATGCCTGTGTTCGCCTTATACGGCGTCTTGTCCTTGGCGAATCGAGTGTCACGCTGGATACGGAAGAGTGATCCGCCGACCTTTCGAGAGTCCGCGCTGAAGTGCGGAGAGATCTTCCCGAGTGGTCCAGCAAAGTCGTTGATGAACTCCAGCGCCGGCTCACGGATCACCGCTTCGTATGTGGCCTGGTTTGCCTTGAACCAGTCTCGATCGTTGTTGTCAGCCAGGTCTTCGAGAAAGTGGAACAGTTTCGGAGTGAAGTAGCGCTCGCCCATCTAGCCAGAGTACCTGGCGCGAGGTGCCACGATCGCAGCGGCAGCGCGGTCTACCCTCGCCTTTGATGAAACGCACCGGTTGTTTCGTGATCATTCCCCTGATCTTCATAACCATTGGAGGAGTGTTCCTCTTCTTCTCGATTTCCCGGTTGTCGAATCAGTCGACGACAACTGGCGTAATCGTTGACGTCGACCGCAGCACAGACAGTGATGGAGATACGAGTTATCGGCCGGTCATTGAGTTTGTCGCTGACGACGGACGCACCTACACCTTCACCGGCCGTATCGGAAGCTCCTCGCGACCTGACGTTGGCAATTCAATCGAAGTGCTCTTCGACCCAGCCGATCCGCAGGGGGCGACCGAGAAGACATTCTCCAACCTGTGGCTTTTTCCCATCGCGTTTGGCGGTTTCGGCCTAATCGTCTTGCTGTTCCTAGCCATCGGAAAGGGAATGGTTGGGGGTGGTCGATTCCGGCCGTCGGGCCTCTCTGACGAGGAAGCCGCCGATGCCCTCGACCAGGTGCTGCAGAGGATCCCAGACATCGGTCCCTCCACGCCGGCTGACTCAGGCCCTCTCGGAGAAGACACGTTCTCGCCTCGTCCCCTCGAGATGGACCTTTCCACGCCTACCCAAGGCCGGGCTCCGGTCGGTGGCACAACTGCGGAGTTTCGTCGCGCGGAAGCTTCGCTGAGTACGGACGGCACCATCAAGTACCGAATTGTCGCCAAGGACGATGCCGGCAACGAGTATTACAGCGATCTGCTCGAAGAAGACCCTTCCGTCGTCATCATGCAGCGAGGCAACGAGGTGGAGCTCGTGCAGCGTCGTGACGGTTGGGTCGTCGACTTCCGTATGCCCGACGATGATTGAGCGTCTTCAAGTCCATGTGGAGGCGTGCCGAATGATCGGTAGGGGAATTGTGAAGGGGATTCGCAAATGACTGCTCGCGGGGACGGCCAGCCGGTCCGAGACGACCGGCATCGGCGCGCCTTCTTGAACGCCGCCCTCCCCGGCATTTGGCTCGACGCCAGGGGCCGGATCGTCGAAGTGAACGACGCTGCCGCCGAATTGCTCGACGTCAAGGAGAACTTTCTCGCCGGACGGCCGGCCGTATCGATCGTCGACCCGGAGGATCGGCACGATCTCGTCAACTACTTCATCGAGTCCAACGCCGCCGGTGACGGGAGCATTCTGCGGACCGTGCGGGTGCTCAGCGGAGATGGGCCCCGCAATGTCAAAGTCGGCATCGCATTTGTGGCTGCCGGCGAAGATACCGGGTTTTTCATGCAGCTCCACGACGTAACAGACCTCAAGGTGACGGAGGCAGCTCTCGACGAGAGCGAGCGAAGCTACCGGGCCTTCTTCGAGGACCACACCGTTGCGATGTATCGATCGCGTCCCGACGGCGAGGTTGTCGAAGCCAATCACGCCCTTGCCGCCATGGCCGGTTACCCGCACCCGAAGTACCTGCTGAGCCTCAGTGCGTCAGAGCTCTTCTTGCGGCCCCAGGATCGGGAAGCACAGAAGTCCGAGCTCGAGCGCACCGGCGCTCTGGCCGGCCGCGACTTCGAGCTGCGCCGCCAGGACGGCACTGCGATCTGGGTGAGGGACTTTGCCCGCGAGATCAGACAGGAAGACGGCACCGTGATATACGAAGGTGCACTATTCGATGTCACCGAGCGCTACCTGGCTGAGGCGCAGCTCCGCAATCGGGCACTACAGCAGGCGTCGGTATCGGCGCTTGGCCAACTTGCGCTTCAGTCCCAAGATTCCCATGCAGTGTCGCTCAGCGCGGTTCGCATGACCCAGGAGGTCCTGCGGCTCGAATCGGTTGCCCTGATACGCGGGACGCCTTTGAAGGAGTTCGTCCGCTGGGACATTCCGGACACGATCGGAGCAATGCTCGACGAACTAGATACGAGTTGGCTCCTGAGCAAGGTGCCGGAGAACCACAGCGCAGTGACTGTGGTCGGCCCGAACGGCGGCTTCGTCGTGGTGCTTCCGGTGCCCGACGTCAACGGCGCCACCGGACTCCTTGTCGGCGTCAGCGACGACGATCCACAGCTCAGCAACGACGATGTGCACTTTCTGCAAGCAGTCGCCGCGGTGATCGCCGCGACACTCGAGCGCAGCGAATCTCGCCATCGTCTGGAAGCGCTAGTGCAATCGAAGGACGAGTTCATCGCTTCGATCAGCCATGAGGTACGTACGCCGCTAACGGTTGTGATGGGTATTGCTCACGAGCTAGAAGCGCGATGGGGCGAGATTGGCCCAGAGGAACGCGAGGAGCTGCTGGAGATGATCGTCGGCCAGACCTCTGAGATGGGTGACTTGATCGAAGACCTACTCGTTGCTGCACGAGCGGATATCGGCAAGCTGCCGATTCATGTGGAGCCGCTCGATGCCGGAACTGTGATTTCGGAAGTCGTGGATTCAGTGAGAACGCCAGATGGTGTGACAATCACAGCCGGCGACCACAGCCCGGTCGTCTACGCAGACCCGGTTCGGCTACGCCAGATCATGCGCAATCTGCTCACGAACGCGTTCCGCTACGGCGGCGACCACATCAAGATCACGGTGAGTCACGACGACGAACGGGTTTGGATTGACGTTGCCGACAACGGCGAAGGTGTACCGCCAGAATCGCGTGAATCGATTTTCGAGGCCTACGAGAGGGCTCATCGGTCTGCCGGTCGCCCCGGGTCGGTCGGTCTTGGCCTCACCGTTTCGCGACGCCTTGCTCGCCTGATGGATGGAGACCTGCGATACCGCTTCGACGAGGGCAGCGTATTCACACTCGAACTGACAGCCGCCCCCGCTCTCATGTTCTCGGATGGCGGTGAGTGAGCGTCACCGTGCGGCGCCCCCGAGCCGGAGACCGGCCCATTGTCCTGACTGAGGCAATGTCGTACGCGACAATCGACCATGGCTTTCTACTATCCGGACCCGCAGCTGGAATCGACCTCGGTTCGGCTGCGCAAGTGGAGCGTGAACGATCTCGCGTGCATCGAGGCCGCCAGCGCTGATCCAGAGATCCCTCAGGGGACGACGGTTCCAGCCGTGTACTCGGAGCCTGAAGGCCTCGCCTTCATTGAAAGGCAGTTGGCTAGGCAGACGAGTGGTCAAGGTCTCTCTCTGGCTATCGCTGACACCGCCACCGATGTCGCAAAAGGGCTTGTGTTCCTTGGGTTGAATCGAATCCGGGGGCACTGCCGCCTCGGCTATTGGCTCATTCCCGATGCACGGGGCCACCGGCGAGGCACCCAAGCGGTCGCAATGGCGAGCCGCTGGGTGCTCACTGAGACGGACACCCACCGGCTTGTGGCGCAAGTGGTCCCTAAGAACGTGGCATCTGTGGCACTTCTTCGTCGGCTGGGCTTCGTCGAAGAGGGGGTGCTGCGATCGTGGCTCTGGATCAAAGATGAGGCAGTCGACGTCATCCAGTTTTCGCTGCTGAGGAGCGATATCGCATAGCCCCGGCGCTACCCCAGAGCGACGCCGCGGTCAACGAGAGCGGCGCGCAGCTGGGCTCCATCCTCGAATAGAACCCCGTCGATATCGAGATCGCCGGCACACTCGAGATTCAGCTCCCTGTCATCAATGAAGATGCACTCGTCGGGGCGACGCTGAGTTATCTGGAGCGCCAACTCGTACATTGCGCGTTCCGGCTTCTTAACACCGAGATAGCACGAGCTGAGAAACAACGACATGCGCTCGTTGAGGCCGAAGCTGTGGATTCGGTGTTCGTTGATCTCGAGCGACTCGTTGTTGAGAGAGGCGAGCTGCACGTCAACTGCTCTGAGCTCGTCGAGCAGGGCTACCGATCCAGGCAGCTCTCGCGAGTGGGCGAAGACCGAAGCCGTAAATGCGGCGCGACTGAAGTCGCGATTGCGGTAGAAGACGGTGCGAGTGAGGTACTCCTGCAGGTCCATCTGTCCCGTCTCGAAGTCGTGAGCAACGAAGTCATGGCGATCCTGGAACTCTTCATAGTCGAGGCCGAACTCGTCGGCGGATGCCCTCCGTTGGTGCCGGTCCCATCCGTTCGTCAGAATCACACCGCCGATGTCGAAGAAGATCGTCTTGATCATCGCGTCGCCGCTTTGACCGCATCGGCGACCCGCGTCAGCGCTGCCGTTCCGTCGTCGCCGAGGCACACAAGAAGCGCGCGGCGGCCCCGCTGTTTGAGTGCCAGATGGTCGCCCAACGACTGCGCCGTGACGAGTTTGGTGAAGTCGTAGTCAGTGGTCGGTACGGGTACATCTGGCGAGGGATGGTCGATGATTTCGAGATAAAGACCGTTGTTGGGGCCTCCCTTGTGGAGCTGCCCTGTGGAGTGGAGGAATCGGGGGCCGAAATCGAGCGTGGTGGCGATCCGCTTCTTGTTGCGGATTGCGAGACGAGCCTCCGTGAGAATTGCGGTCGCTTCGGCAGTGGGCTGGATGAACGCATTGATACCGACGTAGTCGCCTGCTCGAGCGCCATCGAGCCACTCCGCTATGTGAGTCGGCAGGTCGGCGGCCATGGCGTCCAGCTCGACCACGCCGCTCAGATCCAGCGTTCCTTCCATGGCGTCTTTAGCCAACTCCTTGGCAAGTTGGACGTCCGGTTGGTTGAACGGCTGGATTCCGATGATCTTGCCGGCGAGGGCAGTGGCCATTTCGAATATGTACATGGCTGCGGCGAGATCGTTCACAGACTCCAGAGTCATCAACCCGATGGGGTGCCCGGCAAGTCCGGCCACATCGATCGGCTGGGAATCTGCTGTGCGGATCACAACGAAGAATCGATCGTCGCCATAATCGACTTCGGCTCCCAGTGTTTCGCCGCCAATCGGCACGATTCCTTTGTCGTCCTTACCGGTGGATTCGGCGATCAGCTGCTCGATCCACGCTGGAAGAGCGTCCAAGTCTGAAGTCGTGACGAAGGTCACCTTGTCGTGGCCCGCCAGCGCCAGATCGCCCAACGCGGCCCCGAGGCGGCACCCCGTTGCAGTGGCGACCATCGCCTCCGGACCATGGCTCTTTTGCTCCGCAATCGCCGCAGCTTGCAGCTTCGCCAAGTCGACTCCGATGGCTGCTGCGGGCACCATGCCGAACTCCGTCAGGGCGCTGTAGCGCCCGCCGACTTGCGGCGGCGCGAGGAAGACGCGGCGAAAGTCACGTTCGGTTGCGAGTTCTTGCAGCTTGCTGCCGGGGTCGGTCGTGGCCACGAAGTGGCGGCCCGGCCGGTCGGTGACGGCTGCGACCTTGGCCCAGAAGTACTCCATGAATGACAGAGGCTCGATAGTCGTCCCCGACTTGGATGCCACGATGAACACGGTTGTCAGGACATCGATGCCGTCTTCGAGAGCGACAATCGCAGCCGGGTGAGTCGAGTCGAGCACGCGCAACTCGGGTGAGCCGCCAAAGGTCTCGAAGAAGACTTCAGGAGCGAGGCTGGATCCGCCCATGCCGAGCACGACAACATGTTCGATGCCATCGTCGAGCAGCTCGTCTCGGAAGTCCGTCAGCTCGGGTATCAGGCCGGCGAGCCGCTCCGGAAGGTCGAGCCAACCGAGGCGGTCGGTCAGTTCGGGAACCGGCTTCGGGGACCAGACGGTGTGATCCTTCTCCCATATGCGGCGCAGTACGTCTTCGCTACCCCACGCGGCCAAGCGCTCACCAACTCGGTCGGCGTGTTCGCCGAGCCGCAACTCGAGATGGACACTCATCCGGTGATGGAATCGATTTTGCGGCGCAGTGTGTCGAGCATGTCGACGTACGAGTCCGCGAACTTCTCGACGCCCTCCTTCAACAGCTCATCCGTTACGAGGTCGAGATCTGCCCCAACGGCGCGGAATGCCTGGAGCGTCGCCTCGGCGTCTGCTGCATTCGAGCCAACGGCCGACGAGTCGATCTCACCGTGATCAATGAAGGCGTCAACAGTGGCCGGAGGGAGGGTATTGACAGTATTGGGCCCGACCAAGGAGTCGACGTAAAGCACGTCTGGGTAGGCAGGGTTCTTGGTTGAAGTGGATGCCCAGAGGCATCGCTGGGGACGAGCGCCGTTTTGAAGCTCGGCGGCAAAAGCCGGTCCTTCGAAGATTGCCCTGTAGGTCCGGTAGGCAAGCTTGGCGTTGGCGACAGCGATCTTTCCCCGCAGCTCCAGCGCTTCTTCGGTGCCGATCTTGTCGAGTACCGCGTCGGCCTTACTATCGACTCTGGACACGAAGAACGAGGCAACAGAAGAGACCGTCGATGGGTCATCAGCTCTGATTAGGCCCCGTACGTATGCATGAGCGGCGTCTTCGTACGCCGACAAGGCAAAGAGGAGGGTGACGTTGATATTGATCCCGGCCGCGGTCAGCTCCTCTATCGCCGGCATTCCCTCCGGAGTAGCCGGAACCTTGATCATCAGGTTGGGCCGGTCGACCTTCTTCCACAGCCGATGCGCGGCTTCTATGGTTCCCGCCGTGTCGGCTGCCAGGAGAGGAGATACCTCGAGAGAAACGTACCCATCGTCGCGACCTGCGTTGTCGTATACAGGGCGCAACACATCGGCCGCGTTGCGAATGTCCACCACGGCGAGCTCCTCGAAGACTTCGTCCACCGAAGCCTCCGGATTGGATGCGAGGATCTCGCGGATCTGATCGTCGTATTGCTCGGACGTGTCGATTGCCTGTTGGAAGATCGACGGGTTGCTGGTGACGCCCCTAATGCCGTCGTCGACGAGCTGAGCCAGCTCGCCGTCTTCGATCATGTCTCGGCGGATGAAGTCGTACCAAACCGACTGGCCGGCGGCGTGGAGATCATGGAGCTTGGACATCAGCGCTGAGACCTTTCAGGAGGAGCAGGTACGGCATATAACGTATCAGGCTACCGAGGTCTTCCGGACTTGGAGCTCCCAAGTAGGAATCACGAAGTACGAACTGACAACGACGACCTCTTCAAACCTGTCTGTGCTCTTCGAGGACCTGCTCTATCCGTTGAAACACGTCGCGCCCCAGGTCGTCGCGCTCGAGTGCGAACGCAACGTTCGCCTCGAGGAAGCCGACCTTGGTGCCACAGTCGTAACGGGTGCCGGATAGCCGCATGCCATTGAACGGCATGTTGCCGATCATCTTCGCCATGGAGTCAGTGAGCTGGATTTCGTTGCCCGCACCCCGTTCACCGAGTGCGAGAAAGCCGAGCACTTCGGGCTGCAGGATGTAGCGGCCGACGATGGCGAGGTTCGAAGGTGCGTCGGCAGGATCCGGCTTTTCGACGAGGTCGAGCACTTCGACCACCTTGCCGTCGTCGCCGCCAGGAGCCACGACGCCGTAGCGCGCTGTGTCCGCGTGTGGCACCTCCATCAGGGCAACGACGTTGCCGCCGTGCTCAGTATGTACTTCGGCCATCTCGGCAAGCGTGCCCGGTTCCCCGCTGATTAGATCGTCGGCGAGGAGGACGGCGAATGGTTCGTTGCCGATGAAGTTGCGAGCCGTCCACACGGCGTGGCCCAACCCGAGGGCCTCCATCTGACGGACGTAAGCGAACTGTCCCGGCTCGCCCATTGCATTCGTGATCGACGAGAGTTCTTCTTCGCGGCCCTTGGCGGTTAGCGCATGCTCCAGTTCGAAGTGGCTGTCGAAGTGATTCTGGATAGCTGTCTTGCCACGTCCTGTGACGAAGACAAACTCCTCAATGCCCGCCGCCCGCGCTTCTTCAACAGCGTATTCGATGAGCGGCTTGTCGACGATGGGAAGCATCTCCTTGGGGAGAGCCTTCGTGGCAGGGAGGAATCTTGTTCCGAGCCCACCTACGGGGAAGACTGCCTTACGAATCGGCTTCACCTGTGCACTCCATTAATTGCTCGCGGCCTTTGACCGGCTGGCCTCCGGTCCAGTACAGGATCGGCAGCACTACGCGCACCTTGAGGTGAGGTCCGACGTTTGCGCAGCGCCCAACTCTTCCCCGTGTCTTCATCCCCAACGGGCTCCAATGATATGAGGTTGAAGGAGTTGCGCAAGGCATATCGGACGATGATCCGTGAGTACTAGGGAGCGGCCTGTGGCAAGTACCTGTTGTTCACTATTCGGTTTTCGGGTCCGCAAGTGTCCGCGCAGGGGGACCAACACGGATCGGGACTTCTTCGGCCCTTGTGCGCAGCTGGCCACACGCACCGTCGATGTCCTGGCCACGGGTGGCGCGCAGAGTCGCGTTGGCGCCTTCCGCCCGGAGAGCTTCCATGAAGCGCATAAGTGTCGGGCGATCCGCCGGTTGCTCATGACTCAGGGGAGTTGGGTTGAGGTTGATCACGTTGACGTGGGCGCCCAGATCGGTGGCGATTGCTGCGAGCTTCTGCGCTTGCTCCACGGAGTCGTTGGTTCCACTCATCAATGCCCATTCGATGGTGACGCGGCGACCTTTGCGATCGAAGTACTCGCGGCAGGCGTCCACGACGTCGGCCAGCGGGTAACGGTTGTTGAGCGGGACGAGGGTCGATCTGAGCTCGTCATCGGCCGCGTGCAGGCTGACAGCCAGTCCCACCTGCCAAGGCGTTTGTGCCAACCGCCGCATACCGGGAACGGCGCCGACCGTCGATACGGTCACTGATCGAGCAGCCATGTCCATCACATCGACCATGCGATGGAGCGATTCAACCACGCGCGGGTAATTGGCCAGGGGTTCACCCATTCCCATGAACACGACGTTGGTGACCCGTTGTGGCGAGCCCGGCAGCGGGTTGGCGCGGACATGGGCGTTGGCGTAGGCCACTTGGGCGACAATTTCGCCGGCGCTGAGATGACGTTCAAACCCAAACTGGCCGGTTGCGCAGAAGGTGCAACCCATTGCGCAGCCCGCCTGCGATGAGATGCAAAGGGTGGTGCGGTCGTCGTAACCCATCAAGACGGACTCGATGGAGGCATGATCGGGAGTCCGGAATAGCCACTTGCGGGTACGCCCTGCGTCGCCAGTTTGTGTGATTTCGACTTCGAAGGGCCACAGCTTGTCGGCCAGCTCGTCGCGTAACCCGATTGGCAGGTTCGTCATCCCTTCCGTTGAGAGGACGAAGTCCTGGTACAACCAGCGGCAGAGCTGATCAGCGCGATAGCGCGGGTGTTCGCCGAGTACGTCTCCGAGCTCCTCGGGACGGGTGTCGTAGAGCACGACTAAGCCAGGTCGGAGGCTTTGCGAATCCAATCGGCGATGCGATCTCGAGGAAGATCGGTGCGGCTGGCCAGATCCTCGGCATCAGCATTGGCGAGATCGCCGAAACTCTTGATGCCGGCACCCGCCAGCCGCTTGGCGTAAACCGGCCCGATGCCGTTGACGGCGGTCAGGTCGTCTTGAAGCTCGAATCCTTCCCCATTCGACTCAACGACGGCTGCTGGTTTCGTCTCAGTCGTGGGCGGGGGTGGATTCCTGAAAGCAGGCGGATGGGCCGTCGGTTGCTGGGGTCCCGGGAGAAGTTGATCGCGCAACATCCAAACGATTCCCGCGGCGAATCCCGCAAGAGAGACGAGTTTCAAAAGCTTCTTCACCTGACCGAGTTTAGGGCAGACATTCCCGCCTCAATCCAGTTGTTGCGCGATGCACATCGCGCAACCAACTAGGGATACCCAGCCGAACTGTCGGAACTCACTCCGGCCTCTTCCGATCCGACCACAGTTGGATCGGGATCTGGGGCCAGACTTCTGTCCGCGGTGTCTGGTCCGAGATCGACCCCGAGGATGTTGCCGGCGACTCGCGCGCTGACCTCGGCAGGAATGTCGATGGGAGGGGCGGCTCGAACGCCGGTTGCGGAGAACGCGGCAAACCCCGCGATGGCGATCAAGCCAACGATCAGGATTCCGGCAAACGCCTTGGGGCGCTGCAGCTGCAAGTTCTCCGCCTTCCTTCTTCGCTCGAACCGATCAAACATGAGGATCGGCGAGAACTCCCCCCAAGCGCCGGGGAAGTTGAGCCGAGAGTATCGAACGATTGGGACGGGGCGCAAGCCGATTTCTGCCAAAACATTCCAGTCGAGCGAGGCCGCGAAATCCAACATTTGCGAATGCTGTAGCGTCTGAGGCGTGGCTATGAAAGGCGCGTGGAGGCACCTGGCGCTCACAACGGCCTTACTCCTGTTTGGATTGGCCTGGTCTGCCGCGCCGGCGGCTGCGCAAGGCAGTACTCCCTGCGACGATCATTTCCCCGCACAGGACTGGCAGCTCGTACAAGCTGGAAGCGGAGTGACCACCTATCGCGCTGAGCTGGACGAAGATATCGCCGCGCGATTCGGCGATGATGCGCAGGCAACCGCCGATCTGCTTGCCGCAGATCTCGGATCGATCCCACCAATGGCGATCTGTGTCTTTGGAAGCGCCACCGCGCTGGATGGGAGCTCACTGGAGGCCGCCGGTTTGCTGCCGCCCGGTCAGCGATTGCACGCGGTGGCCTACCGAGCCGAGGCAGTGCTGTTCGTCGACACGCAACAGTTCCGATTGGTCGGCGATGCGATCGCACTCGGTGTAGCGGAAATCGCGCTGTGGCATCAGAGTGGGGGAGAGGGCTATCCCGAACCGCTGGCCGGCGCCATTGCGCAGTGGTACGTCGCCAGGCAGGACAGCCAACAGGCGGCACAGAATCGCTCCACGATGCGAGTGGCCAACTTCTTCAACGACCCGACTGGCACCGCCCCGCCGATTCCCTGGCTGTCAACGGTGCAAGAGTCGATTTCAGTTTGGAATCCGGAGTTCCAGGCAAGTCCGATAGGCGACTTCATTGAGAGTGCCGTCGCCGCGAACGGTCCTTCGATAATGATCGATCCGCAGGCTGAGGAGTGGGAGGCTGCCGAAGTCGCATGGCGTGCGGCGCTGCGTGAGGAGCTGTTGCAGGGTGCCGATCGGTCACGAGAATGGGTCGGCGGAGTTGCGATAGCGATCTTGGTGGTCGTCACCGGCATTGCCATGGCCTTGTGGGGTCGCCGGGTCAATCGGCGCAAGCAGGAGCCGATGGGCGACATCGCCGTGGTCGAGGGGTTCTTTGACCACGACGCCGAGAAGTCGGACGCCTGACCTATGTCAACTCGATAGGTACTAAACGCCCTGCTAGCTGGGTCCTCCTTGTTGTAGTTTGGACCTCGGACATCTCGAAGGGAGCCTGAGTGGCCGACCAAAAGGCGATCGAAAACCTGCTGCGCGAGGATCGGACTTTCCCGCCTCCTCCCGAGTTCACGACGCAGGCCAATGCCCAGCCCGGCATCCATGAACGCGCCGCGGCCGACCCAGTCGGCTACTGGAAAGAGGAGGCACTGAGCCGTATCACATGGTTCAAGGAGCCAACCGTGATGCTTGATGACTCCAACCCGCCTTTCTACAAGTGGTTCACCGACGGCGAGCTCAACGTGACATACAACTGCATCGACCGTCACATCGAAGCGGGCGACGGCGACAAGGTTGCCTACTACTGGGAGGGTGAGCCCGGCGACGAGCGGGTCATCACTTATCGCGAGCTCGGCGAAGAAGTCGGACGTTTCGCGAACGGCTTGAAGTCTCTCGGAGTGGAGAAGGGCGATCGTGTCGCCATCTACATGGGCATGGTTCCCGAGCTGGCAATCGCGATGCTGGCGTGCGCCCGCATCGGCGCAGCCCATTCGGTGATCTTCGGCGGCTTCTCTTCGGATGCGATTGTCGATCGGGTCGAGGACGCGGCGGCCCATGTGCTCATTACCTGCGACGGCTCGTGGCGGCGCGGCAAGGTGGTAGATCTCAAGGGCGCAGCCGACACTGCCATGGAGCGCACCGACTTGATCAAACACTGCATCGTCCTCGAGCGAACCAAACAGGGTGTCGAGATGGAGAACGGTCGCGACGTCTGGTGGCACGACTTGGTGGCCGACCAGCCGGCGGAGTGCGCGGCCGAGATCATGAATGCAGAGGATCTGCTCTACATCCTCTACACGTCCGGCACCACCGGGAAGCCCAAGGGGATCATGCATACGACGGGGGGTTACCTAGCGGGTGCGACCTCAACTCACAGCTACGTGTTCGACATCAAGCCGGACGAAGACGTCTACTGGTGCGGCGCGGACATCGGCTGGGTGACCGGCCACACGTACATCGTCTACGGCCCTCTTGCCAACAAGACCACGAGCGTCATGTACGAGGGCACTCCCGACTTTCCCGACAAGGATCGGTTGTGGTCGATCATCGAGAAGTACAGGGTCACGCAGTTCTATACCGCTCCGACCGCGATCCGGGCTTTCATGAAGTGGGGCGTCGAGTACCCGCAACGCCATGACCTCTCCTCGATCAAGGTGCTTGGCACCGTTGGCGAGCCGATCAACCCTGAAGCGTGGATCTGGTACCAGCAAAACATCGGACCGGTCGACGCCCCCATCGTTGACACCTGGTGGCAGACCGAAACCGGCTCCATCATGATCTCGCCGCTCCCTGGCGTGACGACCACGAAGCCGGGGACTGCGACGATTGCGATGCCGGGTATCCAGGCGGACGTCGTAGACGAAGAAGGCAACTCCGTCGGTCGAGGTTCGGGCGGCTTCCTCGTGATCCGTGGACCGTGGCCGTCCATGCTGCGGTCCATCTGGGGCGACGACCAGCGCTTCATTGACACGTACTGGTCGCGTTTCGACGGCATCTATTTCGCCGGCGACGGCGCCAAGCTGGACGAGGACGGCTACCTATGGCTGCTCGGCCGCGTCGACGACGTGATGCTGGTGTCTGGCCACAACATTTCCACAATGGAGGTCGAGTCGGCGCTCGTGTCGCATCCTTCGGTCGCTGAAGCAGCGGTCGTCGGGCGTAAGGACGAGCTGACGGGCCAAGCGATTGCTGCCTTCGTATCGTTGCGAAGCGGGTTCGAGGGCAACGACGACCTGCTGAAAGAGCTGCGTGATCACGTAGCCAATTCGATCGGTCCGATCGCCAAGCCGGCGAGCATCGTCTTCACACCTGACGTTCCAAAGACACGCTCCGGGAAGATCATGCGCCGATTGCTGCGAGACATCTCAGAGCAAAGGCAGCTGGGTGACGTGACGACCTTGGCAAATGCCGACATTGTGTCCGAGATCGCAGAGATGGCGGCGGCGAGCACAAAAGACGACTGAGAGCCTTCGCCTCTAGCCGAATCTCCAACGGAGCCCGACGATTGATTCGTTAGCCCTAGGAGGTAGCAATGGCTAGGCGGGCGTACCTTTCGCGGTTGATCGTTCTCCTTTTGATATTGGCGGCGCTGTCGTCCTGCAATGATTCGAATCCGGACGAAGGGCTTGAACAACAACTCGCCGCGGTTACCGCTGAACGAGACAGCGCGAACGATCAGCTTGTGGCAATCACAGCGGAACGTGATGCTTTTGAGGTCGAGCTGGCATCACTGGCTGGCCGCTACGACAAGACTATGGAGGTCAAGACTGCCATTCGAGCCATTCTCGACAGTCCTGCAGACTTCGGGAGCGAGGACGAAGTCACTGACTTGCTGGCGACGTACGCCACGCCCACTGCACAGATGGCGGACGACGTATTTGGCGCCATTGGGATGCGAGAAGCTTGGTATCGCACGCTTTATGGCGACCAAATGGACGCGACTATCAAAGTGTGGCACCAGTGGGTTGCTGCCGACGGCTCACAATCAGGCTCGATCTGGGTGTGGGAAGGGCTCAACCAGGCAGGAAATGAGTTCGAGCTTATTGGTGTCGCCCTCGACACTCACGACGTGGACGGATTGGTGGAGCACGAGCTTGTCATCTATCCATATTCTCATGCATACGTGTGGGGGGCCGTCGTCGGCGCAGGGACATAGCGCTCAGCTGGTATTCGCTATCTTGGCTACTCGGCCACGTATCGGGGATAAGCCTTCTTTGCGTCTCTGGCTTCGCCCAGGTCCACATCCACCGTCGCGAACGGTTCCATATCGCTTGTTGTCGCCAGGACGTTGCCGTTGGGATCGATGATCCAGCCCGAGCCGCCGAACAGGACGCCTTTGGAAACGCCTTGCCGATTCGAGCTGATGCAGAATGCGCCACTCATCACTGCGGCTGCTCGCCCTCCCGCCATCCATTTGGAGACGGTCTTGCCTTCAGTCGCCCTTGGTACAAGGAGCAGGTCGACGCCTTGCTCGGCGAAACCGCGAGCGTGTTCTGTGAACCACATGTCGGTGCAGATCATGAAGCCGGCGGTCCCCTCTTCCATTGGCATGGCTTCGAAAGACTTGGTGGGAGAGCGGCGATACCAGGTGGCCTCCCAGAACCCCGGCTCGTCCGGCAGGTAGTACTTGAGGTGCGCCGGGACGTAGCCGCTCGATTGCGACCACAGGAACGCTTCGTTGTAGGGCACGCCATCGTGGAGCTCGGGTCGGCTGCCCGCCACGATTGCGCCCCCAAGCTCGCCGAGCCGTGCGATCCACTCATCGTGTCTTTCGACGGCCTGGCGCCACACAGAGCTATCAGCGTCATCGGTTGCGGCCAGCCACGGAGCAAATGGCATCTCGCCGAGAACGACGAGTTCACTGCGGTTCGCCGTGCAGTGGTCGACGAGGGCCGCCCACTCATCTTCAGGCGTCGCGTCTGAGATTTGGACGACAGTCACTCGCATCGGCGGGACTGTAACTGACTAGCGGGTCAGAGCAGCTGATGTGCTGACTCGAGGATCGACGCTGGCGAATGCCTCGCCATCATCGACGCCGATGACACTCATCGGACCCCAGCCCGGGTTCCAATCGGACACTCGCTCGACGGTTTGTCCGCGTGCTTCCAGCCCCGCGACGACAGGAGTGGGTGTACGTTCCTCCACCTTCAGGACCGGCGTCGCTCCAGGTCCCCAACCGTCGAGTTGCCAGCGCGGTAAAGGCTGGCCGAGCGCTCGCGGAGCGTCGCTATAGAGAAGGTGCGCGGCTAATTGAATCAACAGCTGGGGCTGGTATTGGCCGCCCCGGGTTCCAAGCATCATCCGCAGCTCTTGGCTCCGTGTCCAGATGGTCGGCGCCAGGGTGTGCAAAGGCCGCCGACCCGGCATCAGCTCGTTGGGGTGGCCGTCCCTGAGGTTGAATCCGCCGCCACGGTTTTGCAGGAAGACCCCGGTGCCGTCGGCCGAGATGCCGGCGCCGATTCCGGCAAAGTTGGACTGGATGAGAGATACGCCGAGGCCGGTGCCGTCTCTGGTACATAGAAATGCGGTGCCGCCGGGTGCCGGCGCAGGACTCGGCCAGCTAGCCGCACTTTCTAGGCTCAAGTTCGCTAGACGTTGGGCAAGTCGTGCTGGTGCAAGCAAATCCGCCGGGTCCATCGGTGCGGTTGCGGGATCGGCAACCAGATCGTCCCTTTCCCAGGCAACGGCGCGATATGCCTCGACTGCGGCGTGGACATATGCCGGATCAGCCGGATCGGTCGGTGGTCGCAACCTCTCGAAGAGCCAGAGGGCAGCCAAGGTCAAGTATCCCTGCGTGTTTGGCGGCACCGTCCAACCTGTGAGGCCGAATAGGTCCACCCCGATGGGCTCCACCCAGTCGACGGTGGTAGCTGCCAGATCGTCGACCGTCAGCCCGCCATCTGTCACCGCGGCGATAGCCCCCGCGACCTTGCCGCGGTAGAAGGCGTCCGGGCCGAAATCTGCGATCGCGGCGAGTGTTCGTGCGAGGTCGGGTCGGCGGATGGATTCGCCGGCCGTAGCGGCCACACCTCCCGGGTAGAGCGCTTGCGCCGACGACTGCCCCCCGATCATTTCGGCCAACCGGATGAGCGACCCCGCGAGCTCGGGAGACACGGGGAAACCGTTGCTCGCCAGCTCGATCGCCGGCCCAAGCGAGGTTGACAGCGGCACTGCGCCGTGCCTTGTTGCCAGCTCGGCCCACCCCGCAACGCAGCCGGGACTGGTGATGGTCCATGGGTGTCGGTAGGGCATTTCAGCATAGGTCTGTCGCAGTTTCTCAGCCGAGACACCAGCGCCTGCTCTTCCGGACGCATTGAGGCATAGCGGCTTGTCATCCCCGGGGCGGTGAATGAGTGCAAAGAGGTCGCCGCCGATGCCACATGTGTCCGGGGCAACCACTCCCTGCACTGCGTTGGCGGCGATTGCACCATCCACTGCGTTGCCGCCCCTTTCCATGACCTCGAGGGCGGCATGGCTCGCCAGGAAGTGGGGAGATGCGACGTAGGCGGCCTCCAGCGAGCCGGAAACGAGGAGAGTTGCTGCTGGAGATCTGGGTGGTGGTTGGTTCACTCGGAGAGAGTAGGCAGCCTGCGGTTGAGCGCGTCAAGCACCGCCTTGACCGCAGCTTCCGCTTCGTCCTCGCCGGCCACGGCCGACCCGACGGCCATCTCGTTTTCCTGTGAGGTGCCGCCGACCACTACCGCGATTGCAACTCTGCGCATGCCGACTGTGGCGATACCGATCGAGTCCAAGACCAACGGTGGCAGATTCACGAACATCTGGTCGAGTGCATCGAGTGCAGCCTCACCGACCAAACGAGGTCGGGCCGACGCTGCGATCGGCCCCGTCGCGGTGCCCGTGTGGTCGCCCGTCTGCCAAGCCAGCGTGACAGCGACCGTAGTTCGTGGACCGTCTGCCTGATCGCGAATGTCGACGAGTCGGGGTCGAGAGGTCGCCTGAGCGGCAACCGATTGCGCCGCGAGCTGGACCACTGAGATTACGCGCCTGTCGATGTTGGCGCCGTATCTAGCCATCGCCAGCGACTGTACGTCGCGCACAACCTGCTTCGGAGGCTTTGATGCCGCGGCGAGGATGTGCACCTCGGCCACTCTGTCGCCCTCGTTTACTACCCGTACTGCGTCGACTGAGTCCAACCGACTCAGGGTCTCTTCCAGTTCCTGAAAGTCCAGCAAATCCGCCCTCCCGTGGCGGCGTAGCGTAGCGAGCGATAACGGGGAGTGGCAGAAGGTCGCGATTTTCGTTCTTGCCAGTGCCCCCATGTGGGGGTTATCTTGTGGTCGTGATCGGGAGTGGGAACCTCCGATCATGGGCCTGTGGGTGGGCTTGAGATGTTGTCGCTAGCAGCATCTCATGTCGGGGATAGGCGTGCACATAGACATTTGAAGGCGTCCCTGCGACCTAACCGTTGCGGGATGGGGGTGGACGCCCGGAGCTGCTTAGACGACTCGGAAGCGATTCCGTCCTCAGCGGAGCGGATACAACGACTCGATTCGGCGACAGAGATGCCGTTGTCGAGATCAACATCCTGAGGATGATTCCAACCGTGAAAAGCCGTTTGGTAAAGCTCGCGTTGACCCTTGGCAGCGTTCTGACCGCAATTTTGGCAGGCGCCGCAAGTTTTAAAGTTGGTTAATTCGGACTCCGAGCACTCCGGGCGTTCTGCCCAACTGCCTTCAACGATCTGCAGGCCAGGAACCAATGAATCAGCAGAACATCGCCAGAGAGCGTCGAGTGCGCGTCAATCTCGCTGTTTCTTTCGTCGCTGTTGGCGCCGCATTGGTGATCTCGCTGCTCGTCAACGGCGACCTACCCAAACCGGAATGGCTTCTCTTGCTTCTGGCTGCGGTTGCCTTCTACTTCGACTGGTCTGCCGTCGAAGTCAACGATCATCTCTTCGTCAGCACATCTGCCCTGGTCCAGATCACCGCTGCCGTTGTCTTCTTCGATTCGAATCCGGTAGTGGCCATGGTTCTCATTGCCGCGGTCAGCTTGTTCCAGCCCGCCGACTTCCGCGAACGGAGATGGTTCCAGCCTTCTGTGAACTTCGGCCAGCTCGTGCTGACGGCGGCCGCTGCGGCTTTTGTGTTCGCCTACCTGGCACCTGAAACCGAGCTGACTGCGCAGAACCTTCCCCAGTTCGTAGGTGCGGCGGTTGCGGCCTCGGTGGTCCACGGTTTCGTCAACTTCACGCTTGTTCAGTTCATTTTGAAGACCGTTTACGGGTCTAGCCACGTCCGGCAGTGGTCGAATATGCTCAGCATCACGCTCCCGTATCTCGGCACAGGAGCGCTCGCCGCGCTACTTGGTGGCGCATATCGACTCATTGGGGCGGAAACGTTGCCCCTGATATTCGTTGTGTTCTTCGTATCCCAGATGACCTTCGTTTCGTACTCGCGTCTGCGGGAGGCGCAGGACTCCACTCTGCGTGGCTTCGTCAAGGCCCTCGAAGCGAAGGACCTGTACACCCGCGGGCACACCGAACGAGTCGCCTATTTCTCAGATCTCATTGGAACGAAGATGGGTTTCAACGGCACTCGCCTCGAACGTTTGCGGTGGGCTGCCTTGATCCACGATGTGGGCAAGCTTGCGGTTCCCCGCGATCTCATCCGCAAGCGGGCCAGGCTTTCAGGCGAGGAGTACGAGCAGATGCAGAAGCACGTGCATCTAGTCGAGGACCTGCTGGCCGAGGTCGACTTCCTGCAGCCCATGGTCGAAATCGCAGCCCATCATCATGCTCACTACGACGGCAATGGATACCACGGAGGACATGAGCACCCCGGAACGCCATCGCTCGAAGCGCGGATCCTTGCGGTTGCGGACTCGTTCGACGCTATGACCTCGACACGGTCGTATCGGGTAGCGCTTTCTCAGGAGTACGCGTTCCGCGAGCTTCGTCGCCATGCCGGTAGCCAGTTCGACCCCGACGTAGTCGAGGCTCTGATCGAGATCATCGGGTCGCGGGGCGAAACCTACGGCTCTCCGGATGTGGACAGCGAGGAGGAGGCGCGCGAGCGGGCAGAGGGGATTCGTCTAGATGGCTGAACGACGCATCAACGGTATCTCAGCCTTTGTCTTCCTGGCGTGCGCTGTATTCGGCGCATGGCTGCTCACCTTGTCACCTGTCGATCCGCCATGGATCTTGCTCGGGTCCGCAATCATCGCTGCGACTCACCTGATCACCGTTCCCGCACCATCCGGCGAGCATCTCTACCTGGGTATTGGTGCCGCCACCGCAGTGCCGTTCCTCGTCGACGATCTCGCAACGTTCCTCGCAATCCTCGCTCTCGGCATGGCCTTCGCGTGGGGGGTGTTCGTCGCACAGCGCAACGAACACGTTTTCGCAGGTCCCCACTTCCTTGCGGAGGTGAGTGCGCTCATGGCGTTTGCGAGCGTCGTTGTGGTCGTCAATGAGCTATCCCCGCGCAACGAGTTCGGAGATCCAACGAGCCAGCTTCTGCCGGTCGTGACGGCGGGCATTGTCTGGTTCACCGTGCGCGCGCTCACTCGATCGCTCGTGGGACTCGAACGCGAGGACTTGTCCGCAAGGTTCCTCTGGTTGCTTGCCCTCGAAGACTGGGCGGCCATTGTAAGTCTATTCACCTCGGGCGCATTGTTCGGGCTGGCGTTCCCTGAGATGCGTTGGTGGGCCATTCTCCTCGCCCTGGTTCCCTATGCATTCAGCCATCTTGCCTTTGTGCGCTATCACAACACCCGCGTGACGTATGGCCAGACGATTCGAGCGCTCGCCCAGATTCCCGAAGTCGCCGGGCTCGCCACCATGGGCCACGCAGAGCGCACAGCCGCTGTCGCGGTAGCCATTGCTCGCGATGTCGGAATGCATCCCGACGAAGTCACCGAACTCGAGTACGCATCACTGATGCACGACATCGGGCGCATCACCCTCAACGAGCCGGCCATTCTGCGGGCGGGCTACACCGACGAGGATCTGGCGAGATGGGGCGCTCAGATCATCAGCGAGGCACCTTTCCTAGAGCGTGTCGGGACGTTGGTGAAGGAACAGCATCGCCCGTTCCGCTCGGTCGGCGAAGAGAGGGACGAGACCGTGCCATTGGCCTCGAAGATCATCAAGGTGGCGTCGGCATACGACCAGGCGATCAACGATCAGATGCTCTCGCCGCTTGATGCTCTCGAGCTGTTGCACCTTGGGTCAACCTATGACTACGACCCCGAGATCACAGCCTCGCTGCGGCGAGTGATATCAGCCAGGGGCGATCTGCACCCGGCCAACCTCTAGCGGTCCGCAGCCGAGCCCGGGATGCCGGGAACCCTATGGCGAAAGAGGCGCAGCGGCTGCTTCAGCTGATCCTCGATGAACACCCCGAGGCCGACAGCCAGAAAGACATCGCCGAGCGAGATGACGCTACCGGGAAGCGGGATCACATCGGCGAGAAATGCCAACCGGCTCGATTCGTCGAGCACCACATGTTTGGCTCCGAAAACGATGTCGCTGCCCCCTCCAGCAAGACGAATCGACTCCTCGAGCACCGGCATTCCATTGTTCAGACTGATCACCGTGAAGTTCATGAGGAGGCCAATACCCGCAATCCACATACCCGGCTCCGAGCGGTTCAGCCACACGGTGATCAGTAGAACGACATAGGACACGAGAAAGAGGGCGACAACCAGGCGGGAGTCGTCGACGAAATTGGCCACGATCTGCATACCAAACCCGATGAAGAGCAGTGGCCACGCACGCGCATATATATCGGGGAGATTCGAAAGCTTCCCGCCGCGCATGACCGAAACGACCACTGACACGACTAGCACCGCTATCAGCCACGTCATGAGCTGACGATAGCCCGCGATAAAAGGTGTGCAGCCGGCCGCGACAGGCCTGTCACTGGATTCGCACGGTCGGTGATATCGTTGCGCCGGCGCTGCTGACCACTTTGCTACTCAAGAATTCCGCACTCTCGTCGTAAATAGTTGAAAGTAAGGGAACCCACCATCCAAGGTCTTTATGGCTACTGATCGTCGCCGTATCAAGAGCGTGCTCATCGGAGCAGTTATCGGGCTCTTCGTGCTTCTCCTCGGGACCGCTGTGGTTTGGGGTGTACAGAACGAAGAGAACGACATCCGGGATAGGGTTTCTGCCGCGCTCGCCGACGCCAACATCAGCGTCCAGGAGATCGATGTGCAGGGCCGCGACGTGTTCCTGTCCGGTGCGTCGGGTGAAGACGCCCGAGCCGCCGCGGAGAATGTCGTGCGCGACCTCAACGGGGTGCGCACGGTCGTGTGGAACGACCTGCCCGACGTAGTGATCATCAGCGACACAACCTCGGCCCCCGGTGGCGGAGGGTCTACGACCAGTGCTGTGCCCTCGACAGCTGTGCCGGGGGGCGGCGACACAACCGCAGCACCATCCACGTCAATATCACCGGAGCCTCCTGCCGGCGTCGCCAGTATCTCCGCCTCCCTCAATCAGGGGGTTCTGACCCTTGCCGGGGCAGTACCAGACGCTGAGTCGGCGGCGCGCATTGCGGGCGTGGCCGAGCTCATCTACGCGCCGTTTGTCGAGGGAGAGATCACAGTTGATCCATCCCTTGAAACCGCCTCGTGGGTTCCTGGGGCAGCCGGTGTGATTGGCCGGCTACCAATCGTGAGCACCTCCGGCATCACTCTGGTCGGCGAGGAAGCAACGATCACCGGCGACGCCCCGACCGACATTCGCAAGGCACAGCTCGAAGGTGCGCTGACGCAGGCTCTCGGGCCAGACGTTGCAGTCAACTCTCTGGTGAATGTCACAGGACTCGCCGCTCCGTTCCTAGCAGCTTCTGCGCCGGGCGACGGAACGATGAACCTCGAGGGTGTCGTGCCAAGCCAAGAGGTGGCGGAGAGGATTGTCGGCGCCGCGATCCAGGTCTACGGCGAAGACAATGTCACGGGCAGCCTCGAAGTCCAGGACGGAGTCGCCGAGACATTCTCCCTGTTCCGAGTGCCGCTCGTCTTCATTCAGTTCGCTCCCGTGCCGCAATGGGAGTTCACCATTGATGACGATGTCATAACAGGTGCGCTCAAAGGGGGCGCTACTTTCGAATACGGCAGTTCGCAGCTCTCAGACCAGTTGATCGTGCTGCTGAATACTGCGGCCGGCATCCTGGTTCGCAATCCCACGCTGATCGGAACCGTCGAAGGGCATACCGACGACGTTGGGTCGGAAGGTTTCAATCAGAATCTCAGCGAGGCTCGGGCCCAGGCCGCAGTCGACTATTTGATCGCTGCAGGCGTGGACGCACAGCGCGTCGTGGCGATTGGTTATGGCGAGTCGCGGCCCATCGGCGACAACTCGACCGAAGAGGGGCGGGCCATCAACCGCCGAATTGAATTCTTCCTGGGACCGGTACCACAAGGAGGCGCGTGATGCGCGGATCGCTCTATGCAATAGCTGAAATCGCACTGTTCGTGATCGGGGCCGGTCTGCTCGGTCTGCTGCTCGGTTTGCTGATCCGTCGCCCGCGGCCGACGACGGTCAGGGCCGCCGCTTCGGCAGGACCGGCCCGAGTGGAAGTGGAGCGCCGTTTGGCCGCCGCCCAGTCGCGTAGTGAGGACCTCGAATCGAAACTGAACGCCTCCATGGCGAAGCTCGACAACCTCGAAATGCAGAACAAGAAGCTCGAAGAGATCAGTGCGGCAGCCGTGAACTTCCAACCTGACGTCGACATCGACGCGCTCAAGGAGCGGGCATCGGTCGTTGACCGACTCGAAGATGAACTGGCGCAGCGTGACAGCGCCCTTGCCGACAGGGAACGCGAGCTCGCCGCCGCCGCTCGCCGCATCGCGGCGCTCGAAGGCGGCGAAAGCGTCTCACCGGCGGCTGCGGCCTCCCCGCCACCATCGACCGAGTCCGACTTCGTGACGCCTCGTCAGAACCCAACAGGTTCTGGAGCCATGACGGACATAATCGAGTTCGAGGTCGGTGGCGCGGACTGATGTTTCGAGCAAATCAGGATTTGCTCGAGAATTGCTCGCTCGAATCCTGATGCGAGCGAAATCACCCTCCAAACCAGGTGGCGATTACTCCGTCGATCTGTGCTTCGTCCAACTCTCCGAAGATCGACTGCAGGATCACGCCCTCTGACGAGATCACGTAGGTGACCGGGAGGCCAAAAGTCGGATAGAGAGCATTCACGACATCGCGCTCGTCCAAACCAATTGTGTAAGTGACGCCCAGCTCCCGAGCGAAGTCCTCTGCGGCCTGATTGTCGTCTTGGACTGCGACACCGACGAACTTCACGCCGGGGTGCCGCTCCGATGCAGCTTCCAAAGCCGGCATTTCGGCGCGGCACGGGGTGCACCACGACGCCCACAAGTTCAGCATGACAGGCGTCGCTTCTGTCGATTGGTGGTTGGAAAGGGAGAAGGGCACACCGTCAAGCGTCGGCACGGTGAAGTCGGGAGCGGGGTCGTTGGTGCCCAGATCCGCTGCACTCAAATCCTGGAGGCTCACCCGCTCTGGCAAAGCAGTCGCCTGTTCCCGACCTTGCGTCCAGGCGTAGGCGGCCACCCCAGTCGACAGGAAGGCAAGGACGGCGAGTATCCACAGCAGCCGGCGCGAGGGGCCGGGGCGCGCTCGCCGGGAAGGTTCGAGCTGATCCATGACTCAAACGGTAATCGTCAGTTCGGTGTACACCAGCTGACGTAGACTCGCTGCCATGTCCTTCTTCAAACGCAACCGAGCCGAACTCGAGGCGAAAGGCATCGACCCCGACCGGGTGCCGCCCGGCCAGTATGTGACGGAACGCTTCCCCGTGCTACATGCTGGGACTGTGCCGACGGTCGATCTTGCGGCGTGGCGCTTCGGAGTCAAGGGCCTGGTTGGAGAGGAGAAGGAGTGGACCTGGGATGAGTTCCGCGCCATGCCATCGACCGGCATCACCGCCGATATCCATTGCGTCACCAAGTGGACCAAGCTCGACACCAACTGGAAAGGCGTGCCGGTTCGTCACATCTGGGACCAGCTCGATGTCGATGCCTCCGCCACACATGTACTCCTCTACGCCTATCACGGGTTCACCGCCAACCTCCCCATCGAGGACTTCGTACGAGAAGGAAACCTTTTCGCGCATACGTATGACGGCGAGGATCTCGATCTCAAGCACGGCTACCCCCTGCGCCTCGTCGTACCGCACCTCTACTTTTGGAAGTCCGTGAAGTGGGTGCTCGGTTTCAACGTTTTGTCAGCAGACGAGCCCGGCTTCTGGGAACGCAACGGGTACCACATGTATGGCGACCCTTTCAAGGAACAGAGGTATTGGGGTTCGTAGGGGCTCGGGCAAATCAGGATCTGGCCGATTGCTCGATTCGATGGGCTGCGCCCACCTGCTTGCACATTCGTGGCCCCCTCGGGGCTCTCAGCCCTCAGCTCAGGCACATGTCTTTCGCTTCGAGGCAAGCGGCGACGGGGTTGGCGCGGCCGGAGTCGGCCTCACATCCGTAGTCGGCGGCCGCTTCCAATCGGCGACAGGTCAGCGTTTCGCCATTCTCACTGCTTCCGCCGCTTGGCCTCGATAGGGGCTGCCGTGGCCCGGCAGGACCAGTTCCGTGTCGAGCCGACCCAATGCTTCCAGGCTCGCTCGGGCTTGGGCCGGATCCTTGTGAAAGATACCGGGCATCAGCTGGGGGTCACCGTCGCGGTTGTTGAGGAGATCGCGGGTCACGAGAGCGTCGCCCGTAAACAGCGTCTTGCTCTCCGCGACATAGAACGAGGCGTGGCCGATCGTATGGCCGGGGGAGTAAACCGCCTGCGGTCTGCCGGGTATGTCGAGAATCTCACCGTCGGTGAAGGTGACTACCGAGCTCACACTCGGGGCATTCATGACGCCGACCTTCACGAGGCCAATGAGGAACTTCCAGGTGCCCAGCTTCCACAGCGGGAGCTGCGGGATCTTGACGGCGTGCACTTTCTGATTGCCTGTGGCGATGGGGCCTTCGACTTCGCTGGTGCGGACCTCGGTCCCAGCATCGTTGGCCTCAGCAGCGAATCCAATGTGGTCGGCATGGGCGTGAGTCATGATGATTGCCTCGACGTCGTCCCGTTTCATACCGATTGAGGCCAGGCCGGCTTCCAACTTCGGCAGTTCCTTGGAACAACCGGCGTCGACAACGGTCGCTTTCCCCCCGTCGGTCAGTAAGTAGAAGTTGTGAATGTCCGTGCCGAGTCGATATACGCCATCGCCGACTTGTTGCATAAGCCTCCTCGTTCTTGATTTCGAATTTAGCGAAGACCTTCTCAGGTGGGCGTGCGTTGCCAAGAAGGTCGGTTCTTGCCTTTGAGGAAAGTTCTTGACGCTTCATTCGCGAGCCACGGCGAAGGCCGAGCCGTCTCGTCGTATCCTTGACGGGAGAAGAACGAAGAGGTGGCACATGGCGAACAACGATCCCTTTCAGGCGATGTCGACTCAAGGGACAGCAAGAGGTGAGCGGACTATCTACCGGCTCGCCGCGCTCAAGGATCTCGGCGACATCGACTCCTTGCCGTACACGATCAAGGTCCTGCTCGAGTCGGCGCTACGCAACCACGACGGCGAGGCGATCACGGACGAAGACGTGCGGGCGCTCGCCCAGTACGACGCGACCAAGGTTGGAGAGACCGAAGTCGCGTTCGCTCCGGCCCGCGTCGTTTTGCAGGACTTCACCGGTGTACCTGCAATCGTGGACCTCGCAGCAATGCGCTCTGCAATCGTCCGTATGACGGGCGACGAAGCTTCGGCCCAGAAAGTCAATCCGCAGGTTCCGGTGGATCTGGTTGTCGACCACTCGGTCCAAGTCGACGTCTTCAATCGCCCAGATGCTCTCCAGATCAACTCGGAACGAGAGTTCGAGCGCAACATGGAGCGCTACGAGTTCCTGAAATGGGGCCGATCGGCCTTCGACAACTTCAAGGTCGTGCCACCCGCAACCGGCATCGTTCACCAGGTGAACCTCGAGTACCTGGCCCAAGTCGTTTGGGATGATGGTGAGAGCCTGTATCCGGACTCGCTTGTGGGGACTGACTCGCACACCACGATGATCAACGGGCTCGGAGTGGTCGGATGGGGCGTCGGCGGCATCGAGGCTGAGGCGGCAATGGTCGGCCAGCCGATTTCGATGCTGCTGCCGGAGGTGGTCGGATTCCGGCTCACCGGTCGACTGCCCGAGGGAGCCACGGCGACGGACCTCGTATTGCGGGTCACAGAAATGCTCCGCGAGCACGGTGTTGTCGGGAAGTTCGTCGAATTCCACGGCCCAGGCATGGAGACGATGCCTCTGGCCAACCGGGCAACGATTGCCAACATGTGTCCGGAGTACGGCGCAACCGTCGGCTTCTTCCCGGTAGACGAGCGGACAATCGAGTACATGCGCCTCACCGGACGGGACGAAGAACACATTGCTGCGGTCGCGGAGTACTGCAAGACGCAGGGCATGTGGCGTGATGACGACCGTGAGATCGTCTACAGCTCCAATCTCGAGCTCGACATGTCGACAGTGAAGCCGTCGCTTGCCGGCCCGAAGCGCCCCCAAGATCGGATAGAGCTCTCTGCGATGAAGTCACAGTGGGCGGTTGACCTTGAAGGCGGGCTGCGCCCTCCTGGATCACGGGCTTCTAGCCCGGTACCAACCGAATTCGACGGTGCGTCTTTCGACCTCGCTGATGGCGATGTGGTGATTGCCGCCATAACGTCTTGTACCAACACCTCGAATCCCGACGTGATGGTGGGAGCGGGCCTCGTGGCTCGCAAAGCACGGGAAAGGGGCCTGACTCGCAAACCATGGGTGAAGACATCTCTTGCGCCCGGATCCAAGGTTGTTACCGACTACTTGGAACGCTCCAGCCTCATGGACGATCTCGAGGCCCTGGGCTTCTATTTGGTGGGGTATGGATGCACAACGTGCATAGGTAACTCGGGGCCCCTGCCTGAAGAAATCTCCAAGTCGATCAACGAGAACGACCTCGTCGTTGCATCGGTGCTGTCCGGCAACCGCAACTTTGAAGGCCGCATCTCGCAGGATGTGCGCGCCAACTACCTCGCATCTCCGCCACTCGTGGTGGCATACGCCATTGCCGGCACGGTCGAGATCGACCTCACATCGGAGCCCATCGGCCGCGACGACCAGGACAACGACGTCTATCTCGCCGACATCTGGCCGTCCCAAGATGAGATTGCAGCCCTAGTCGCGGAGAACGTCACCAGCGATCAGTTCCGCACCCAGTACGCCAATGTGTTCGAAGGCTCAGACGAGTGGCGAGCGATCGATGCTGCAGGCGGAGACCTCTTCGCATGGGATCCCGAATCCACCTATGTTCAGGAACCGCCGTTCTTCATCGATCTCGGCCCTGAGCCGGCGCCGATCCAGCCGGTTAGCGGAGCCCGAGTGCTCTTGAAGCTGGGAGATTCGATTACCACCGACCACATCTCGCCGGCCGGCGCCATTGCGCTGGAAAGCCCTGCAGGGCAATACCTGACCGAGCGGGGAGTGGAGCGGCGGTTGTTCAACAGCTACGGATCGCGTCGCGGCAATGACCGCGTAATGACGCGGGGGACTTTCGCCAACATCCGCGTTCGCAACCAACTCGCTCCGGGGACGGAGGGCGGCTTCACCACCGACTTCACAACTGGTGAGGTACGCACCGTCTACGAGGCGTCTCTCAACTACAAGAACGCGATGATCCCGCTGGTCGTGCTGGCCGGCAAGGATTATGGGATGGGTAGCTCCCGTGACTGGGCCGCCAAGGGTTCGTTCTTGCTAGGCGTCAAGGCAGTGATTGCGGAGAGCTACGAGCGCATCCACCGCTCGAACCTCGTGATGATGGGTGTGTTGCCGCTGACATTCTCCGAAGGGGTCAGCGCTGACAGCCTCGGCCTCGATGGTACGGAATCTTTCGATATCGCAATCGACGACACACTGGAGCCGAGGCAGCCGGTATCCGTTATCGCTACGAAGTCCGATGGATCGACGGTCACGTTCGAGACCACGTGCCGGGCGGATACTCCAGTCGAGATCCAATATCTTCGCCACGGCGGAATCCTCCACATGGTGCTGCGAAAGATGGCTGCCGGCTCCTAAACGTGCCTTATCGTCAAGCCCGAGTTGCTGCGTCCGCCTAGTCGCTGCCCAGCACGTCGTCGACCCAACCCATGGCCGCCGTCGCCGCTGGCAGTCCGACAGTCGTGACGGCGAGCAGCGCTGCATGGCGGATTTCGCCGGCAGTGACGCCGAGGTCGAGAGCCTTGCGGACGCTGGAGCGAACCGCCCCCTCCGAACTTCGCCCGATCGCGATTCCAAGCTTTACCAGCCGCTGTGATCGTGGGTCGAGGGGACCGGCACCGTCGACGGCGCCAGCGAGTACGTCGATGCCGTCCGCAACCGCAGGATGGCGTTGCCTGAAGGTCGTGTACGCGTCCGGGAGATAGTCGGTCAAAAAGAGCCCCTTCGCAGATTCCTGCCAGTCACAGTAGCTATGGCCGGGGGTTTCATGGGTCTGACGGGCTTGTGAAAGATTTCACATTTGTGACTTATGACTCTTCACACAGAGCCCGGCAGCCGGTTGATTGGCATCAACGAGGGAGAGGAGCAAGACGCCATGCAGGACATCTCCCGGCGTACCTTCGTCAAGGGATCCGCCGTTGTGGCAGGTGGAACCGTCGCCGCCCGAAACTTCCTATTCGGTCCGTCTGAGACAATTGCGGCCGAATCGGAGATTGCCCTACAGGGGGGAGTCCGCGATGTTGTACCGACCACATGCTGGATCGGCAAACAAGACTGCGGAATGCTGGCTCATCGCGTGGACGGGCGTGTAGTCAAGTTCGAGGGGCACCCGGCCAACCCAAGGAACAATGGGACACTCTGCCCCAAAGGCCAGGCGCAGATCATCTCGTTGTACGACCCGAATCGGGTCAAGACCCCGCTGATTAGAACCAACGAAAAGGGAGGGACCGGAGAGTTCCGGACCGCCTCTTGGG
>JAHEJX010000001.1:53096-109650 GCA_024638645.1 Actinomycetes bacterium
CGCTCGCGCTCGTCGCCGACGAGGTGAACGAGGTCCGCGAACGCGACCCGGATCTGGTTCTTTGGCAGAAAGGCAGAAGCAAGGCAAAGAGCTTTTACGACACGGCCTTCGTCAAGGCCATCGGCTCCAGCAAGCTCGGCCACGGGGCATTCTGCTCCGACGCCGGCTACCGAGCCCTCGAGTACACGATCGGCACCCACGCCGTGCTGCACCCAGATTTCAGATTCTGCAACTACATGCTCTCGTGGGGATGGAATATCACAAATGCTGGCGGGAACAAGTTCTGCTGGCTGACATGGCCACAACACATGGTGAAAGCCCGTGACCGCGGGATGAAGATCACTCACATCGACCCGAGGCTCCGCAGTGCGGGGCCTTTCGCAGATAACTGGCTCGCCATCCGGCCCGGCACCGATATGGCACTCGCTCTGGCGCTCTGCCATGAGTTGATTGCCCAGGACTTCATCGATCGTCCCTACTTGCGCACCTATACCAACGCACCGTTCCTCGTCCGCGAGGACGGCACGGTTGTCAAGGTGACGGTGGGCGAAGGCGATGAAGCGACGGATGTTGCGCTCGTGTGGGATGAGGCTTCTGGTGCTGCTGTCCCGTTCGGTGAAGCGACAACCCCGGCACTCGAAGGTTCGTACGAGATCGAAGGGCAGGCCGTCAGGCCGGGCTACGAGGTCTTCAAGAGCCACGTGGCCGAATCGACTCCCGAATGGGCCGCCGACATCACCGGTCTCCCGGCCGAGCAAATCCGCAGGGTGGCCACGGAGTTCGGAGAAAACGCTCTGATCGGCTCGACGCTCGTGGTCGATGGGGTCGAGGTGCCGCACCGACCGGTCGGCATCATGGCTTACCACATGGCCCAGCAGGAGCTGGGTTTCCAGACAGCACGAGCGATGACCATGGTGCCGATGCTCGTCGGTGCGGTGGGAGCTGCCGGAGGGCAGCTTTCGGACTTCACGTGGAAGCTCCACAAGAACTACGCGGCGTTCGAGACCATCGACGTTGCGGATCCACCGTACGACTTCATGCTCAACAAATCGAAGTACTACCCCATCAACACCGGAAACCCCGGAGTCGTGGCCCAGGTGATGCTTGACCCGGACCGCTACGGGGTAGAAAGACTGCCAGAGGTGGCGATTCTCCATATGGTGAATCCGCTGACCGCATTCCCGTCGCAACCCGAGTACATGGAGTCGTACAAGAAATTCAATTTCGTCGCCGTGATCAGCCCGTGGCTGTCGGAGACGGCCGACTACTTCGCAGATGTTGTGTTGCCATCGGCCACCATCGAGAAGTACGAGGGCCCGATCTCGGCCACCAACCAGTACGTCGAGGCGACCACGATGCGGATTCCACCGATGGAGCCGCTGTTCGAATCCAAAGGCGAGATCGACATATACATGGACCTGTGTGAGGCCATGGGCACCCTGTTCGGAGAGGGCGGCTACCTCGAGCAGGTCAACAAAGCCTTGGGTTTGGTAGACGACAAAGCGTCATTCGCCATTCCCACAGACAGCAAACCAACAGTCAGGCAGATCTTCGACAACTGGTCGCTATCGCAAGGCATCGATGAAGGAATTGCCTTCTTCGAGGACCCCAATCAGAGCGTCTTCGTGAAGGGCCCGATGTCGCCAAAGAAGATGTACGGCTACGCATACGACCCGCCGTTCGCCGGAGCGCTCCATCGCTTCTATGGCGAGAGCCTGCTCGACGCCCAGCGCCAGATGAAGGAGAAAGGAGCTGAGGAGATCTACTGGCAGGACTACACAGCCCTGCCGACATGGCGCCCACCCACCATGGAGGGCTCACCGAGCGACTACGAGTTCTACCTGATCAGCTATCACATGATCGAGCACAAGCAGTCACGAAGTAGCTTCGTACCGTTGCTCGCAGAGCTCGCACCGGCCGCTCGGATGGATATCAACCCGATGTCGGCTTCACGGCTTGGCATCGAAGACGGTGATGTTGTGACCGTTGAGTCCCACAACGCAATCACAGGGGAAACCCGCAGCCTGGTGACCACGGCTGCCTTCTGCGACGGCCTCAGGCCGGACACTGTCGGCGTGCCCCATCACTTCGGCGGTTGGACCCATCCCCAGAACAAGGGACAGGGCGCCTCACCGAATGAGATCTACTTCATGGGTGAGGGATATGTGAGCAACACGGCCGACCAGGCGTTCCACGTGAAAGTCAAGATCTCGAAGGGAGGTGAGCTCTGATGGCGAAGTACGCAATGGTCGTCGATTTGAATCGTTGCCAAGGCTGCCGCGCCTGCACGGAGGCATGCAAGATCGAGAACAACACCGGTCAAGGGATGTTCTGGATGCATGTATTCCGTTTCGAGGACGGTGCGTTCCCCGAGACGCGAATGAGCTTCCTCCCGCGGCCATGTCAGCACTGCGACAACGCCCCGTGCGTCAAGGTCTGTCCTACAGGAGCGCGGTTCAAGCGGGAGGACGGCATCGTCCTCACCGACCCGGATCGTTGCATCGGCTGCCGCTACTGCGAACTGGCTTGCCCATATGGAGTGAACTACTTCAACTGGCAGAAGCCGAAGGACTCGCAGTACTCGGACGTCATCAGCTGGGACGACCCAGACATCCAGGCAATCACCGGTGGGGCATACCCGCCGTACAAGAACCCGGACCTAGACAAGGAGTGGGGTCCGGAAGGGCGCAGGACGGCTGGCGGTAACCACGCCAAGGGTGTGATGGAGAAATGCACCTTCTGCGTACAGCGCGTTGAGCAAGGCAGCCTGCCGGCATGTGTCGACACCTGCCCAGTCACGGCGTTGCGCTTTGGCGACATCAGTGATTCGGAGTCACCGGTGAGCCGCTTCATCAGAGAAAACGAGGCTTGGTCCTTGCTCGAAGAGGCCGGCACCAAACCGAGCGTCTTTTACGTCGGCGGCAAGCCGCCGTCGCATTCGTACAAAGAAGTCGAACGGCCGAAGGCGAGGGTGTGAACATGGCTACCCAAATAGACACACATCCAACCGCACTGCCGCAGCAAGTAGGCCAGCTCACAACAGGATGGAAGCTCGCCATGGGCGCCAGCTTCTTGTTGCTGGTCGTCGGCATCGTGGCGTTCATTCGCGAGCTGTCGACGGGAATGATTGCAACCGGGATGCGCAACGTCGGCACTATGGGCGGAGCATCTTGGGGCTTGTACATCACAATGGTGGTGTACTTCATCGGTGTCAGCTTCGCCGGTATCACGATCGCCGCGCTGGTGCGGATATTCAACCTTCGCCAGCTGCGGCCGATCGCACGAATCGCTGAGCTGCTCACCGTGGTCTTCCTGCTGATGGGGTCCTTGGCCATCATCGTGGACCTCGGTCAGCCGGTACGGGGCGTGATCAATCTGTTCCGATATGCCCGGCCGCAGTCACCGTTCTTCGGGACGTTCTCGCTGGTCATCGCCGGTTATCTGGCAGCCAGCCTGATCTATCTCTACCTAGGTGGCCGTCGCGATGCAGCCAAGATGGCGGAGTACCCGAGCCGGCTGCAGCGGTTCCATCGCTGGTGGGCCGCAGGCTATTCAGACACCCCGGAGGAACAAGCGAGGCACAGAAAGACGAGCTTCTGGCTCGCCGTGACGATCATCCCGTTGCTGGTTATAGCCACCTCGACGCTCGGATTCGTTTTCGGGCTTCAAGTTGGCCGACCCGGCTGGTACGGGACGCTGCAGGCCCCGGCCTTCGTCACCTTGGCAGGAGTGTCGGGCACCGGTTTGATCATCGTGCTGGCTGTCATCGTGCGTCGGATGGTCCACGACAAGACCGCCCTCGGCATCGATGTGTTTGCCTGGCTCGGCAAATTCCTGCTTGCTCTCGTGATCGTCTACCTGTACTTCATGACGGTTGAGCTTCTGACCCTGTTGTATTCGACCCCTGAGGTGGAGAAGCAGTTGTCGGACGCTCTGCTGTTCGGGCAGTACGCCTGGATCTATTGGGGATCGGTGGCATTGCTGGCGATCCCGGCGATCGGCCTTATGTGGCAGGCGCTCACCAGACGCTGGAATGTCGGTTGGCTCGTGGCGGCAGGCATCGCGGTCAATCTGGCTGCGATCGGCAAACGATTCTTGATCGTCGTGCCGTCACAGACACACGGCACTCTGTTGCCATACGAAGTCGGGTCTTATAGCCCAAGCTGGGTCGAGTACGGAGTTGTGTTGGGACTCTTCGGTCTGGGTGCCCTGATGATCGGGGCCTTTGTGAAAGCGTTCCCGCCGCTGCCGTTGGGAGACCGAGAGGAGGTGACCGCAGATGCGTAGGAACGTCACTGCAGCGATGATCGCAGGAGGGATCGTCCTCATGCTTGTGGGCTACCTGGGTGCCGCTCCATGGGGAGCCGACACGGTGGCCAACAGCGATCCTCGCTTCAGCTTCGCCCCTGCTGTCTTCGTGATCGGCGTGATAGTCGCGTTGTCGGCGGCATTGGTGTATGAACTGATGCCCGACAGGCGCAATAAGTGACTCAGGCTGCCGAATTGGCCCGGCTACGCCAGGGCCTGTATCGGTTCTTCGGAGGCGCACTTGCTCCCCCCGAGCAAGTGCGCCTCGAGCAGTTGAGAGAGTCCGTGGAGCTGCTCGAATCGATGGACCTCGTCGGATTCGCCTTCTATCGGGAGTGGCGTCCATTCGCTGCCGTCCTGGAGTCCGGTGCTACGGTCGCCAACCTCGCCCCTGAGTACGTGCGGCTGTTTGCATCCGGCACCAAAGGGGTCCTGTGCCCTCCCATCGAGTCGTTTTACCGCAGCAACGGCCGCCGGGAGGCTATTGCAGAGATCGTGACCGAAATACAGGACGACTATCGCGCTCTCGGGCTGACCACCACAACGGACAGCGAGGCTCCAGATCACGCCACTACCCAGCTCGAGATAATGTCAACATTGGCTGCCCGCGAGTCGGCGGCGTGGGAGATGCAACTCTTGAAGGAGGCTGAATCGGTGCTCGAGGCTGAGGACCGATTCAGCAGCCGCCACCTGGCGCTCTGGATTCCGCATCTGCGGGCTCGCGTGCACTCGGCTGGTCCTAACGACTTCTACGCAGCATACGTCGACGCCTTGCACGCCTTCGTGATCCATGACAAGGACATCATCGCCGGGCTCCGGCGTTGGTCAGGGGTCGGTGCGTGAAGGTCAAAGTTTTGGCTTGCGCCTCTCCGGGCAGCTCTGCCATTCCTACTGATCTTGAAGGCGTCGATTACGTGGAAGACCTGTGCCGCAAGCCTGGAGATCTCACCGCAATGATCGGTGGAGCCGATCGTGTCGTAATGCTGGTCCATCCGCATGAATTGGCGCTGGCGGACGTGCAGCAGAGCGTTCGAGATGCCGACATTGATCCTCTCGGGGTGCAATTCATCTCGGCTGAATCCGTAGCTGGGGACGCGCAGCGGGCTCGCACCATCGTTGCCGGCTCGGCGGCACGTGCGGCAGCTTCTAGTGACAGTCGGCCTGAGCACTCCCGGGCCACCTTTGGAGGTCAGCGCTCCCGCCGCGAGGTACTCAAACTGCCAAAGCCTTACTACGAGGCGGTACCACTCATCCATGCCGATAGCTGTGCCGCGGCGGACGGGTGCCGTGCCTGCGTCGGCGAATGTCCCGAGACTGCATACAGGTGGGCGGCCGGGAAGATTCAGTTCGATCGAGACGCGTGCGTCACGTGTGGCCGCTGCATTACTGCTTGCCCGACGGGTGCGATCGAGAGCCCAGCCGTCAGCGACCGGGCTCTTGTCGCCCAGATCGAGTCGCTCGTCACCGCGACTCTGCCCCACGCCATCAGCGTGGCGTTCGTGTGTAGGCAGCGTGGTCTGTCGGTCAGTGCGCCGGGTTGGGCCGAGATCGAGGTGCCATGCAGCGGAATGGTCCCGGCTACGTGGCCGATTGCCGCGCTGCTGATGGGTGTGGCCGGTGCCGCGGTTGTGCCGTGCTCGTCGGCTGGCTGCGATCTCGGCAACGATGACAAAGTGGCCCACACGGTTGCATTGGCAGCAAGCCTGCTGGAAGCGGCCGGTGTCGATCCTTCCCTGGTGGGATCTTCGCCTGGGTCGGCGGCTTCGGAACTTGGGCAGCGGGAAATGCAAGATCCCTTCGGGACGCATGGTCCGACCGAAGTGGTCATGGCGCTTCAGGCCATCAGCAACACAGACCACCCAATCGCAGTGTCCGGTTCGATGGCCTTCCGGGGCGTTGTCGACATTGATTTGGACGCCTGCACGTTGTGCCTGACCTGTGCCGAGACCTGTCCGAGCGGAGCGTTGAGCCATGCTTCGAGCGAAGGACGCGTCGCCGTATCGTTCGACGCGGCGCTCTGTACCGGGTGCATTCAGTGTGTTCCGGCGTGCCCGGAGGTCGAACGTGGTGCGATCTCAGTGGAGCGTCGCATCGACGCGGCATTGCTTGCGGCCGGGCGCCAGACCATTGCCGAGGCGGCAACGGTGCAGTGCGAGTATTGCGGTCGGCCTATTGCTTCCTCTGCAATGCTCGGGAGAATCTCCGAGCTGCTCGGCGACGAACACGACGCGGCAATGAGTTACCTGGCGCGGCGATGTATGGAGTGCCGCGGCGCAAGCTGATTCACTCTTGGACGGTCAGCGTGCCGACCATCCCGTTGGCGATGTGGCCCGGAATCGGACAGACGACGGTGTATTCGCCCGGTTCGAGCGCCGGTAGCTCGAGCTGCGCCGTGCCCCCGGTGTTGACCTTCAACTGTGCGAGAACGTTGACTCCACTGAGCTCAGATTCTCTGGTCACCGGCCCGTCGACGACCGCCCACTCGTGCAAGACGGATCCGACATTGCGTAGCTCGACGATTGCGGGACTCGTACCCGCGACCACGACGTCCTGTGGGGAAAACCTCCATTCGCTCATTGTCACTACGACGTCGGCCGAGCGAGGCGCGGCGGTCGTCGTTGGAGTCCCATTCGAGCATCCGGCGAACAACAGCACACCAGCCAGGGCCAAAACGACGATGCGATGCATACTCATGGCAAAGGTGTCCATTCGCTGATGGGCTACTTCTTCGACTGTTCGTAATAGGGGTTGTCACCCGAGGCATGGTCGGTGACATCCATGACTCTGGTGATCTCGGGTATGAGCGAGCTGATCGTCGACTCGATGCCTTGGGAGAGGGTGACTGAGGCCATGCCACAGCCTTGGCAGCCTCCGGCGAATCGGACGTAGACCGTTGGGCCCTCCACCGCGACCGCGCTCACCGACCCGCCGTGGGACGCGATGGCCGGATTGATGACCTTGTCGAGCACTTGAGCGACTCGTGCGGCGACGTCGCCTGTCAATGTGACGTCTGAGACATCGCCGAGCACTGCCGGGCTGGGCGAGTTGGGGTTGTCGATTCGAAAGCCCGGATTGAGCAGATCTCGCTTCAACGTCAGCGTTGCGCCCCGCAAATTCTCGATGTCGTTTGAGCTAATCACTACGGGAATCTCACCTTCGACCACGACGTCACCAGGGGCGGCATGTTCCGGAAGCATCAGCGCCATCTCGTATGCGAACTCGTCACCGTTGACCCCTGATATCGCGATGGCGAGCGCCAGTAGCTCTCCATCGGGCTGGGAGTGGCGAATCTCGTTCAGCTTGGGAACCGCCCTGGGATCAATTGTGAAGGTGGATTCGGTAGTCACGGGGGCCAGAGTAGAGACTTGCGTATGCCTGTCATATCGGCATTATCTCTAGATGGCGCCAATCGTTCTCGTCGCTCCGGAAGACAGCTACCGGACCAGCGCATTCCTACGTGCTGCGGCAACGCTGCATGCTGATGTCGTCGTGGCCGGGTTAGCTCCCCACCCGCTGTCCGATGTCGTTGGTCCTTTTGCGGCAATCGCCATCGACCTAGAGGACCCGGAGGCTGCCGGAGCGGCTATTGCGCGCGAAGCACCAGAGGCTGCAGCCGTTATTGCAGTGGACGACGAAGGTGTCCTGGCTGCGACAGCGGCGGCGCGTTTGCTCGGACTCAACCACAATCCGCCTGGAGCCGTTGCTGCGACTCGGGACAAGCTGTTGCTGAGACGCCTGCTCGACGAGGCAGGAATTGTCCAGCCCAGGTTTACCGCCGCCGGCCCTGGTGAGGTGGCAGATGCGGCTGTAACACTCGGGTTTCCCGTGGTGATCAAACCGACCGGGCTCAGTGCGGGCCGAGGTGTGATCCGGGCCACCGACGCCGCCACAGCGGCGACTGCGGAACAGCGCATCCGACAGATGCTTGTTGCCGAGTGTGGCCGGGGCGACGAGCCGCTGATAGTGGAGGAGTTCATCGCCGCCGAGGAGTTGGCCATCGAGGGTTTGCTCGGGCCGTCCGGTCTCGAGGTCCTGGCGGTGATCGACAAACCAGAGCCTGCTTCTGGCCCGTACTTCGCCGAAACCTTCCTTACGACGCCGTCTCGGCTGGCTACTGACCGTCAAGACGCTGCCACAGCGTTGGTTCGAGATTCCTGTTCCGCCCTCGGGCTGGTGATCGGTCCCGTCCACGCTGAGGTTCGATTCGACGCTGTGGGGTCTCCATATCTAATCGAGATCGCAGCGCGTTCGATCGGCGGCTTGTGCTCGCGGGCGCTCACGTTCGGGTTTCTAGGTGAGTCTCTGGAAGTGCTCATCCTCAGGGCGGCGCTCGGCTGGGATCAATCCGTCGCTCCGCCGGCCCGCCCTGCCACCGGAGTGCTGATGCTGCCAATTCCAACGACCGGGACCTTCTCGACCTTGGAAGGCGTAGATCGGGCACTGCAGGTGAGTGGGATCGATGAGATCGAGGTGACCGTCAGCCCAGAGTCGCGCGTCTCCGCGCTGCCCGAAGGCGACCGCTATCTGGGTTTCGTGTTCGCATCTTCAGACACGCCGGCAGGCGTCGAAGATTCGCTCCGAGCTGCCGCGACTGAGCTTACGGTCGTGGTCGACGGCGAAGCGGTGGATCCGCTTGCGGGTCAGCCATGGGAGAGCGTCTCGTCGGCAGAATAGGTTGCTCAGCCTGTCAGTATGCATCGCTGGCCGCTTCAGCTTGCTCCAACGCCCGCAGCACATTGTTACCCAGTAGTCCTCGCAAGTCCTGCTCTTCCCAGCCGCGTTCGAGCAGCTCGGCCGTGAGGTTGGGGTACATGCTGACGTCTTCGAGGCCAGGGATGAGGATGTCCATGCCGTCGAAGTCGCTGCCAATGCCCACTGCATGGGGACCAGCGACTCGAGCGATGTGCTCGACGTGGTCGGCAACCTCCGCCACAGTGCCGCGGGGTAGTTCAGAACGTCGATCTGCCAGGGCTTCGTCCACAGCTACTGGGTCGCCAAGCTCTGCCATCAAAGCGCGACCGTCGGCGAACATTTCGACCGACAGCTCTGCAGCGGTCCAATTCACGAACGCCGGGTAGAAGTTGACCATTACGACGCCGCCGTTCGCTCCGACCTGGCGCAGTACGTCATCGGGCACGTTGCGCGGGTGTGGGGCAAGCTCCCGCGCGTTGGAGTGAGAGGCGATCACGGGCACACCCGAGGCGCTGACTGCGTCGCGCATCGTGTCCGCAGATACGTGCGATATGTCGACCAGGATGCCGAGGCGGTTCATCTCGGCGACGACTGTTCGCCCGAAGTCGGTCAGCCCGCCGTGGCGGGCGACGTCTGTGGCGGAATCGGCCCAGTCGATCGTGTCTGCATGGGTCAGCGTCATGTAACGCAGCCCCCTACCGGCAAGCGCTCGCAACTTGTCGAGGGAGTTCTCGATGCAATGGCCACCCTCTGCCCCCAGCATTCCGCCGACGCGGCCGGCCTCGCGGGACTCGCGCACCTCGGCGGCGGTCCGTACGAAATCGAGGCGAGGGTCTCGTTCGCACATGGAGATCGTCAGGTCGATCTGTTCGTTGGTGGTTTGATACGGATGCTCGGTCCAGGCCGGGACGTATACGGACCAGAACTGGCCACCGACGCCACCCGCGATGAGGCGTGCGGTGTCGGTGTGTCTCATTGCCAAGTGGCTCGTGGTGTCGGCGTCGTCCAGGCCGTCGTGATACAACCTGATCGCCCACGGAAGGTCGTTGTGGCCGTCCACGACCGGCAGGCTGGCGTGGATCGCTCTAGCCCGTGCCAAGCTCATTCTTCAGGAGCCATCCACGTCTCCATTGACACACCGAGTCCGTCGGCAATCCGGTTCACGTACGCGTAATAACCGACCACCTCGGCGATATCGAGAATGTCCCGGTCGCTGAAAGCGGCTCGGCGCAACGCATCAACATCGGCCGGCTCCATCTCGCCGGGAGTGAGCGTCAGCTTCTCGGCATAGGTGAGCATTGCTATGCGCTTGTCGCTCAGACCAGCGTTACGCCACCCTGCATCGATGCGCTCCAGAAGCTGGTCGTCCTTCAATAGCCGCCGCAGACCGCGGCGGTGGTGGATCGTTCAGTAGTCGCAGCTGTTGAGCCTGCTGACCGTCAGTGCAATCAGCTCTCGCTCGACCTTGCGCAGCGTCTTTGTCCCGGCCATTGCGGATCGATAGAGGGCGTCGTGAGCCGCCATCGCCGCCGGGTTCAGTGAGTGGATCTGCATGATGTTGTCGACCCGGCTGGCTGCGGTGTCGGCCACTAACTCGTAGAGATCGGCGAGCGGTCCATCCCACTCGTCCTCACGGATGGTTTCGATCCAAGCCACGACGGCACGTTAACGGTGTCCTGGAGAGGACCCCAGCTACGCTGCCGCTATGGCTATGCGACCCGCCGCCGAACTGCTTGTTGTAGAGGCCGCCGCCATCGAGCCCATCCTGCAATCGGCAGATGACACGGATTTCGATCTGCCAACCGTGTGCACCGGATGGAGTGTTCGCGACGTGATGGCACACTGCGCGGCGGCGCTCACTCGGGTGGCCGCGAACGATCTGCACGATTTCTCGCCGGAGGCCAACGAGGCCGACGTGGCCGCCCGCCGGGGCCAGTCGCCAGGTCAGGTTCTTGCAGAGCTGATCACAGGCTACGAGCAAGCTGCCGTCGCCATCGACGCCGCAGCGGGACGCCTCGATGGTATTGGGCTGGGAGAGTGGATGCATGGCGGCGACATCCGTGACGCGCTTAGCCTCGAAGGCGCGTACGAGAGTGAGGGCATCGAGCTCGCATTCGGATTGCTCGTCGACCGCTCCCACAATCTGGGGAAACCGCGGGTCATCGTGAACATTGGAGACGCAACGTTCGACTTCGGAGTCGGTGAGGCGATGACCACCGTGACGACCGACCGAGCCACGTTTGTGCGGATCTGCGGCGGCCGCCAACCTGATCCTGAGCGGTATCGAATCGAGGGCAAAGCCGGAATCGAGGACATGATCCTGTTCTCGTGAAGGCCGGTGCGTTGCCGAATTCCACGGTGCGACCTCTCCCTATACTTTTGCTTTCACCCCACTGAGGAGACTGAATTGGTCGATGCCGCCGCTGTTCGCGCTGCAGTAGGTCTGGTCGAAGATCCCGAGCTCCATCGCAGCCTCGAGGAGCTCAAGATGCTCCGGGAGCTCGCGGTCGATGAGTCGGGCGTCGTTCGAGTCCTCGTTGCTCTAACCATTCCAGGGTGTCCATTGAAGGACAAGCTCAATTCTGATGTCACGGCTGCAGCCATGAGCGTCGATGGTGTAACCGCTGTTGAGGTCTCGTTCACTTCTATGACCGACCAGGAGCGCGCCGACTTGATGGTTGATATCCGCGGGGGTGCCGCCGCACGAGAAATCACTCTCGGCAAGGCAGGCTCGAAGACCCGAGTACTCGCGATCGGCTCCGGCAAGGGTGGCGTCGGCAAGTCCTCGGTCACCGCCAATCTTGCAGTTGCTCTGGCTGAGATGGGCAAGAAGGTCGCCGTCATAGACGCCGACGTTTGGGGATTCTCGATTCCGAAGATGCTTGGCATCGACCGAAACCCGACAGTCATCGACGAGACACTGATTCCCCCTGAGGCTTACGGCGTTGCGGTGATGTCCATGGACTACTTCGTCAAGCCGGACCAGGCTGTCATATGGCGTGGCCCGATGCTCCACAAGGCACTCGAGCAATTCCTCGCCGATGTCCACTGGGGCGAGCCGGACTATCTCCTCATCGACATGCCCCCAGGTACGGGCGACGTTGCGATCTCCATGTCGCAGTTCTTACCGCGGGCCCAGGCCATCGTGGTGACTACGCCACAGCCAACTGCACAGCGAGTCGCCAAGCGGGCCGGTTTGATGGCCGGGAAGGTCAATCAGGAGATTCTCGGCATTGTCGAGAACATGTCCTGGTTCACGGGCGACGACGGTAAGCATTATCCGATCTTCGGCGAGGGCGGGGGAGAGGCTCTGGCCACCGATCTCGGCGTGCCACTACTAGCGAAGATCCCGTTGGTGATAGCTCTGCGCGACGGGGCCGACTCGGGCAAGCCGGTCCTGCACAACGATCCCCACGGCGAAGCGGCGGAAGCATTCCGCGTCCTCGCAAAGGAAATCGACGAACGCAAACCTCGCGTGCGAATGCATCCGGAGTTGGTGATCAGCTAGCGGCGGCCGCGCCGTGGCCAGTAGCCGGTAGCTGGTAGCCGGTATCCGGTATTCGGTAGCTGGAATTGAGGGCGGTGTGAGGGTCTAGCATCTCAGTTCGCACCGCAGATTCTTGGAGGGAAGTTGGCTGACACTGTGACGGTTCGGATTGGGCTGCAATCCGTCCGCGAATTGGAGATCGAAGTAGAGGACGCTGACACGGTTGTCAACGCCATCACCGCGGCGATGTCGGTAGCCGATCCCGTCGCCTGGATTACGGACGCCAAAGGCACCCGCCACGGCATCGCCGTAGACAAACTGGGCTTCATTGGTGTAGAAGGCGCCGAGGACAAGACAGTCGGATTCGGGTAGGCGGAACCTCGGCTACGCCTCACGGGTTCGGAGCTCGGTCGGCATTGGGCGGTTCTCCCACGCGCCCAAAGCAAAACCCCGACTCACGGCCGGGGTTTCGTACTGGATACCGGATACTGGCTACCGGCAAGCCAGCTAGCTCGCCTGGCGAGCCTTGCGGCGCTCGGCCAGCCAGCGCTTACGGCGGCGGCGACGGTCGTCCTCTGCGAAACCGCCCCAGACTCCAGCTTCCTGGTTTGTCTCGAAGGCGTACTGCAAGCAGGCTTCACGGACGGAACAGGTGCCACAAATGGCAACGGCTTTCTCGATCTGATCCACGGCTGGCCCGGTGCTACCGATAGGGAAGAACAGATCGGGGTCGGAGTCGCGGCAGGCCGAGAGTTCACGCCAATCAGTGAGAGTTAGCACTTTGAATCTCCTCTAGGGCCTTGTGTGTCAATGGAATCGGCGTCGAAGGTTTACGAACCTGGCGGCGTTTCCGGATTTGGGGAGTGCTTGTGAAAGTGAATTCTTTCACAAACTCGAATGAACCATATACGACGCGTAGGCGCCATGCAACGAATTTCCGGGATTTTCTCGGGAATTGTGGGTTTTTGCCGCGACCTGACGAATTATCCTCCCGCCACACCCTTTCAGGAGATATCAGTCACGTGACCATTCACGAACAGCTCGCAGCCAACCTCAAAGATGCAATGCGAGCCAAGGACAAGCCGCAAATCAACGTGATTCGCCAAATCGAAACCGAAGTGACGATGGAGAAGTCGGCGCCGGGCTTTGCCGGCGAGGTAGACGATGACCTATACCGCAGCGTGATTGCCTCGTACGTCAAGAAAATGAAAAAGGCTCAGGGCGAGTTCGAGGCGGCAGGGGAGCGCGGAGCCGAGCAGGCGGCCAAGCTGGCATACGAAGTCGAGTACCTGTCGCAGTGGTTGCCGGAACAGATTGGCGAAGACGAGACTCGTGCCATCGTCAAAGGCGCAATGGCTGAGCTCGGAGTCGACGATGCGAAGCAGATGGGCCGCGTGATCGGCCACATCATGAGGAACCACAGCGAACTCGACGGCGGCCTCGTCAACAAGCTGGTGCGAGAAGAGCTGGGCGCATAGCCGGCACGACGTTGCCCAATCATCTCCCGATGCTGGCCCAGACCGGCACCGGTACTCCGCCCGCCGGGGACTCATGGCTCCATGAGCTGAAATGGGACGGCGTGCGCGCCATCACAGCATGGGATGGCGACTCTATCGCGATGCGGTCTCGCAACGACAACGAGATGTCCGCGACGTACCCCGAGCTGGCGAGTGGTGCTCGGCAACTGGAACCCGGGGTGATTCTCGATGGTGAAGTGGTCACTCTGGACGTAGATGGCGTTCCGTCGTTCGAGCTGCTGCAACGGAGGATGAATCTTCACGCTCCCGGCCTTGTCAGCGACGCCGTTCAGGCGGTCCCGGTTACCTACATCGTGTTCGATCTGTTGGCGAGCGCCGCCGGCAGTCTTCTCACCACGCCGCTCGAGAGTCGCCAGGCCCAGCTGGCCGAGCTCGAGCTCCCGACCGGGTTTGTGTTGTCCGCAATCCACTACGACCCCGATCCGATCTGGCGATTTGCTCAGGACCGCGGAATCGAGGGCGTTGTGTCGAAACGACGGGGTTCGCTATATCGCCCTGGGGTGCGCTCGCCAGACTGGGTAAAGAGCGTCGTGTTCCGCTCGGTGAGGGCTCTCATTGTTGGGTTCACGGAGGGTGAGGGTGGGCGGAGCGGCGGCTTCGGCGCTTTGGTCCTGGGTCTGCCGGATGGAGAATCCATGCGTTGGATCGGGTCGGTGGGCAGCGGCTTCTCGGAGTCCGCCGTCCGCAGTATCCGCGAAGCGCTCGATCAGATGGCCGTTCCGGACTCACCCTTCGAGCCTGTGGTGCAGGTACCGGGCCAGATCACTTGGGTGCAGCCCGCTCTTGTTGCAATGGTCCAGTACAAACAGTGGACCGGCGCCGGCCGCCTCCGCGGCCCCAGCTTCAAGGGCTTCACAGATAGCCCGCTCGAAACGATCACGTGGGACTCTGAAGGGCCAAACGCCGTCGGTTAAGGCTGCAATCGGTGATCTGTATCGTCGACGAGTAGGGGCCGGCCAGCAGTATGCAGTCGGCACGATCAAAAGGGGCTCGAGTGACGCGCAGATTGTTAGTCGTAGCCATGGCGCTGACGATGATCTTGGAGTAGTCGGTGCCGCCGGCGGCATTACCAACGGTGAACTTGACGGGGAAGACCACCCCTACGTCGGACTGATGGTTGCCGATGACGCTGATGGGAATCCGCTCTGGCGATGCAGCGGGACCCTGATATCGCCATGGATGTATCTCACGGCGGGGCACTGCACAGAGGACCCGGCGGCCAGTGCGACGATCTGGTTCGAGTCGGACGTCGAGTCCGGTATCCCCGGCAATGGATATCCATTCGGCGGCGCGGCCACCGTGGATGGCACGACATACAGACATCCGCAATACGACCCGAACGCGTTCTTCCTCTATGACCTCGGCGTCGTCGTTCTGGACGAACCGGTCTACATGGCCGAATACGGCAAGTTGCCGGAGCTGGATCAGCTGGATGACCTGAAGACCCGCCGTGGCCGCCAGGACACGACATTCACGGCAGTGGGCTATGGCCTGCAGCGAATCAATCCGGTGTTCGTAGAGGCGGAAAGGGTTCGGATGGTGGCTCAGCCACATCTGATCCAGATCAACACCCCCGGCTTCACGGGTAACTTTTCGCTGCTGCTTTCGAACAACCACTCCACGGGCGGCACTTGTTTCGGTGATTCCGGAGGCCCCAACTTCCTGGGTGAGTCGAACGTGATTGCAGGCGTCACGTCATTCGGCATCAACGGGAACTGCGCCGGGACCGGCGGTGTCTACCGCGTCGACCGAGAGGACGACCTCAACTGGCTGTGGGACATGTTCGGTGACTTGATTGACGCTGGCGCATAGATAACCCGCTAGACGACAACTTCAGAGAGGGTCGGGTGGCAATGCCCGGCCCTTTCTGCATCCGCCCGGTTGCGACGCAGGATGGGGACCGTGGATCGGGAATGGCCGCGATCACGGCACGCGAAATCTCCGCGTGAAGAAACTGGCGGCAATTGCCGATGACTAGTCCATGGGGATTGTGCAGGCAGTGATGGTGGCGATGACGATGCTTCTCGTCGTCTTCGCATGGCAGCTGACGTTCCAGCTTGAAATCCTCGAAGAGAGCGTCGGCGTCGAGTACTAGAGGTTGGTTGCCCCGCAGGGGGAACAGATGGCCGAAGGCACTTCCAAGCTCGTTGCGCTTGCATGTGCCCCTACGTGTGGACGACACGGCAGCTTCTAGCCGGCCTTTTTCGCCTTGGTGGCTTCGACGCTGGCCTTGAGCGCTTCCATCAGATCCACCACTCCTGTTGGCTGCGGTGCTTCCGGAGCAACGATCTCCTGGCCGTCGATCTTCAGCTGCGCGGCAGCCTCGATCTTCTCTCGGCTCTCGTCGTTCCAAGCTGACGGGTCGAAAGTGCTGGTGAGGTTGTCGATGATCATTTCAGCCATCTTCACCTCTTCCTCCCGAACCTCCTGATCTTCCGCGCCTTCAAGCGTCTCGAATGCAGGCTCGCGGATCTCGTCCGGCCAGTACATCGTCTCCATGAGGATGACGCCGTCATCGGCGCGTAGGGTGGCGAGGTACTCCTTTTCCCGGATAGCGACCTTGGCGATACCCACCATGTTCTTGTCTGTGAGCGCCTTTTCGAGGATCCGGTATGCCTTGACGCCCGTCTTCTCCGGGGCGAGGTAGTACGTGGTGCGGTAGTAGATGGGATCGATCTCCACCTGGTCGACGAACTGGACGACGTCGACGACTCCGCCGCTGACACCTTTGGCAATGTCGGAGAGTTCGTCCGAGGTGAACACCACGTATCGGCCCTTGTCGACCTCGTAGCCCTTCACGATGCTCTCGTATGGGACTTCCTCGCCGTCGGTCTCGGCGACGCGCTTGTACTTGATCGGCGAGTGGTCTGTCTCGCGGAGTTGGCGGAACTTCGGGCGTTTGTTCTCGGTTGCGGCGTACAAACCCACCGGAATTGTCACCAGTCCGAAGGAGATTGCGCCCTTCCAGATCGATCGCATTACGGCCCCCGTTTACATAGCGGCTCGGGATATCGCGAAAACCATAGTTGTTGGCGAGTGCCTTGGGAACAGGGTCGGTCCTTACACTGCGGCGCCGTGAGGGAACGCTTTTGGCCAGATCACACCGACTTCACATGGGAGGAGAAGGATCGCGACGCCCTCGTCGTGATGCTCACTGCGACGGTCCTGCTGCTCGTCTTCTTCTACTGGGGGCGCCCGGCCTTCTACTTCACGAGCGGCATCTCCGGATGGGTGGCCGACCTGGCCACGACCGGTCCGCTCGACGAATTCCCCGGGGTTGGCGCTTACCTGTGGTGGGGGCTCACGTCGATGGTGCTACGAGTCGGGCTGCCCCTTGCGATCGGGGTGTGGTGGCTGAGACGGCTGCCGGGCGACTTCGGCTTCCGGGTCCGCGGTATTGCTCGCCACTTGCCCGTGTACGGGGCGATGTATCTCGTGATGCTGCCTGTGCTGCTGTGGGTGTCTAGCTTCGACAACTTCGTCACGTACTACCCGTTCTACGACAGGGCGATCGAAGGGGGCGCCGCCTTCTGGCTCTACGAGCTCGGATACGGCCTGCAGTTCGTTGGCGTAGAAGCCTTCTTCCGCGGATTCCTGGTGTTCGGTCTCCTGCCGCGGTTCGGCTCGCTTTCGGTCGTGGTGATGACCATCCCCTACACAATGATCCACTTCGGCAAACCGATCCAAGAAGCATTTGCCGCCATCATCGCCGGCCTGATCCTCGGGACGATGGCGGTGCGTTCCAGGAGTTTTGTGCCAGGGATTTTCCTTCACGTTGCCGTGGCGATCACGATGGATCTGCTGGTGCTGTGGCGGATTGGGGCGTTGGGGAACTTGTTGTAGCGGCGGCGTTCGCCGCCGCGGTATCTCGTATCTGGTATCTCGTACGTCCCACAGGCGGACCAAAGCCTCTACGACTGCCGCTCTAGCTTGCAGATACTGAGACTCAGCACATCAGAACTGCGCGCTCGTATCAGGAGTCATTGATGATCAAGAGTTGGGCAGAGCCCTTCAAGATCAAAATGGTCGAGCCGATCCGCATGACCACACACCAACAGCGGGAAGTCGCCATCGAGGGCGCCGGGTACAACACCTTCTTGTTGCGCTCAGACGACGTCTATATCGATCTGCTGACTGACTCCGGCACGTCTGCGATGTCCGACTACCAATGGGCTGGGTTGATGGTCGGGGACGAGGCATACGCCGGCAGCCGCAGCTTCTATCACCTGGTCGACGCCGTCCGTGAGGTGTACGGGTATGAGGAGCTCGTTCCGACCCATCAGGGGCGCGGCGCCGAGCACATCCTCAGCCAGATCCTCATCAAGCCGGGGGACTACATCCCGGGCAACATGTACTTCACAACGACTCGGTTCCATCAGGAGCACGCCGGCGGCAAATTCGTCGACGTGATCATCGACGAGGCTTTTGATCCCGAAGATCAGCATCCCTTCAAGGGCAATGTCGATCTCGACAAGCTCAGCGCTCTCATTGATGAGGTGGGAAGCGAGCAGATTCCGTACATCTCGGTCGAGACCAACGTGAACATGGCGGGCGGCCAGCCGTTGTCGATGGCGAACCTGCGGGCGACGTCCGAGCTGTGTCACAAACACGGGATCCTCGTGATGCTCGACGCCACGCGGGCACTCGAAAACGCCTGGTTCATCAAGCAGCGGGAGGGCGGCTACGAAGACAAGTCCGTCGCCGAGATCGTGCGCGAGATCTGCTCGTACTCAGACGGCGCCACGGTTTCCTCGAAGAAGGACAACCTGGTCAACATCGGTGGATTCCTAGCGCTGCGCGATCCGAAGCTCGCGGAGAAGGCACGAGCGCTGCTCGTCGCATTCGAGGGTCTCCACACCTACGGCGGCATGTCCGGCAGGGACATGGAGGCGCTGGCCAGAGGCATCGAAGAGATGGTGGCTTCGGACGACCACGTGCGTGCTCGAGTTGGCCAAGTCGAGTATCTCGGCAACCGGCTGCTCAAGGCGGGCATCCCGCTGGTGCAGCCCATCGGCGGCCACGGCGTCTTCATCGACGCCATGACCATCCTTCCCCACATTCCACAGGACGAGTTCCCTGCCCAGGCACTCGCCGCCGAGCTCTACCTGGCCTCTGGAGTACGGGGCATGGAGCGCGGGATCGTGTCCGCCGGCCGCGACCCGGCAACGGGCGACCACCATTACCCCAAGCTTGAATTGGTGCGCCTCGCCATCCCACGGAGGGTCTACACCCAGGCCCACATGGATGTGGTTGCGGAGTCGGTCCTAGAAGTTCACGAGAACCGTGAATCTGTCGGCGGACTGCGCTTCACGTATGAACCCGAATCCCTGCGCTTCTTCCAAGCAAGGTTCGAACCGATCACTAATCGGCCATAGCGGTCGAGGAGTACACTGCATCTCGGTCTGTTGTGCTTACAGACCGGATATCGCGGCCTGTAAGCACAACAAAGATCAAGGCCGAGCCCCAGTAGCTCAGGGGATAGAGCATCGGCCTCCGGAGCCGGGTGCGCAGGTTCGAATCCTGCCTGGGGCGCATTGAAGGGTGGCGACGTTGTCGCCGCCCTTCAATGCGCTTCGCGCAGACATCATCGTGTTCCAAGGATGGTGATTCCACGCTCGGCGTTTCGCCCGAACCACGGCCTTGCCACGCCCTAACATTGCCCGCCACTTGGTACCCGATACGTAATACCCGATACCTGATACTCCCGAAGGGAATTCCATCTCTCTCCTCCAAGACCTCTCCGCCATCTTCGGTGCTGCTTTCGAAGCGGTGGGACTCGACGCGTCTGATGGGGAAGTGGCGGTTTCGCAGCGCCCCGAACTTGCACAGTTTCAGTGCAATGGGGCGTTGGGGGCCGCCAAGCGGGCCGGGCAGAATCCGCGGGAGTTGGCTGAAGCAGTCATCGAGGCACTCGAGGACACCTCGCAGTTCAGCGATCTGTCAATTGCCGGGCCTGGGTTCATCAACATATCGCTGACCGACGAAGCTCTTGCCGAACGTATCGAGGGCTTGCGCCAGGCCGACCACGTCGAAGTGACGCCTGCCGATCCCGCCGTGAAGATGATCATCGACTACGGCGGCACCAACGTCGCCAAGGCTCCCCACATCGGACACCTGCGGCCCGCAGTGATCGGGGAGAGCCTCAAACGCATCATGCTGGCTTTGGGTCACGATGTCACAGGCGACGTTCACCTCGGCGACTGGGGCGCTCCTATGGGCCAGCTCATTGCAGAGCTGGAGCTCCGCCAGCCCGATCTCCCTTACTTCGATGAGAACTACGCAGGTCCATATCCCGAGGAGTCGCCCGTGGTCATGGCGGATTTCGACGAGATGTACCCAGCCGCGGCAGCTCGGGTCAAGGACGATCCGGAGTTCGCAGAGAAGGCCAGCCAGGCCGTCGTTGCGCTCCACGCTGGTCGACCCGGCTACCGGGCCCTGTGGCAGCACTTCAGAGACATCTCCGTCGACGCCCTCAAGGAGGTATTCGACGACCTTGGAGTCGAGTTCGACCTCTGGTACGGCGAGAGCACGATCCACGATCGGCTCGCCCCGCTCATCGGACGGATGCTCGAAGACGGCGTGGCGCGCGAAAGCGAAGGCGCGATCGTGGTCGACGTGGAGGAGCCGGACGACAACAAGGAGTACCCACCCCTCATCATGGCGAAGTCAGACGGCGCCACGCTCTACTCCAGCTGGGACGTGGCGACGATCGAAGACAGAGTTGAGCGATTCGACGCCAAAGCCATGCTCTACGTCGTGGACGTCCGCCAGTCACTGCACTTCGAGCAGGTGTTCCGCGCAGCTCGCAAGGCAGGCATCGTTGGCGAAGACGTCGTTCTGGAGCACCCGGGCAACGGCACCATCAACGGGCCTGATGGGAAGCCGCTGAAAACACGTGCCGGCGGCACCCCACCGCTGCGAGGCGTCATGGACGAGGCGATTGCCAAAGCAGCCGAGCGACTCGAAGAGAACGATCTGGCGTCCGAGTACGACGAGGGCGAGCGGGCGCAAATCGCCGAACTGGTCGGACTTGCCGCCCTCAAATACGGCGAGCTGCAGAACCACCGAGCCGGCGATTACCTCTTCGACTTGGACCGGTTCGTTTCTTTCGAGGGTCGCACCGGCCCGTATCTGCTCTATAGCGCTGTGCGAATGAAGTCGATCATCCGCAAGGCTGCCGACGAGGGCCTGGAGGCGGGGACCATTCGGCCTGCCACCAATGAGTACGACCGCAATCTGATGCTCGAGTTGCTCCGGCTGCCCGAGGTTCTGTTGCGTGCTGCCGAACACCGGGCCCCCAATCACGTTGCTCTCTACGCATACGAACTCGCCGCCCAATTCAGCCGCTTCTTCGAGCATTGCCACATCCTCAGCGAAACCGACCCGGTGCGGCAGGCGAGCTGGCTCGGGCTCGTCGAACTCTGCCTACGCGAATTGACGTTCCTGTTGGACCTGCTCGTTCTCGAGGTTCCGGAGCGGATGTGAGCGCCGTCCGTCGCGACCTGCTCCCCGACTCGGCGTGGGTCGACGGGTCAGGTTCACTCTGGATCGGGGGCTGTGAGGTCACCGCGCTGGCCGCCGAATACGGCACGCCCCTATTTGTGTACGACGAAGAACACCTGCGGGCTCGGTGTAGGGAGGCCGTGGCGGCATTCCCCGACGGCGCGGCATATGCGACCAAGGCGTTCCTGTGCGGGGCAATGGCGCTCCTGGCCCACGAGGAAGGGATGCAGCTCGACGTCGCCACCGGCGGAGAGCTACAAGTGGCGTTGCGAGCCGGAGTACCGGCCGATCAGCTCATCTTTCATGGCAACAACAAGTCGGCCTATGAGTTGGCAATGGCGCTCGATGTGGGGGTCCGCCACATCGTGGTCGACAACGCCGACGAGCTCGATCGCATCGAGCACCTGCACCACGCTTCCGGCGTGGTCGCCAAGGTGCTCGTCCGACTCAATCCGGCCATAGAGGCCCATACCCATGAATACCTACAGACCGGCGTTGCCGACTCCAAGTTTGGATTCGCCGTCGAGGGCGGAGTGGCCGCAGATGCCGTCAGGCGCGTCAAAGGCTCCGCTGCCTTCGAATTCGCCGGGGTTCATGCCCACATCGGTAGCCAGGTGTATGCGACGAGCTCGTTCGCCAAGACGATCGAGGTGCTGGGAGCTTTTGCAGGCGACACAGACGCTTCAGAGCTTTCGATAGGTGGCGGCCTTGGGGTGGCTTATGTGGGCGACGAGCAGGCGCCGACGATCACGCAGTGGGGCGAGGCGGTGCGAGATGCGGCGGTGGCCGCCGGCGTGAACGCGAAGATCACAGCGGAGCCGGGCCGCAGCATCGTGGCTTCAGCTGCAGTCACGGCCTACTCGGTTGGCGTCATGAAGCCGATCGCCGGGGTCCGCACTTATGTCGCCGTCGATGGTGGCATGTCGGACAACCCGCGCCCCGTCCTATACGGGAGCGGCTATGAAGCATTCCTCGCCAGAGCGACGGCGGCTGAGCGGGACTTGGCGGTGCGCATTGTCGGCAAACATTGTGAGTCCGGGGATGTGATTGTCGCCGAGGCGTACATTCCACGAGAAACCGCCGTCGGCGACGTGTTGGTCACGCCCGTCACCGGCGCATACGGACATTCGATGGGCTCCAACTACAACATGGTCGTACGCCCACCTGTCGTGTTCGTCCGTGACGGTTTCGCTCGACTGGTTGTGCGGCGCGAGACCTACGACGATCTCGTGGCGCGCGACCTAGTAATCGGCTGACTCACTGCTCCTGCGTCTCGCAGGATTCGAAGCGATCCTCGCTTCCTCCTCCGCCTCGACAGAGGTCGGTGCCGGCCTCGCCTCGCAGGTCGTCGTTGCCGGCGCCACCTCTCAGCACGTCATTTCCCGCGCCTCCACATACGACGTCATCGCCACCAGATGCCCTCACGGTGTCGTTGCCGCGGCGAGCGTGAATCACATCGTTGCCGGCGGTGCCAGTTATGTCGTCGTCGCCGTCTGTTCCGACGATCGTGGCGGCGCGTCCGGCGCAGACGTAGATCGCCGGCTGGTTGTTTGCTCCCCGTTCTTCTTCGGTCCGCTGTCCCCAGAGAACGACCGTGGTGACAATGATGCCGAACCCAACTACCAGTGCGGCTGCGATCCCGAACGCTGATGCGATGCTCGGCGCTTTCTTGCCGCCCGACGCATTCGTTCGCGGCTCGTGAAAGAGCTCAACGTAAGGGTCCTGTTCTTCGTGATCTGTCATTTGGTCACCGTTACGGACGAGCCGATCTCAATGGTCCCTGGCGTCAATACCTTGGCGTACCAACGGCTCCATCCGGGGTGGAGGTCGTAGCTGATCCGGTTCGAGTCCCGGTCGGCAAACCATCGCGAGTTCTTGCCGCATGGGATTGCGGGCCATGTGATCTCGAGTTCGACCTCATCGCCGATGAGCATCCGCTGCCCGCGCGCCAGGCCGGCCCAGTCCAGGCCTGAAATGGTGATGTTCTCGCCGGACGCTCCGGGATGGATCGGATGGCCCTCGGCACGCAGAGCTTCAATGACCTCTAGCGAGAAGAGACAAACGTGTTGCTCGGGGCCGCCGTGATGCTTCTTGTCGGCCTGGTCGTCTCCGGACACACCTGACTCGTGGACACGCACCGGGCCGTCGACCGGCAGCTTGGGGACGCCCCCGGAAGATACGGCGATTTGGTGCACCCGGCCGTCCATGGCTCCGACGATACCGGGCAAAAGGACAGTGGTGGAGGACCTATTCCGCTGGTATCCAGAGCGGAATGGACGCTGCACAGGCGGCAGCAAAGGCCTCCCATAGATCTGCGTCGTCCTCGTCCAACCGTGCCTTGCAGCGGAAATAGCGGTCGGCTCGATCGTCCCATCGGGTCACCACCACCTCGACTGGCGTGATCGTGGTGTCCTGTCGATATGCCACAAGGCGCCCCATGGGCTCAAGCAGCGCTTCGTCGCGCAGAATCTCCGTGGCGTCTGCCAGCCCGGAGAAGGGGCCGAAGTCGGCATCGTCCATCAGGCTTCCCCAGTCGCGCGGCGCACATATGCCGTCACAGTGTGCGCCCACCTCCATTTGGGTGAAGAATCCGAGTTCCTGTCCCGGTTCGAAAGATGTCCCGATGAAGTCGCTGGTGTCCCAACCCACCGGGGCCGCGGTCAGGACGGGGTATTCCTCATCGTCTGTCGTCGTGAAACTGGCAAAGGTGAGATCCACGCCTGCCGGGACCAGGCCATTGATCGCAGCGAGGATCTCCGCATCGATCTCCGTCACATCACTCCTGAGCGGGAGAGGGCGATCGTCGTTTCCGCCGCCTCCGCGTCCGGCAAGAGCTTCGACGTCGAGACCGCACTCGTTGCTCGCGTAGTTCTGGACACGGAGCATCGGGCCGACAAGGGCGAAAGCGCGTTCAGCGAGGCCTTCATCGGTTGGATCGACTGCGCTGTCGCGTACGAAGTCGGCCAGATCGTCGAGTGCCTCAAGCTGGTCGCCCGGCGCCAGCTCGGCCGCAGCTTCAATCGTGGTGGCGTAGGCGTTCATGGCGTCGCCGAAGCCATCTCCGACGAATCCGCCGGCCGGCTGCGAGGCGAGCATTGTTTCGAGGGCCGCGCAATACACGGCGGGATCGGCCCCTGCCGCCGAGGATGTGGTGGTGTCGGCTGCGATCGAAGTTGTCGGTCCACCCGCACCGTCATTGCCGCTGCACGCAGCTGCCAGCAGCGACAGAGCGAGTATCAGGATCACAGGCCGTTTCTTCACCGCACAAATAGCCATTTCCTGGATGTCGGTTCCGGTTGACCGACGGTTGAGGTTCTTCGCGTACCATCCTGGCCTCTTAAACAAGGAATGCTGTGAAATCAGTAGGAATCGGAATGCTCGGCGCCGGCGTGGTCGGCGGGTCGCTCATCAGGCGCCTGGTCGAAGAGCACGCGGCAATTGAGGCCAAGACCGGCCTGGATCTCGAGCTGCGGCGCGTAGCGGTTCGTGACATTGCCAAGGCGCGGGCGGCAGCGGTCGATGCTGCCCTCATCACGGTTGATGCGGCGCAAGTCGTCGACGATCCTTCCGTAGAACTCGTGGTCGAAGTAATGGGCGGTCTGGACCCGGCCGGTGAAATGGTGTTGCGGGCGTTGCGGGCGGGCAAGCCGGTGGTGACGGCCAACAAGGCACTGCTGGCTGAACGTGGTCCCGAGCTCTTCTCGGCCGCCGAAGAGGCCGGTGTCCCGCTGCTGTTCGAGGCGGCCGTAGGTGGCGGCATCCCGATCATCAGACCCCTGTCTGAAACTCTCGCCGGCGAGCAAGTCACCAGGGTCATCGGCATCGTCAACGGCACTACCAACTTCATGCTCACGCAGATGGCCGAACACGGAGCCTCCTACGGCGACGTGCTGGCCGAGGCGCAGCGGCTCGGTTTTGCAGAGGCCGATCCGACCGCGGACGTTGGGGGAGGGGACGCCGCAGCAAAGGCGGCCATCCTGGCTTCGCTCGCCTTCGGGACATGGGCCGGCATCGACAACGTGTACCACGAGGGCATTGACAAGCTGACAGCCGCCGACATGAAGTGGGCGGCAGAGCTCGGCTACACCATCAAGCTGCTGGCGATTGCGGAGCGTCTGGAAGACGGCGTGAGCGTCAGGGTCTACCCGGCGATGCTGCCGGTGTCCCACCCGCTGGCATCAATCCGCGGGGCCACCAATGCGATATTCATCGAAGGTCCCTCGGTGGACGAGCTCCTGTTTGCCGGCCCTGGAGCCGGGGGAGAGCCGACAGCCACCGCCGTCCTCGGTGACGTGATCGATGCGGCTCGCGAGATTCTGGCGGGTGCCCAGGTCGCCCCTCGCATCCGCCTTGCTCCAGGCGAGCTCGTCGAATTCGAAGATGTAGCAACCAAGTGGTACGTCCGCCTCGAAGTCGACGACCAGCCCGGCGTGCTCGCCCAAGTGGCCGGCGCATTCGGCAACCATGATGTCTCCATCAAGTCCGTTCTCCAAGAGGGCCGCGGCGACGATGCCACACTCATGATCGTCACCCACCTGGCCGCCGAGCGGCAGCAACAAGCTGCAAAGAACGAGATTGCGGCGCTTCCCAAGGTTCGATCGGTGGCGTCTGTAGTGCGGGTTGAGTCGCCGGATGTATAGAGGAGTATCTGGTAGCTGGTATCTCGTATCTGGTATCCGAGTCGAGGTACGAGATACCAGATACGAGATGCGGGCCGGAATTTCCCGAGCTCAAACTTGTTAACCAAGCAGCGGATACATCCGATTCTTTTGCTAATCCACCCAATCGGGTTAATATCAATCTCGGATCGTTATCCGCTCCCCAACAAGCGCCGTAGCGCTGCTGCGTGTGCTGGCTTACGCCAAGTGGGGATTTCCAACTAACCGTGGTGGGGCTTCTACGTGTGCGACGCATCTCGCACGAGGTTCCACTCAGGTTCAGTTTCGAGAACAGGCCTTTCATAGTTGCCGAAAGGGGCAAAGGCACATGACCACCAGAGCCAGACTGCAAGAGCTCGGCCTCGACGCTCTGCGCGAAATGGCGACCTCGGTCGACGTTGAGCATGACGGACTGCAGAAGTCCAAGCTGATCGCGGCCATCGTCGGCAGTGAGAAGTTCGAAGAATCGATGCTTCCGGAGCCAAAGGAAGAGCCGGCCAAAGAGGCCAAGGCTGATTCCAAGGACGAGAAGAACCCGGACGATCGGTCCAAGGACGGCGACCGCGATCGCGAGGGTGGCAGCAGTCGCAATCGTCGCCGACGCAGTCGAGGCCGCAGCCAGGAGCCCATCGACGAGTCGGAGCTCGAGGTGCGCGAGGGAATCCTCGACATTCTCCCTGAGGGGTACGGCTTTCTCCGCTGCACCGGCTATCTGCCAGGCGACAAGGATGCGTACGTCGCCGCCAATGTGATTCGTAAGAACCGTCTTCGCAAGGGTGACATTGTCTCCGGTCCGGTCCGCCCCGCCCGTGCCCAGGAGAAGTTCCCCGCGCTGGTTCGGCCCGTCAAGGTCAACGGCATCGAGCCAGATGAGGCTCAGGAGCGCACCAAGTTCTCGGCGCTGACTCCTTTGTTTCCAGATGTCAGGCTTCGTCTAGAGGTTGACGGTCAGCCGATGCAGATGCTGCCCCGCATCATCGATTTGATTGCCCCAATCGGTAAAGGTCAGCGTGGACTGATCGTGTCGCCCCCGAAGGCCGGCAAGACGACAGTTCTCAAGGAGATCGCCAATTCGATTTCCGTCAACAACCCAGAGTGTCACCTCATGGTCGTGCTCGTCGACGAGCGACCTGAAGAGGTCACGGACATGCAGCGTTCGGTGAAGGGTGAGGTCATCTACTCGACCTTCGACCGGCCCGCCGAGGAGCACACCCAGGTCTCTGAACTGGCCATCGAACGGGCCAAGCGCCTCGTCGAGATGGGCCAGGACGTAGTAATCCTGCTCGACTCGATCACTCGGCTGGCTCGTGCGCACAACCTGGCTACGCCAGCCTCCGGTCGAATCCTCTCCGGTGGTGTCGACTCGACCGCTCTCTACCCGCCCAAGCGGTTCTTCGGTGCGGCCCGCAACATCGAGGAGGGCGGCTCGTTGACGATCATCGGCACCGCACTTGTCGAGACCGGGTCCCGCATGGACGAAGTCATCTTCGAAGAGTTCAAGGGAACCGGCAATATGGAGCTGCGCCTTGACCGCAAACTTGCGGACAAGCGGATCTATCCGGCGATCGACATCGAGGCCTCCGGTACCCGGCGCGAAGAGCTGCTATTCCATCCGGACGAGCTGACCGAGGTGTGGAAGTTGCGCCGAGTCTTGCTCGCATTGGAGTCAGGAGCGTCTCTCGAACTGCTCATCGACCGCCTCAAGTCGGCGAAGAGCAACGCGGAGTTCCTGGTTTCGGTAGCTAAGTCAGGCACCTAGTCAATAGGTATCTGGTATCTCGTACCAGCTACTAATACGAGGTACCAGATACGAGATCACTCCGATCCGACGGAGCAAACTTTCACTACAATCCAGCCCTCGCCACAGGAGTAAGCCAAGTTGAAACCCGACATCCACCCCGAGTATCGAATGGTCGTGTTCCAGGACACGTCTTCGGATCTCAAGTTCCTGACTCGCTCGACCATCTACAGCAGCGAGACGATCGATTGGGATGACGGCAACACCTATCCGTTGGCGAAGGTGGAGATCTCGAGCGAAAGCCACCCCTTCTACACCGGCAAACAAATCCTCGTCGACTCAGGTGGACGCGTGGAGCGGTTCCGCAAACGCTATGCCAAGACTGGCAAGGCTGCCGCCGGATCTACCCCTCCGGCTGCTCCGTCTGCTCCGGCCCCCGCGGCGCCGGCCGATGAGGCTTCGGCCGACAGCCCAGAGAGCCCCGACAGCCCCGACAGCCCTGACAGCCCTGACAGCGCAGACAGCGCCGAAAGCTGAGAGCCCGCAGCAGCGATCTATGCACAGATTTCGCCGGCCCACGAACCCGCTGAGCGTGTCCTCCGCCTCGACGCATTCACGAATGCGCCTTCGTTGTGCGTCCCTCTCCGCGATTCCGTGGACTCGGCCAAATGGGCACCAGACCGTTACTGAGGGCTCTTAATGTCCCGCCCTCCTGGCGCCACTGTCGGCGGCCAGGCAGTCATCGAGGGCGTGATGATGCGGGCACCGTCTGCTTGGGCCGTTGCCGCTCGACGGCCCGATGGCGTGATCGAGGTGCAAGGCCACGAGCTCCCTCGCCTTTCTTCACGCTCCAAAGCGGCTCGGCTCCCCTTCTTGCGCGGTGTCATGGTGCTGGTGGAATCGCTCAGCCTCGGTTTCAGAGCGTTGTCGTGGAGCGCCCAGCGCGCTGGTGAGGAAGAAGAGGAGCTGACTCGAGCCCAGACCATCGGCACGATGGTGATCGCCGTTGTCTTCGCCGTTGCGCTCTTCATTCTGCTGCCCGCCTTTGCGGCTGGGTGGCTGAAACGGTTCTTTGATGACTCTTCGCTCACGTTCGTGATTCTCGACGGCGTGCTCCGCATCGTCCTGATCGTTGGCTACATCTGGGCAATCTCGCGTGCCAAGGAGATCCAGAGGGTCTTCATGTACCACGGAGCTGAACACAAGACGATCCACGCATATGAAGCCGGCGACCCCATGCAGATTGAGGCCATCCAGAAGTACAGCCCCCGTCACCCGCGTTGCGGCACCTCCTTCCTCATCATCGTTGCGTTCGTTGCATTCTTCGTATTCCTGACTCTGGCGCCGCTTCCGATCGGCTGGCAGATTGCAGCTCGCGTGGTGTTCATCCCGGTGATTGCGGGGCTCTCTTACGAGATCTTGAAACTGGCGGCCAACGCCCGCTGGATGGCTTGGGCCAGCCGGCCCGGGATGTGGCTCCAGGCGATAACCACCAAGGAACCATCCGACGATCAGGTCCAGGTGGCCATAGCTTCGCTGCTGGCGGCGCTGGATGAAGATGAGATGGCAGACGTCTCTGCCCGAGGGCCCATCGACGAGGGTGCCCTTGGGGCGGAACACACGGAGGACGTCGAGGAGGCGTCCGCCGAATGAGCCTCAATGATCGTGTCCTGAACCGCCTCGAAGAGATGGAGACGCGTTTCGAGGAAACATTGGCCGACATGGCGAAGCCCGAGATCACAGGGGACGCCAACAAGCTCAAGGATTTGGGCATCTTGCACTCCGAGCTCAAGCCGGTGGTCGACGCTTTTCGCACCTATAAGGAAGCCGCGGCAGAGCTCGGTGAGGCCAAAGAGATGATGGGTTCCGAGGAAGATCCGGAAATGCGGGAGTATCTGTCTTCACTTCAGACCGAGCGGAACTCGGACCTCGAACGTATCGAAGCTGAGCTGCGGGTCCTCCTGATTCCAAAGGACCCCAACGACGACAAGGACGTTATCGTTGAGCTGCGTCCTGCGGCAGGTGGCGACGAGGCGGCGCTGTGGGCAGGTGACTTGCATCGCATGTATGAACGGTTTGCAGAGCGTCACGGCTGGTCGGTCGAGCCGATCAGCATCTCGTGGGCCGACGGAGGCGGGATGGCGTTCGGGCAGTTCGCGGTGAAGGGTAAGGGCGCCTACAGCAGGTTCAAGTGGGAGGCCGGCCCGCACCGGGTGCAGCGCGTCCCAGAGACAGAATCACAAGGCCGCATCCACACATCAATTGCGACGGTGGCCGTATTGCCCGAGGTGGAAGAGGTGGAGGTCGCGATTCTCGAGAACGATCTCGACATCGAGACGATGCGATCGCAGGGCCCGGGCGGCCAGTCAGTCAACACGACAGACTCGGCAGTCCGTATTACTCACAAGCCCACCGGGATCGTCGTGTCGTGCCAGGACGAGAAGTCCCAGCTCCAGAACAAACTCAAGGCGATGCGAGTGTTACGCGCCCGGCTCTATCAACAACAGCTCGAAGAGCAAATGGGGGAGCGGTCGGATGCGCGCCGACAACAGGTCGGTTCCGGGGAGCGTGCCGAGAAGATCAGAACATACAACTACAAGGAGAATCGGGTCACCGACCACCGGGTAGGCATGACGCTGCACTCGTTGCCGACCATCCTCGACGGCGATCTCGATCCGTTCCACCAAGGTCTGATGGCTCAAGAAGCCGCCGACCTCTTGGCAGGCGACGCATGACCACGGGTCGTCGCGTGATCTCCGCACGTTCGCTCGTCGCCGATGCGGAATTGCCGGTGCACGAAGCCGCCCGGCTTCTCGAGACGGCAACGGGCCGCGATCGAGTGAGCATTGCGCGCGACGATGCCGTCCACCCAGAACAGGTCAAGCTGTTCGACCACCTCGTCGCCCGCCGGCGCACCGGGGAGCCACTGCAATACATCGAAGGTTCCAGCCAGTTCGGACCGGTCGAGGTTGCGGTTGACTCTCGAGTTCTGATCCCTCGCGCGGAGACAGAGCAGCTTTGGGAACTCGTCGTTGCGAACATGAGTGCGCTGCCGCCGGCGGTCATCGTCGATCTCGGCACCGGATCCGGGAATCTCGCTCTTGCCCTCAAGCACGCCTTCCGAGACGCCGAAGTGCATGCCGTCGAACTGTCACCTCAAGCGTTTGAGCTGGCGCAGATGAATGTGGCACGTTCAGGGCTCGACGTCCAGATGTATCTGGGCGACCTATTCGAACCCCTTCCCGGCGGTCTGCGAGGAGCGATCGATCTCCTCATCTCCAATCCGCCGTACATTGCAACCGGAGAACGCGACTCGCTGCCGGCGGAGGTGCGCGATCACGAACCGGAGATGGCGCTCTTTGCGGGCGATGATGGTCTCGACGTGCTGCGGCGGATCGTCGGCGCAGCACCGGAATGGCTGTCCCCTGGCGGGCTGCTCGCCTGCGAGATCGGCGCCGACCAAGCCGAGCGCGCGAGCGAGCTCGTTACCTGGGGTCGTCCTGAGATCGTCAAGGATCTCGCCGGCCGCGACAGATTCCTGCTCATTACGAAAGGCGATGTATGAACACTGAGATCTCTCGGGCTGTTGGTCATCTCGGCGCTGGAGACCTGGTCGGCTTTCCGACTGACACCGTCTACGGGATTGCAGCCGACCCCTACCAGGAAGATGCCGTCCGTCGTCTTGCCAAACTGAAGGGACGCGATTTCGCCAAGCCGCTCGCCGTGCTCGTCGCAGATATGGATCAGGCAATCAGCCTCGTCAAGTTCGACGATGTGGCGCTCGACCTAGCTGAGGAGCACTGGCCCGGTGGCCTGACCCTGGTATTGCGCCGCATTGAGTCTGTGCCGGAGTGGATCGGTGACTCCCACTCCCGCACGGTGGGGGTGCGGTGCCCAGATCATCCACTGGCATTGGAACTACTCAAGACTTTCGGACCGTTGGTTGTCACATCGGCGAACCGATCTGGAGAGCAGCCGGCCAACACTGCCGACGAAGCTATCGCCGTTCTCGGTGACGGTGTCGCTCAGTACATCGACGGTGACAGCGGGGGAGTACCGCCGTCGACGGTGGTTGACTTGACTAAGCCGGCGCCATTCGTTCTTCGCCAAGGTTTGGTCTCGATCTAGCTTCGGGGGCAGGCGGCGACGCGATGCGGAGCGGCTACGCTGCCGGAGATTTGGCCGCAAACACAATGAGGAACGCTAGATGATCGACTCGCGGGGAATTGACCAGGTGGACCCGGCCCTTGCCCGACTGCTTGCTGCGGACTCGGAGCGGCAGTCGACCCATATCCAGCTGATCGCATCTGAGAATTTCGTTTCTACCGCAATGATGCAAGCTTCTGGCTCGGTCCTCAACAACAAGTACTCAGAGGGCTACCCGGGCCGCCGCTACTACGAGGGTTGCCAGGTCGTCGACGAGGTCGAGCAACTGGCCATCGACAGGGCTAAGAAGCTGTTCTACGCGGAGCATGCAAATGTGCAAGCTCATTCCGGATCGTCGGCCAACCTCGCGGCATATCTGGCTGTGCTCGAGCAGGGCGACACCATCCTTGGGATGCGGCTCGACCAGGGCGGCCACCTCACCCACGGCTCGCCTGTGAACTTCTCAGGTCAGCTGTTCAACTTCGTGGCGTACGGGCTCGACCCGGATAGCGAGATCATCGACATGGACGAAGTCCATCGGCTCGCCAAAGAGCACCAGCCGAAGATGATCGTGGCCGGATACTCGGCTTACTCCAGGTTGATCGACTGGGCCGCGTTTAGGGCGATCGCCGACGATGTCGGTGCCATCTTCTTGGTCGATGCGGCGCACATCATCGGCCTCATCGCGGGCGACGCTCACCCCAATCCCGTCCCGCACTCGCATATCGTCACTGCCACAACACACAAGGCACTGCGCGGCCCTCGCGGGGGCCTGATCCTCTGTACCGAGGAATACGCATCTGCCATCGACAAGGCCGTCTTCCCGTCCGCTCAGGGTGGTGCCATCAATTCGCAGATTGCCGGCAAGGCCCTGTGTTTCGAGCTGGCGGCTAGGCCGGATTTCCGGGCATACGCGGGGCAGATCGTTCGCAATGCTGCGGTTTTGGCCGAGACCATGTCGGCCGAAGGAGTCCGCATCGTCAGCGGCAAGACCGAAAATCACATGTTCCTCACCGATGTGCGTTCGATCGACGACGAGCTGACCGGCAAAGAAGCGGCAACACTCCTCGACGAAATGGGCATCACCCTCAATCGCAACTCGATTCCAAACGACCCGCGTTCGGCCTTCGTGACGTCTGGTATCCGCATCGGTACTCCGAGTGTCACCACTGCAGGCATGAAGCAAGAGCAGATGACGACCCTCGGCAGCCTCATAGTCGAGATACTGCGCAAGCGCGGCGACGAGGGCGCGTTGCGCAGCCTCAAGGCGCAAGTCTCTGAGCTGGCCGAAGCCTTCCGGCCGTATCCCGCTGGTTACTCTGGCCACGCCTAGAGCCCAGATCGAGATCGCAGCCCCTGCCGACGAGGTATGGCGGCTACTGGCCGAATTCGAGTTCTGGCCTCGATGGGGACCAACCGTTCGGGCCGTCGAGAGCGCCGACTCCAGAGTCGGTCCTGGCGTCACCGGGCGCGTGCAGACGCCGCTGCGGCTGTGGCTTCCGTTTGAGATCATCAATGTGGCATCAGCGCGCTCTTGGGACTGGAAGGTGGCCGGAATCCAGGCCACGGGCCATGAGGTCTTCGCTCTCGATCGAAATCGATGCCGCGTCGTTTTCACGGCGCCGCGCTGGGCAGCTCCCTACCGCATGGTCCTAGCAGCCGGTCTGCGCCGGTTGAAGCGTCTTGCCGAGCAACGGCCACCCACTGAACAATGAAACGTTGCGGGGCCGCCACAGCGGCACCCAGGTGCTTCGTAGTACGTTGTATGCCCACGAGGAACGTGTGGGGCTATTACCTCAGAGAGAGTTGCCTCCCGCAAACCGTTGTGGTTAAAGTGCCATCGTGAGCTTGTGAAACAAATCACAAGCAGGAATCACAACTATGGGAGAGTCCGAAGAAGAAGTCCCCTCAGCAGGGGAAACGCCCGACTCCGCCGTCATGATGGGGGATTGGTCGGCGGCGGGAGGGTTCTTCAGCTCGATTCTTTCCGGTCTTCTGATCGGATTGGCCGCGGACTTCTTCCTGGGAACGGAGCCGTGGCTCGTGATTGTCGGCGTGGTTGCCGGCTTTGTGATTGGGTTCTGGCGGATGATCGCTTTCTCCGATCGGATCCTCGAGCAAGCGAGCAACCCTCGCCTGCGGCGGATCGCCAAAATGCGGCGAGAACTAGAAGATGAAGACGATGACACCTGAAGAAGACCAACTCACGATCGACGAGGCTTACAACAAGCCGAGCGTCGTGGACACTGCCATCGAGGCGAAGATTGCCCGCAAGATGGTTTTACGAGTCTGGTGGCTCGGCCCGATCATCGTGGGCGCTGCCTGGGCCCTGCGAGGCGTCGACGGAGCTGTCGCAGCCGCTGTTGGTGTGGCAATCGTCGCCGTCAACTTCCTTGTCGCGGGGGAACTGCTTTCGCGAGCTGCGCGGGTTTCTCTTAAGGTCTATCATGCGGCCGCCTTGCTCGGGTTTTTCGTCCGGCTGGGCTTCATCACGCTTTCGATGTTGATAGTCGCGAGCCTGGTTGAGATTGATCGTCCTGCCATGGGCGTAGCGGCTGTCGTCGCATACATGGCGTTGTTGACGCTTGAGGCATGGGCCTTGATGAACGGTGAGCGAAGGGAGCTCGAGTGGAGTCGGTAATCCTCGCAGCAAGCGAGTGCGATGTTGAAGCAGAGATCATCTGCGCGCCAAGCGACGTTCTCGAGCTGTTCGAGTTCACCAAGCCGCTCTTCAGCATCGGTGGTTTCGACTTCACTCGCACGGTGTTTCTCATCTTCTTGGCGATGTTCATCGTCCTGGCGATCCTGTATTACGGGCTGCGCAAGGGCGAGAAGGTGCCCTCCAAGTTCGGGGCGGCGGTCGAATCCCTCGTCACGTTCGTGCGTGACGACATCGCAATCGGCATCATCGGCCCGGAGGGCATCAAGTACGCCCCATATCTACTGACTGTCTTCACATTTGTGATCGTCGGAAACCTCTTTGAGGTGACGCCGCTGATCAACTTCCCAATCACCTCTCGGATGGCGATCCCGGCGTTCATAGCCGTGGTCACGTGGGTGATCTTCGTCATCGTTGGCTTCAAGAAGAACGGTCTGCACTACCTGACAGATCTTGTGTGGCCGAAGTCCGTGCCGCTCGCGCTGCGTTGGCTCGTGGGCATCATCGAGTTCGTTTCCACGTTCGTACTGCGCCCGATCACTCTCGCAGTCCGACTCTTTGCCAACCTCGTTGCCGGCCACTTGATGCTTTCACTGCTGCTGGCATCCGGATACATCTTTGTCACAGCTATTCCCGACGTGGGACTCAAGGGCTTCGTTGGGGTTGCTTGGTTCGTCTTCGGGCTTGGCATCTACTTGTTCGAGATCGTGGTGGCCGTACTGCAGGCGTACATCATCACGCTTCTCTCAGCGGTTTACGTACAAACATCTGTTCACCCAGAGCACTAGAGGAGGACCTCAGTAATGATCGAAGAGCTCGCTGGACCAATCGCATTGGTCGGCTACGGTCTGGCCGCTATCGGCCCCGGCATCGGCATCGGCATCGTCGTGGGCAACGCCATTCAGGCGATGGCCCGTCAGCCCGAGGCTGCCGGTATGGCAAGGACAACGATGTTCTTGGGCATCGCCTTTACGGAGGCGCTCGCGCTCATCGGCTTCGTTCTGTTCTTCATCGCGTAGGAGCAGCGTTATGTTTGCAAGCGCATTGCCGGTGTTCCTGGCAGCCTCCGAGGGAGCAGAGGAGAGCAGCGGCATCGACCTGCTGCTGCCAGCCACTTCCGAGTTGGTTGCCGGGATCCTCGCTTTCGTCATCATCTACATCATGGCGTGGAAGTGGGTCTTCCCCCAGATCACGAAGACGCTCGAGAACAGGCAGGCTGCCATCAAGGCCGACTACGAGGCGGCTGAAGCTGCCAAGGTCGAGGCGGAAAGCCTGAAGAACGACTACCAAGCCCAGCTGGCCCAGGCCCGTGATGAGGCAAGCCGCATCGTCGAAGAAGCACGCCAGGCAGGCGAATCGGTTCGCGCCGATGTCGTGGCCCGTGCCGAGACCGAGGCCACCGCCATCAAGGAGCGAGCCACCGCCGACATGTCTGGCGAGCGGGATCGAGTCGCCGCCGGTCTCAAGCGTGAGGTCGCAGACCTGTCGCTCGACGTCGCGGAGAAGGTGCTCGGCACCAGCCTCGACCGCGGTGCCCAGCAGGCACTGGTCAATCAGTACATCGACGAGCTCGGAGGGCTCGGAAGCTGACACATGGATGACACGACACACACACGGGTCCTAGACGGATACGCCACCGGGCTGCTGGCAATCGCCGGCGCCGAGGGAGATGCCAACGAGCTCGCCAACGAGCTGTTTGCTATCGGGCGTGCAATCGATGGATCTGACGAATTGAGGGACACAGTTACCGATGTCCGCGTGCCCGTCGAACGCAAGCAGAATCTGCTTGCCGACGTCCTCGACGGCCGCGCTTCGAGCGTTGCTATTGCTCTGGTGAACATGCTCGTGGGCGCCGGGAAGTCCCGGGACATAACTGAGGTTGGCCGTCTGATGATCGACAAGGCTGCCAAGAGCCAGGAGCTGACCGTCGCTGAGGTGCGGTCTGCCATCGATCTCGATGAAGCCACCATCGTTCGCCTCGAAGAGAAGCTTGCCGGAGCGACCGGCAAGCGGATCAAGGCAAACGTGATCGTTGATCCCAAAGTCGTCGGCGGGTTGGTCGCCAAGGTCGGAGACACGGTATTTGACGGGTCGGTTGCCAGCCGACTCCAGGAACTGCGAGAGGCATGGGCATAGCAAATGGCTGAACTGACCCTTGATCCCGGAGATATCACCGCAGCGCTGAAGCGCAATCTCGGTGACTGGTCTCCATCAATCGAAAGTGAGACCGTCGGCTATGTGGCTTCGGTCGGTGACGGTGTGGCCCGGGTTACGGGTCTGCCGAACGCGATGGCTTCGGAGCTCCTCGAGTTCCATGGGGGACTGCTCGGCGTAGCGCTGAACCTCGACGAGGACTCCATTGGCGCCGTCATCATGGGCGACTCTGCTGAGATCGAAGAGGGCGACGAAGTCCGAGCGACGGGCCGCGTCTTGTCCGTACCGGTGGGTGACGAGATGCTCGGCCGCGTGGTCGACCCGCTTGGCAACCCGATGGACGGCAAAGGCCCGATCGATGCGACTGAGCGGCGCTTGCTCGAGGTGCAGGCGCCGTCCGTCGTGCAGCGCCAGCCCGTCCACGAGCCGCTGCAGACAGGCATCAAGGCTATCGACGCCATGACACCGATCGGCCGTGGACAGCGCCAGCTGATCATCGGTGATCGACAGACCGGTAAGACTGCGGTTGTCGTTGACACGATCCTCAATCAGAAGACAACCGGCGTGAAGTGTGTGTACGTGGCAATCGGACAGAAAGCTTCAACTGTTGCCGAAGTTGCCGCAGTACTCGAAGAAGCCGGCGCCATGGACTACACAGTCATCGTCAATGCGCCGGCGTCCGCTGCGGCTGCTTTGCAGATGTACGCCCCGTATTCCGGTTCGGCGATCGGCCAGTACTGGATGTACAAGGGCGAGCACGCGCTGATCATCTTCGACGACCTCTCGAAGCAGGCCGTTGCATATCGCGAGATTTCGCTGTTGCTGCGACGCCCTCCTGGTCGTGAGGCCTATCCCGGCGATGTGTTCTATCTGCACAGCCGCCTGCTCGAGCGCTGCGCCAAGCTCTCCGACGAGCTCGGCGCAGGTTCCATGACGGGCCTACCGATCATCGAGACCAAGGCCAACGACGTTTCGGCCTACATCCCGACCAACGTGATCTCGATCACAGACGGTCAGATCTTCCTCGAGACCGACCTGTTCTTTTCGGGTATCCGCCCGGCCATCAACGCAGGTATTTCGGTATCCCGGGTCGGTGGTAACGCCCAGATCAGCGCCATGAAGAAGGTGGCGGGACCGCTGCGACTGAACCTGGCACAGTTCCGCGAGCTCGAAGCTTTCGCCGAGTTCGGTTCTGAGCTCGACGCCGCCTCGCTGGCTCAGCTCGAGCGTGGTCGCCGCGTCGTCGAGGTCCTCAAGCAGGGCCAGTTTGCGCCGGTCCCGGTTGAGGAGCAGGTTGCCGCCATCTTTGCCGTGACCGAGGGTCACATGGATGACGTCGACGTGAGCGCCATCCCCAGGTTCGAGAAGGGCTTGCTCGAGTTCATGCGAACTCGGTTTAGCGGCCTTCTCAGCCAGATTGCCGACACCGGACAGCTTCCGGCTGACGAACTGATAGCAGCCATCGCCGACTACAAGGCAACCTCCGGCGCCGGCGCCGAATGATGGCGCATCGGACGGAGCGTTAGGAGAGTTACGAAAGCATGGCTTCTGCAGAACTTCGTCAGATTCGACGCCGGATACGTTCCGTGCAGTCGACAATGAAGATCACGCGTGCCATGGAGCTCATCGCAACTTCCCGGATTGCCAAGGCCCAGTTGCGGGTCGCCGAGGCAAAGCCGTACACGGCCAAGATGACGGATGTCATCCGCAACATCGCGGCAGCCGGCGGTTTGAGCCATCCGTTGCTCGAGTCTCGCGACATGCGCACTCCCGGAGTGATGGTCGTCACATCGGATCGCGGCCTGGCCGGCGGATACAACTCGAACGTGATGCGCCTGGCTGAGCGGGTTCTCAACGACCACAGGGCGGCAGGCTTCAGGCCACGCCTCTTCGTCATTGGGGCTAAGGCGCAGAGCTACTTCAGCTATCGGGGTTATGAGATCGAAGAGGCGTTCCTGGGCGTCACAGACACACCGACATATGGCGATGCCAGGGCCATAGCGAATGTTCTGCTCGACGACTACGAGCAGGAGAAGATGGACACCGTCGAGGTCTACACCACGCGCTTTGTGTCCGCCCTCACGCAGACGCCGGTGCTGTGGCCGCTGCTTCCGATCGAGCCGCCGGAGGCGAGCGCCGAAACGGAGATTGCCGGCTACACCTTCGAGCCCGGCCCCGAGGAGATCCTCGGCAGGCTGCTGCCACGCTATTTGGAGGGGACGATTTTCGGGATTCTCCTCGAGGCGTCCGCATCGGAGCACGCCGCGAGGCGGCGCGCAATGAAGGCTGCGACAGAGAATGCGGAAGAGTTGACTCGTGCTCTCACCCGTGAGGCGAATGCTGCCCGCCAGGCCGAGATCACCACAGAGATTTCCGAGATCGTCGGCGGGGCTGAAGCCCTATCCGGCGGCTGAGTTTGAGATAGCCAAGTCCGAAGGGACGACAGGAGAAAAAGTGAGTACCAGCACCCTCACCAGCGGAAGGATCGTCAAGGTCGCCGGGCCGGTTGTGGACGTCGAGTTCCCGCCGGACGCGCTTCCTGAGATCTTGTTCGCGCTCGAGGTCGACCTAGAGGTCGCCGGCGAGAAGAGCACGATCATCTGCGAAGTGGCCCAGCACCTCGGCAAGAGCCAAGTGCGCGCAATTGCGCTCGCCCCGACCGATGGAGTCGTCCGCGGGGCAGAGGTGCGAAACACGGGCGCCCCGATCTCGGTCCCGGTCGGCGACCAAACGCTCGGCCACATCTTCAATGTCTGGGGTCAGTCACTCGACGCCCCGGACACCGAATTCCCTGGTGACAGCTGGCCGATCCATCGCCCGGCTCCGCCTTACGAGGACGTCGAGCCGACGAAGGAAGTATTCGAAACCGGAATCAAGGTCATCGACTTGCTGTCTCCTTATCTTCAGGGTGGCAAGATCGGTCTGTTCGGCGGTGCTGGCGTCGGTAAGACGGTTCTCATTCAGGAGATGATCAACCGTGTCGCCACGCAGCACGGTGGTGTGTCTGTCTTCGCCGGAGTTGGCGAGCGCACCCGCGAGGGCAACGACCTCTTCCGTGAGATGCAAGAGACGGGCGTCATCGAGAAGGCAGCTCTCGTGTTCGGCCAGATGGATGAGCCGCCCGGCGTGCGGCTCCGGGTCGCTCTCTCTGCCCTGACTATGGCGGAGTACTTCCGCGACGTGCAGCGCCAGGACGTGTTGCTATTCGTCGACAACATCTTCCGTTTCACCCAGGCAGGCTCAGAGGTGTCAACGCTGCTGGGCCGTATGCCCTCAGCTGTGGGTTACCAGCCGACGCTGGCCGGCGAGATGGGCGCTCTGCAGGAGCGGATCACGTCGTTGAAGGGCCGTTCGATTACATCGATGCAGGCGATCTATGTTCCTGCGGACGACATCACAGACCCGGCGCCGCACACGGCCTTTGCCCACCTCGATGCCACCACGGTGTTGAGCCGCCCACTCACGGCGCTTGGTATCTATCCGGCCGTCGACCCGCTCGACTCGACCAGCCGTGCGCTCGACCCACAGATCGTCGGCGATCACCACTACAACGTGGCTCGCCAAGTGCAGCAGATTCTGCAGCGCTACAAGGATCTGCAGGACATCATCGCCATTCTCGGCATCGACGAGCTGTCCGAAGAAGACCGGTTGATCGTGGGCCGGGCGCGTCGCATCCAGCGATTCCTGTCCCAGCCTATGTTCGTCGCCGAGCAGTTCACCGGGCAGCCGGGTGTGTACACACCGCTCGAAGAGTCGATCCAGTCTTTCGAAGCCGTCATCAACGGCGATCTCGACCACCTGCCGGAGCAGGCGTTCTACATGGTTGGTGGCGCAGAGGCCGCGCTCGCCAAAGCCAAGGAGATCGAGGCCGGCTGATGGGCAAGCCATTCAACGTCGACGTCGTCACTCCCGAGGCTGTCATATGGCAGGGCGAGGCCGACTTCGTTGCGGCACGCACCACGGAGGGTGAGATCGGCATCCTCGCCGACCACGAGCCAACGATGGGAGCCCTCTCTGCGGGGGCAGTCGTGGTCAACGCAACCGATGGCTCGACGATCACGGTGGGTGTCAACGGAGGCTTCCTCCAGGTGTTCCACAACCAAGTGACGCTGCTGACCGACCGCGCCGAACTCACAGAGGGCGGCAAGGAAGAAGCTCTGCGGCTCGCAGAACAACTGGGTAGCGAGGAAGACAACGGCGGCGCCGAGTAGTCAGTAGTTGGTAGCCAAGATTCGGATCTGAACGGGCCCCTAGTGGCCGGCGCCTGCATGCGATACCGAAAGCGACCAACCGCTCGGGATCCGCACGATGTGGGTGTATGGCTGTGGCAGGGAGACACCTTGGCAGCGGCGCCGGCTCGAGGATTCGTGATGTTGGACGCTGTAGTCCGGCTCCTGGTGGCGTCGAATCGGGGCGTTGCGAATGCCAGGCTCTTGGCGTCCTAAACCGGCCTGAGCTTCTTGCCGTTCTCATCACCGTTGAGCGCTGCGGCGAATTCCTCGACCTGCCGCGGCAGTCCACGTCCGATTGCCTCAGCAATGATCGGGAAGAACATGGATGCAAGCGCTCCCTTCGAAGCCACTTCGAGAGTCACCACCAGCGATGGCGAATCGTCTTCGGCTATGTCTGCAATCAAGGCTCCGCTCAACTCGTTGCTTTCGAGATGTAGCTTCATGTGATGCGGCGCTGCTGCGACCGCGACTCTGGCAGAACCCTCGTACTTGGTGGGACCGACGTGGGCACTCCAACGAAAACCCTGGAGGTCGCCCCCCTCATCGTGGGCGGCATCCCATACGTCATCGACGGGGCCGATGCCTGACCAGGTGGATGCGTGCTGCAGCGCCTCCCACACAGCGATGGCGGGCCTAGAAAGCGGCGCATTGTGGCTAAATGAGGCTCGTGGCACGACAGCGAGGCTAGCCGCGCTCGATTTCGACCGTTCGTATCTTTTGCACCTCGTTAACACCTGACAGCGCAAGAACGTTGTAATCTGTGCCAACTCATATGCGTGGTCGATTTCTCCTCATAACCCTCGTCGGTGACGTCGCGGCCTTGGTCCTCGGCTTTGTCGCTGCGTCCGCACTCGTCTTTGGAACTGCGGCGCCTTGGGACGCACCCGTACCGACCGGCGAATCACTCTGGCCCCTCATGGGGATGCTCGGGGCCGGAGCTTTGCTCGGCTCATACATGAGCCTGCGTATGTGGCTCCAGACAACTCCGCGAGCCTCCTACGGGCGGGCGCTCACGATTGTCGGAATCGCAGCAGCTTTCACGGCTGTCGGAGTTGTGATCGGCCGTGTGTATTGGTCACGACCCTTCCTCGCCGTGGCGCTCAGCAGCTGGCTACTCGGGGCGCTTGCATTGCGTGCGTTGCGGCGTCGTCGACCGTGGACTGAGCGTGTGGTGCTTGTCACTGCTGAAAAGGGGCTTGTCGACGATCTGCGCCTCTCGCCCCACCTCGACGTGGACGGCGTCTTCGACCCGGCGGGGGAGAAGCCGGACGGACCGCTCGATTTCGCGTCGACGCTCGTCGTCGACCTTCGTCCGGTCATGTCCGAAGCCATGGCTCAGTTCGTCGCCTCGTCCAACCTGGCCGGAGTCAACCTTCGCTCCCTGTCCTCCGTCTACGAGGAGCACACCGGGCGCCTCCCGATGGTGCACCTCGCCGAAGGCTGGGAGTTGTCGGCTCCTGTGTCGCGGAACCAGTACGCCGACTTCAAACGGACGATCGATTTTGTGCTCACGATCCTGACAGGACCGTTGTGGCTGTTGCTCGCCGGCCTGATCTGGGTAGCAGTGAAGCTGGACTCACGTGGACCTGCCATCTACACCCAGGAGCGTGTCGGCCACGATGGCTCCACATTTACGCTCTACAAGTTCCGCACAATGGTGACGGATGCCGAGGCCAACGGCCCCCAGTTCGCTTCGGCTGAAGACGACCGACTGACGCGAGTCGGCCGCTATCTGCGCCGGATCCGCCTCGACGAGATTCCCCAGCTATGGAACGTGCTCAAAGGCGATCTGTCACTCGTCGGCCCTCGCCCGGAGCGGCCTGTATGGACCGAGCAGTTCGAAGAGACCATTCCGTTCTACGGGTACCGCCATCTCATTCGTCCCGGCGTGACCGGTTGGGCGCAGGTCAATTACGGGTATGCCGATGACGAGGCCGACACCGTCGAGAAACTCACGTTCGACCTCTATTACGTCAAACACATGAGCCTGTGGCTGGACCTACGCATTCTCGGGTCCAGCATGTGGACAGTGTTGTCAGGCTTCGGCGCAAGGTAAGTCGGGAAGCGGAGCTTCCTGACCTTATCCGGTATCCGGTATCCAGGGTGCCGTGATCCAAGCTTCCGGAGCATCACATGCTTACGCGCAAATCCCATGAACGGCACGAACTACCGGATATGGGAATCGGTTGTTCAGGCCCTCTGCAGCTCCCTGGAGTCGTCCTGTTGATCACGTTCAAACAAATGCGCATTGTGCAGGAACCCGTGAACACTGAACGGTCGTTGCGCTTCGTCGCGATGGGGCGGGAAGACCAAGAACGAGGCGATGGCGCCGAGCATGCACAAGACACCTGCGATGGAGAAAGCAAGTGGGAAGTTGCCGGCATCGCCGAGCCATCCGCCCAGAATCGGGAAGATGATGCCACCCGCTCCGTAGGCCAGGAATACCCACGGATAATTCTTGCCGACGGCCCCGTTGCCGAACTCGTCGGCAGTGAGCGCAGGGAAGAGGGCAAAATTGCCACCGAAGTTGAATCCGATCAGTGCCGCGAAGAGATAGAGCGTGTACTCGTTGCCTGCCATCGAAGTGAAGAGCAGTAGCAAGAGGCCCTGGCTAGCGGCCATGGTCACGACGGATACCTTGCGGCCGAGCTTGTCGCCGAGGACGCCCCAAGCGAGGCGGCCGACGCCGTTGGCGATGCTGAAGAACACTGCCATTGCGGTGCCGGCGATCGCATCCGCCCGGTCCAGGGCGAACCCGTTCTCCACAAGCGCTTCAGTCGGATAGAGCTTCATCAGTCCGATGGCCATGAGGCCCGCCCCGGCGCTGACGAGGAAGGTCAATGAGATGAGGTGGAACTGTGGAGTGCGCAGCATCTGGCGCGGCGTGAAGTCCTCAGCGCCTTCGCCGAGGGCCTCCGGCGCTTCATAGCCGGCCGGGGCCCACCCGGCCGGGGGCATGGTCATCCACATGCTGCCGAGAACTACGAATACGGCGAATGCCACGCCGTAGATGGCGAATGTGGAACCGAGACCGAGCGAATCGATGAGCCCGCCCCAGGAACCGGCTAGCTTGACCCATCCCATCGCACCGAAGCCGAAACCGGCGACCGCGACGCCTGTGATCATTCCCTTGTGGTCAGGGAACCAACGCATTCCCACTGCGATCGGGACGACGTACGCCAGTCCAATACCCGCACCACCCACCAATCCGACGCCAAGCAGAACAAGTCCGAAGTTGGTGCCGCCGAGCGGGCTTGCGATGAGATAACCGAGTCCCAACGTGAGCCCGCCGAGCAATGCCAGCCGTCGGGGGCCCCAGTCGGTGAGTTTGCGGCCCGCCAGAACCATGACCACGGCGAACGTGGCGAGACCCACCGAAAAGACGATCTGCGTATCGAGTTTCGACCAGCCTGCCGCTTTCAGCTCGGGGGTGAAGACCGACCACGCGTATATGGCCCCGAGGCACAGCTGGATCAACAGAGCGCCGACGGCGACGCGCCACCGGCTTGCCAAAACGGACAACGAAACACTCTCCTTGTGAGCTCACCATCGTTATATGCCCACTTGACCAGGCGCGTTAGAGGCGAAATTGGCCCCCAGCTGGACAAAATGCCCGAGGTGAGTCTCGATCGAATCAGGATCGATCGAGGGCCGAGGTGCCACTTGGTCGGCACCGCGTAGCTATGCGCCCTTGCGGCCGCGCCTGTCGCTCGCTTCGATGCGACGGGGACTAAGGATCGTTCCGCTCGCGATCCCCTCAGCTTCCGGCCGACACCTCCCTGATTCGAGCAAATCCTGATTTGCTCGAAATCACTGTCCTACGACGGGGGCGCATCCCCAGCCGTCGAATGTACCGTTCACTTCTTGGGCTCGTTCGTGGAGCTCCCAAGTGATGTCCGTGATCAGTTCGATGTCGATTGCGGCGGTGAAATAGGCGCGAACCCCGAGCTTCCCCTCTGTCTCGATCGCTTCGGCGTCCAGACCGATACTGGCCACCTCGCGGAGGTACCGGTCCCTGTCGAGTTCGCGATGGAAGTAGACGAAGAATTCGATGAGACGGGGTTGGTCCAGGTGGTCGCCGGCCTGCAGGAGCTGATAGACGACGAGGCCGTTACGGGCGCGGTGGAGGTCCTTGTGACGCGGTAAGAGCTTGTCCCTGTAATGCCTCCAGTTCGGGTCCTCATCGGTCGTGAGGTGCGCATCCGGATTGTCCCGGAGAGCCCGATGAAACTTGCGGTCGAGACCAGGCGGGCCATACCACGCCAATTCCCAAGTGTTGAAACCGCGCCGGCGGCCCACTGAGACCATTCCGAGCTCATCCGCTTCCTCGTTGAGCCGATCCTCAAATGGATGGAACCGACTGACCTCGGCCTCGTCACCGTGACCGTGAGGGCCCGGGGAGGTCATGGGTGCTTTGACGATGTAGACGTGGTCCATGTCCGCCGGATGCCGCTTCTCGTAGCGCGCATCCACCATGATCATGCGGTCATCCGACCGATATGACATCCAGGTTTGCTCCACGCCACCCCCTAGCGGCTACCTGCGATTGTTCAAGAGTATGTCAGGCGCGCGGCCAAACCCGTGGCACCTCGGTGGGCGATGGTCTGGATCGATATCATCGGATTCACCCCGCTCGACGCAGGGAAGGTCGACGCGTCGAGCACGAACAGGTTCGGCGTTTGGTGGACCTCATTGTCTCCGTTGACCACCGACTTCTTGGGGTCGGCTCCCATGGCCGCGGTGCCCATCTGGTGCCACGATGCGAGCGAGAACTGGCCCGCTCCATACCCTGCGCTGTCCACGCGCAGGATGAAATCATCGGAGGTTTCGCTGCCCTTGGGATTCCACACCACTTGGCGCGATGTCGGCGTTCCCACTTCGTTGGCCCCGGCGGCGGCCAGGACCTCGGAGGCTCGGATGACACCCTCCCGTAGATGAGCCACGTCGTATTTGTTGAGGCGGTACTTCCACACAGGGCGCCCCTTGCGGTCGATCGTGACCCGTCCGGCAGAGGTGTCCCTCAGCAGTACGCCGACGAGATTCTTGTGCCGGTATCTGGTGATCAGCCGTTTGAACTGCGGCCCACTGTTCCACGGGTTGAGCACGCCGAGGAAGACAGGATGAATCGGCGCCGTCTCGAACTTCACGCCGTAGCCCTTGCCGTCGAGATTCGCGAACTGGTCCGAATAGAGCGCCTGCATGATTCCGGACCACGGTTCGAGAGCCTCGTCGAAGTCTCCCCACACGGGGAAAGCAGGATGCAAACGCAGGTTGCGGCCAACGGCAGGCGCCTTGATGCCACTGCGAAGCATGATCGCCGGCGTGTTGAGAGATCCGGCAGCCAACACCACCGCTTTGGCTCGAACGGTGAGGCGATGGGCACCCACCCGGCCTTCGACACCGGTCGCAGCGTCGGCAACGGTCGTTACGCGCTCGACGTGGGCGCCGACGATGATCCGGGTGCCGAGCTCGAATGCGTGCTGGAGATAGGTGCGCATTGTTGACTGTTTGGCAGCGTGGCGACAACCCATGGTGCAGTATCCGCACAAATCGTCGTCGCACCCATCCACGTTGCGAGGCATAGCGGCTACATGCCAGCCCAGGTCACGGAGCCCCTTTTCCATCATGCCGTCTCGGTGTGAGGGCTGGTTGTGGTCCTGGTTGACTCTGAGACGCCCGTGCACTGCCGCAGACGACGTCGCAAAGTCTGGTCCGGTGAATACGCCGGGTAGCCCCGATATCTCGTCCCACTCGGCGCGTACCTCGTCCGGCGTGGCAAACGAAGTCGTGTAGTTGATGACCGTGCCACCGCCGAGCGTCGACCCGGCCACGATGCTCACGCCGCCATCTGCCGTCGTCGTTTGCAGCCCGTCCAGATACATGCGGCGATACGCCTCGGACTCATAGTGGGTGAAATCGGACTCGTTTTGATATCCGCCCTTCTCGAGCACTATCACGTCGAGACCAGCCTCAGCGAGCACAGACGCCGCTACACCGCCGCCTGCACCCGACCCGACGATTACGACGTCGCAGTTGAGCGTGGTGTCTGCGGCGATCGTCACCGGCTCGATCGACTTGGGAACGTCAGGCGGTGGCCCATTCGGTCCGGGGTAACCCATGGCCGGCCAGGCGAGTGGTTCAGGCTCGGTTGAGTCGGCGGCGAAGGCTGCGAGCGACACGAGACGTTTCAAGCCGGAGTAGACCTGTCTGGCCTGACTCAGCTTGCTCGTTGCCATGGCGAGCAGCGCTTGGCGACGCCCCGTAGCGTCGAGTGCGGTGAAGGCCACGGGTTTGCGATATAGCAGCAACCCGCCCGCTCTGGTTCCGAGCAGCTTCAACGCCAGCGCCAGATCTGTTCCGATTCGTTCGTCGGGTAGGTCATCGAGGATGTGCTCGAGGCGAGCAGGTAGACCAAGTCCGTTGATGTTGTTGATCTCGAATTCGGTTTCGCCGGCTACCGGCGGAAGGAGGGCGTCGGCGACTGCCAGGAGAGTCTCGAACTGGCCTTCGCTGAGGTTGGCTTGGTATGAGCTCATCGCTTGCCAACGGTACTGGCAACGGCGAGGCGCCGCATCACAGTCCGGCCGCTCTAGCCTGCAGCCGGCATGAGCGACGCTGCCCGCCAGAAACCGGAGGTATCGATTGTGATGCCGGCGCGCAATGAGGAAGCCACAATTGGCACGGCGATTCATAGTGCCCTCGGCCAGGTCGGTGCGCCCCCGCTCGAGGTGGTAGTGGCAGTCGGGCAGAGCGAAGACGACACCCGCAGGGTGGTGTCGGAAATGGCCCACGAGGATCACAGGGTGCGGATGATCTCGGTAGGGGCAGGCAACACACCGGTTGGGCTCAATGCCGCCATTCGCGAGGCGCAGGGCGCCGTGATCGTCCGCTGTGATGCCCACAGCAACCTCCCGCCACAGTACGTGGCGACGGCGCTACGAGTGTTGGAGGAGACGGGAGCCGACGTAGTCGGCGGCACCCAACAAGCCGTCGGGAGCAGCTTCTGGCAGCGCGCCGCCGCAATCGCCATGACAACACCTGTTGGAGTGGGCGATGCGAAGTTCCACATGGGAGGACGTCCTGGATCCGTCGACACCGTCTATCTCGGTGTATTCAAACGCAGTGCGCTAGAACGGGTCGGGCTGTTCGATGAGTCTTTGACTCGCAACCAGGACTACGAACTCAACTTCAGAATCCGTGACACCGGAGGAGTGGTCTTCTACGACCCGGGCCTGGCTGTCGACTACTTCCCTCGGGAGAGCCCACGCCGCCTTGCCTCGCAATATCGCCAATACGGCGCGTGGAAGCGTGTAGTCATACGACGGTTTCCCGAGTCGCTTCGTTGGAGGCAACTGGCGGCGCCGCTCCTCGTCGTAGGACTGGTCGTGTCCACAGTTCTCCTTCTCTTCAGGCAGGTGGCGCTCGCGTCCGTTGTGCCGGCCGCATATCTCGCAGCGGTGTTGGGTACGACCGTCGTCGAGTTGATCCGCAGGCGTGATGCTGCAGCACTTGGCTTGCCGGTCGTGCTGCCGACAATGCACCTCAGCTGGGCATTCGGTTTCATGACCGACGACATCGTCGATTCGGGCCCGCAGATACCGAGGCTCGAAGAGTGAGAGCAGCCTCCTTCATCTTCCTCACCCAAGGAGACAGGCCGGAAGAGCTGCATCGCGCCATCGAGTCGGTCAAGGCGCAGAAGTTGGTCGACCCTGAGATCGTTGTCATATCCAACGGTGGCGGGGAGATTGACATACCAACGGGTGCCAGACTGTTCGTCTCCCGCGAGAACCTCGGCATTCCAGGCGGCCGCAATCTCGGGGCGGCCGACAGCGCCCACCCGGTGATGTTCTTCTTAGATGACGATGCCTGGTACTCGGAGAGCGACCTGGCAGCCAAGGCACTGGATACGTTCGACGCTGATCCGAAATTGGGGATTCTCAGTTTCCGATTGCGCGACCCTGTGACCGGCCTGAGCGAACGGCGTCACGTGCCCCGGCTGCGGGTCGGTGACCCCGCGCAGAGCTCGGATGTGACGTCCTTCCTCGGGGGAGCGTGCGCCATTAGACGCGAGGTGTTTGAGCGTTGCGGGCCTTATCCCAAGGCATTCTTCTACTCCCATGAGGAATCAGACCTTGCCTGGCGAGCGATCGACGAGGGGTTCAGGGTGCAGTATCGGGGCGACCTCACCGTTCTGCACCCTGCCGCACCTCCGAGCCGCCATGCCGAGTATCACTACCGGTCGTCGCGCAATCGCGTCTGGCTGGCGCGACGCAGGCTGCCGTGGCTGATAGCGATACCACACATTGCCTTGTGGACGATGCGATCGCTGTTCAGTGCTGGGTCAGGGGAGGCGAGGGGCCAAGTGCTGCGCGGCTTCAAGACAGGTTGGAGTGAGTCGCCAGGGGAGAGATCCCCTATCTCATGGCGATCTGCATGGACCATGACGCGGCTGGGTCGCCCACCGGTCTTCTGACCCTTCGTTCGCCATCGTCCAACGGTTCCGGTCTTCACTTCAGCTTCGGCATTCCTTATCCCATTACGGCCTCGCGATCCCTACAGTCAAAGGTAGATCGAGCCGATTGAGCTGGTGGAGCGCTCAAGAGGAACCGACACGGAATGAAACGCCGAATTGCGTTGACAGCTTTGGCTTTGGCGGTGGCGCTGGCCCCGGCCACGGTGAGCGCAGACGAGCGTGCCCCGGGCGATCTCGAGCCTGTGCCGCTCGAAGGCCATAGCGAGCTGGAAGACGGCCACGAGTCGCACTCGGAAGAAGAGCTGTACCTGCTCGATGCCGCCTCTTCGGCGCCGGGGGCCACCTTCTTCAACGAGTCGTCTGGCTGCGGTGAGAACAGCGGCGCCATGACACCGGCGACGACAACCAACTCGACCTCCAACCGCTCCATACCGTCCGGCCATCAAGTGCGAGGACCGTGGGGCGACTTCTTCGGGCGCGATTACAGCGACGTTGCGAACTCCATGGTTGAGTGGACGGTGCCGATGAGCGGTGGGCGCAAGGTGTTCGTCCATCAGCATGCGTATCCCGCATTCCAGCTCGTTTCGCAGAACCTCGCCGCCCGCGCCGCAGAAGGCAAGCACTACAACGTGCGCATTGCAGCGAGTTGGGTATGGCGGCGCATCGGCGGTAGCTTTCGCATGTCGACTCACGCCTTCGGCACGACAATCGATATCAACTGGGATACCAATCCGTATCAGGGCGACAACGAGCTTGTCACCGATATGCCCTCGTGGTTCGTACAAGCTTGGAAGGATGCCGGGTTCTGCTGGGGTGGCGACTGGCTGTACATCAAGGATGCGATGCACTTCTCGTGGATGGGGCCCAAGGCAACCCCCGGCTACGGCAATCTCCCGTCGCCATATCCGCCAAACACTGCCAAGGCCAACTTCACGGATGAGGCATGGAGCGGCTCAAGCGGCTTCGCTACCGCGGATGGCGGTTCACTCGTCGTGGCAGACGGAAACGGCGACGGCGCACCCGACTTGGTCCGGATCAGGGATCACGGAGCAGACGGCGTGCAGATCTCATTTGCCCGCTCCTCGAAGAACTTCCGTCGTTGCGGTGTTTCGTCGTGGACGGCGCACGGCGCCAAGGGTGCGGACGATTACATCGTTGCCGACTTCGACGGCGACTCCCGACCCGACCTCTGGGCCCTCGACACGGGGGGATCCAAGGTAAGGGTCGAAGCATTCACGTATGAGAGCGCTTATCGAGATTCGGTCACCGTAACGACTGGGGCAACGCCGCGTTCCGGCGCTTCCTATCTCAGCGGCGACTACAACAGAGACGGAAAAGCAGACCTCATCATCGTCACCCCGGGCTCGAACACGCGTATTGAGGTGTGGAGCGGGTCCAACAGTTTCGGGAGCCGACTCGTAGATGCGTCTACCACCCTCGACACAACCGGCAGTTGGCAATTCTCGATCGGCGACCACGACGTAGATGGACGGGATGACGTCGTAGCCATCGACTCGGCAGGTTCGGTGAGGTTGCGGACTCTCCTTGCCAAGGATGCCTACGAGGGAAGCCCCGTGGCATCTCCGACAGGTGCGACGGCGTTAGGTGGCGATCGCTTCGCCATGGCCGACCTTGACGGTGACGGGAGGCCAGATCTGTGGCAGATCGGGTCCAACGGCAGCGTGTCCGTTCGCCGCGGAGGAAACTCGACGCTGCCCGTTCACTATTGGTACCGCACTCCGAATTGGAGCTGTACCGGGCTTTCCCCGGCAGACCCGTGGGATTTTGATGGCGACTCGTTCCACGAAATGGCTCTCGGCTCGCCGGGGGAGGACATCGACACAATTGCGAATGCAGGGGCCGTGAATGTGATCTACGGATCGAAGAACGGGCCTATCACGGACAACGATGACCTGCTCTATCACGACCTCACCTCAATCGAAGGCGTCTCGGAGCCCGGCGACCGCTTCGGTGCCGCCATGGCCTCCGGCGACTTCGACCACGATGGCCGGGCCGATCTGGCGGTAGCCGCTCCGCTCGACGATGTGGGTACCGTCGTCGACGGCGGCCTGATCAACGTCATCATGGGCACGGCAGACGGCCTCGGCGCCACGGACGGCCAGCTGTGGCACCGCGACAGACCCGGTGTGCTCGATGCGGCCGGCACCGGCGACCGCTTTGGAGCTTCCCTCGTATCCGGCGACTTCGACGGCGATGGATTCTTCGACCTCGCCATTGGAGTCCCCCGTGATCGAGTCAACAACCACCAGGGAGCCGGATCTGTCAACGTGCTCTACGGCACCAAGACGGGTCTGACGGCTGCGGGTGATCAACTATGGCACCAGGACAGCTCGGGAATCATCGGCTTGGCCGGGGCCGGAGATCGGTTCGGCACTTCTCTGGCAGTGGGTGACTTCGATGGCGACGGCTACGACGACTTAGCGATCGGAGCACCGGGGGATATCGTCGGCTCAGCCGGCGGAGCTGGTCAGGTGCACATCATCTACGGGTCCGGCAACGGGCTCACCTCATCCGGCAACGACCGCTTCCATCAGGACAGCAGCGGGATCCTCGAGGTTGCCGGGCGCAACGACCGGTTCGGTAGCTCGTTGGCTGCTGCTGACTTCGATGGCGACGGCTACGACGACCTGGCAGTCGGTGCCCCCAAGGACGACGGAGATGGCAAGAAGAACATCGGCAAGGTCCACATCCTGTTCGGCTCTTCCGGTGGGATATCGAGTAGCGGCAACGAGCTGTGGAGCCAGGCGAGCTCGGGCGTCGGTGACCAGCCGCAGGCATCCGACCGGTTCGGCGCGGCGCTTGCCGCCGCCGACTTCGATGATGACGGATTTGGCGATCTCGCCGTCGGCACGCCGGGCGAAGACATCGCGGGAGAAAAGAACACGGGCGCAGTCACTCTTCTCTACGGCAGGTCCTCAGGCCTCGAGGCACGGAGCCAAAACTTCCTGAGGCAAGGCCGCAACGGCCTCGTGGGTCTGGCTGAAGCCGACGACAGGTTCGGAGCGACAGTGCGGGCAATCGACGTCGACGGCAACAATCGATGGGACCTCGTCATTGGCATGCCAGGCGAGGATCTCGGTGCCGTCGATGCTGGTGCCGCCATCCTGATCCTCGGCTCCAACTCCGGCCTCAACCTCAGCTCTTCCACCGTATGGCATCAAAACAGCCCGGGCGTCCAGGGTACCGTTGAAGCGGGAGATGGCTTCGGCAAGATGTGAGTTCGGCTTGGGGCCGAGCGGTATTCGGTATCGCGTATCCGTTATCTCATACTGATCTGCTGACGCGACCCTTGTAAAGCAGCTCCAACATGGAAATGAGCCCTTTGAGTTCGCCTCGCATCGCTGGGCTGCGTCACCTGCAGTCCAGATGCGAGATACGAGACCCCGAAGTTGCGGCAGAATGGCGCAGCCTCGCTACGGGTGGGAGCACCCTTGGACCTGATAGAAGTGATTCCGGTTGAGACGGTGCTCGGAGAGTCGCCGTTGTGGGATCAGCGGACAGGGTTGCTGTATTGGATCGACATCCATGGGGAAGAGATCGGTGCGCTGAGTGTGACCAGCCGTCGCTGGGTGACGTGTCCCACCGGCCGTCGCTACGGATCGATCGGCCTCACTGCAGAGCCCGGGGGTCTTCTCGCGGCGACCGCAAGCGGCCTCGAGATCGTCAAGCTCACCAACGACGGAATACATGAGGTGCTCTCCATCGCTACGCCGGAGGCGCACATTCCGGGGAATCGATTCAATGACGGCAAGACGGACCGCCAGGGGCGCTTCTGGGCCGGAACCATGGAGGACGCCGAGACCGGGCAGCGAACCGGATCGATGTATCGACTCGACCCGGATGGCGGTCTGACGCGCGCGTGGGGGGATGTCGGCATTCCGAATGGGCTCTGCTTTTCGCCAAGCGGGGAGACGATGTACACGGCCGATTCGATGGACGGCACCATCTGGGCCGCCCCGTACGACATGAGTACGGGCGAACCCGGTCCTCGGTTGCCCATAGCCGTAATCAAGGATCCGGGCGGACCAGACGGGTCTACCGTCGACGAGTTCGGCGGGATCTGGAATGCCGAATGGGGCTCATCACGACTCGTTCGCTACCTCCCGGACGGAACGGTCGATCGGGTGCTCGAGGTGCCGGCGACCATGCCGACGTGTGTTGCCTTTGGGGGGCCCAACCTCGACATGATGTTTGTCACGACTGCTCGGGTCGGTGGCGACGGCGGCCGGTACGGCGGGTCAATCTTGGTGTACGACGTCGGTATCAGCGGCATCGCCGAAACCCCGTACCAACGCGTGTGAGATGGCGCAGCGCCTGGTCGCCGCTAGGGAAGGCCCGCTACAAGCTCGATGATCTCGAGGGCGAGCTCTGACGCGTCCTCGACGGTCATCTGCCCTTCGAGTCGCCACCCGTAGCCACGCTGATCCCAGATCACAAAGGTGCGCCGCTGACTCGCCGACTCGCCGACAACTACCGGCCTATTTGCATCGATCAGTCGGGGTTTGGGAATCCAAGGAGCCATGGTCGGAACGTATAGCTCGTCGGCCGCAAAGAGTCGGAGGATGACGACAGAGGTGAAGACCGATGCTTCGAGATCGCGTCGTGTCACCCTGACCTGCTCTCCGAGGTTCCCTAACAGGCCCGTCAGCTGCTCATCGGTCACGTCCTCGAGCGCGAGCGGCAACTCGTATTCGCCGTAGAGCGAGCCTCTGCTGCCGACAAGAGGAATGCTCTCGGCAATCGCCAGTAAGACTTGTTCCGGTATCACCGCACTGGTGACTACCACAACATCTCCTGTGCTGAAAGGGAACGCAGCCTCGATTCGGTCCACTCTCGACAGCCAGACACCGCTCGCCGACCCCTCGATGCTCTCGCCGAGGTCCAAACGCACGCGATCCGCAGGCTTTGTGGCTATTTGAAGCCAGGCTTCTTCCTCATCAGGCGGGCAGAATCGATCTCCGGTATCAGCTCGTTCCAGATGGCGGCAAAGCTCCCAACCCTCCGGCAGAAGTGTTGGATGATTGAGGAATGACTCCTCAGGTTCATATGCCGCCACTGCCATGGGCTCCGGCTGTGAAGTGTCGGAAGCAATCGTCGTCAGCGCCTCAGTTGACGCCGGTACATACGATCCGCACGCCGCGGCCAGCAGAGCTGTGGTTGCGAGGCCGCTGAGTAGGGCGGCGTGTCGGGGCCTGGTGATGCGGGTTTGCGCAAAGAGCGACTTCGCGAGCTGAGCGCCGACTCGGTTCATGTCCTCATGTTGTTCGCCATGGCCTGAGCTCTCGTCACCATGGCATCGCCAACCTCACCGAATGGCTCTTCTCGGCGCTCCAGCCGCTGCTTCAAGGCGGCGGTCGTCTGCCACGCTCTTTCAATGACATAGGCGGGGTAACCGTACCTTCTCTGGTGATCTGCGAACTCTTCCTCATCTTCGATGGTGACTTCACCGTCTGCCCTGCGCACCAGATCCAGATCGATATCGACCATCGTGACAATATCTGGACTTATGGCGGCCGGAGTGATGATGTCGATGTAGAGGTCGTAGCGGCGGCCGTCGTTCCAGATCGCGGTCCACCAGTCGCCGGGGCTGACCAGCTTCACATTGGCGTGATTGAATATTTGCCGCGGCTCGTCTCCGCGCTGGGCCGTCGACCCGGCCGGCGTCCACAGCCAGAGACCCCATTCGTCCTGGTCAAGGTAGTTCATCGTGAATTGCCAGTGGCGTCGTGTGATCCACTTGCGGAAGTCGATGTGGACGAGGCGGTTCAAGGGGCCAGCCTCTGCACCTTCCAGCCGTCGCCGACCCTGGAGAACTCGATCCGGTCGTGCATTCTGTTCGGACGGCCCTGCCAGAACTCGACACGATCGGGTACCAAGCGGTATCCGCCCCAGTGATCTGGACGAGGAATGGCGCCGTCGTTCGCTTCGGCGACTGCGGCGAAGGCATCCTCGAGCTCGGCACGATCGGAAAGTGGAGAACTCTGAGGCGAAGCGGCCGCGGCGATTTGTGAACCACGGGGGCGAGTCGCGAAATAGTCGTCAGACTGCTGAGGGGTGAGCTTGGCAACAGATCCGCTCGCGCGTACCTGGCGGTGAATGTTGAGCCAGGTGAAGTTGACTGCCGCAACTCCGGTTGCCGCCAGATCCGTGGCTTTGGTTGACGTGTAGTTCGTGAAGAACAACAAGCCATGGTCGAGGCCCTTGAGCAGCACGGTGCGCAAAGAAGGAACGCCTGTGGCGCTCACCGTGGCGATACACATGGCGTTCGCCTGCGGTTCGCCCTGATCCCAGGCGTTTTGGACCCAAGCACCGATCGCCGCCACCGGGTCTTTGCCAATCTCGTCGGCTGCGAGGGGTTGACCCTCGTAGTCCTCGCGTCTAATCCACAGGTCTGCCATAGGGAGGAGACGTTAACGCGTCGTGCGGGTCAATCGACAGTCCAGGTTCCGCCGCTGCGGATGAGTTCCTTCAGCTCGCCCGGGCCCTTGGCCGCCTGGGCATCGACAAGTTGCTGAGCGAGAAGGCCGTCGTAGCTGGGCTGGTTCACGTTGCGGAATATGCCAATTGGCGTCGGCCCGTATGGTCCGTGCGAAAGACGACTCAGCGCGAACGCTGAACTTGGATCTGCAACAGATGGATCGTGGACGTGAATGGCGGCGTCGCCGACGTCGGCCACCGCAACAACGCGAGCACCGCGCCCATCGAGAACGACCCCGTTTTCATTGTCCTTGCCAAAGCGGATCGGCTGGCCGTCGACGAGGTTGATGCGGTTGGTGTCCCGCTCCTCTCGACCCGTTAGCTGAACGAAAGCCTTGTCGTTGAACACGTTGCAGTTCTGATAGATCTCGATGAGAGCGGCTCCCTCGTGCTCGTAGGCCGCCTCGAGCATTTCTGTGGTGTGGGAACGGTCCATGTCGATTGTCCTGGCAACAAACGTCGCCTCAG